>JBAVQC010000311.1:0-10343 GCA_049693715.1 Acidobacteriaceae bacterium | reverse complement strand
GCCCATTCGCGGCATTGCTGGGCGGATTTTTCGTTGATCTCCCAGGCCAGGTCGTTGAGGAACGGGTCTTCGATGATTTTCTGGTAGAAGCCGGGGTCTTTGCGGCCTCCGTGCTCGCGGGGGTCTTCCACAAAGAATTCGCTTTGCGTGATGCTCGTGGCTCCGAAGGTGTTGGTCTCGATGATATCTGCCCCGGCTTCGAGGAAGCGGCGGTGGATGTCGCAGATCATGGCCGGCTGGGTCAGGGAGAAGAGGTCTCCGTTGTTGAGCAGGTCTTTTTTCGAGTCTTTGAAGCGGTCGCCACGGATGTCCGCTTCCTTCATGCCGTAAGTGCGGATGGTGGTGCCCATCGCTCCGTCGATGATGGCGATGCGGGTTTCCAGGATTTTTTGTAGTGGATGTTGAGGGCTTGTTGTCATTTTTCCCCGGGGCGGCTTAGCAGGTCCATGCCGTTGAACGGTCATAGCGCGCCTCTTCTATTATAAGGGGGGCGTCAAACGGGGGCTGGGACTTGATCCAGGGGTTTGCCCTCGTCCGGAGATCTAACAATTGTTGCCGGGGGAGGGGTTGAGTTAGTTGGGCCTGGTTAGCTCGGTTTCGAGCGCTTTCACCAACGCCGGATCGTCGGGGGTGGTGTCGGGGGCGAAGCGGGCAGCGACGTTGCCACTGCGGTCGACCACAAACTTCTCGAAGTTCCAGAGAAGCTCCGGCTCCTTGTTGGTTTCGATTCCGTAGCGCTTCAGGTTTTCGCTGAAGTGCTCGGCTGAGGTGCTGACGGCTTTGGGCTGGGCGGCAATCAGCTCCTTGTAGAGCGGGTGCTTCCCTTCCCCGACTACGGTGATTTTTTCAAAGAGAGGAAAGTCGACGCCGAAGTTGCTGGTGCAAAAGCTGGCGATTTCTTCGTTGGTGCCGGGTTCCTGAGACCGGAAATCGTTGGCGGGAAAACCGACCACGACCAGGCCGCGGTCGCGGTAATCACGATACAGCTTTTCCAGAGCCTCGTATTGCTTGGTGAGTCCACACTTGGAAGCAACGTTGACGACGAGGAGGACCTTGCCGCTGTACTCACCCAGGTTGCTGTCTTCGCCGGTGATGCGGCGTACGGGAATTTTTTGTATGGGAGTGCTCATGCATCCCATTGTAGCGGCATCGGCGGGCGCTTCAACAAGGCGGTATGCTCGTACCGAACTTATATGACCGCTTGCAAAAGATTTCTGTTCAAGGCGTTTTTTCTTGGGACTTTGCTGGGTTTGCTCCCGTTGCGCCTGGCGCAGGCGCAGACGGCGATCGAGAAGCTGCAGGCGGATTTTGCCAACCCGCCCGCCGGCGCCAAGCCGATGATGCGGTGGTGGTGGTTCGGGCTCGCGGTCGAAAAGCGGGAGATCCGGCGCGAACTGGAACAAATGAAGGCCGACGGCATCGGCGGGGTCGAGTTGGCCTTTGTTTATCCGCAGGTGGTCGATGACCCGGCTAAAGGCCTGGGGAACGAGCCGTTCCTGAGCGGGCCGATGCTGGATAACGTGGCCTACGCCGCCAGCGAAGGGCGCCGGCTGGGGCTGCGTGTGGATGTGACCCTGGGCAGCGGATGGCCCTACGGCGGCCCGGCCACCACGCCGGCTGAAGCTGCGGGATGCCTGCGGGTGGCAGAGCTGGCGGTCGCACCGGGAACCACGAGCGTGCCGGCCGTGAAGTTGGCGGAAGGCGAATCAGTGGTTTCCACTTCCCTGGCGGATGGAGAGCCCCAGCATTGGACGGCATCGACGGAACAATTGCTGGCACAAACCAAGGACTTTCCACCGAGCACTGCGCCTCGCACCGCGTTGGTGTTCATTGCCAGCCACACCGGGCAGCAAGTGAAACGGGCTGCCGTGGGGGCGGAGGGTTGGGTTCTGGACCCTTTCAGTCACCAGGCCGTCGCGACTCATCTGCGTGCTGTTGGCGAGCCGCTGGTGAAGGCCTTTGGTTCCGCGCCTCCGTATGCAGTCTTCTCCGATTCTCTCGAAGCTTATGGCGCGGACTGGACGCCCGATCTGCCGGCTGAATTTAAGCGCCGCCGCGGTTACGATCTGCTGCCTCACCTGCCGGAGCTGGTGGCCGGCGGTAGCGCGGAAGCGGAAAAGGTCCGGCATGACTGGGGAAAAACGCTGACCGAGTTGGTCGACGAAAATTACCTTACCCAGATTCATGCGTGGGCCGACGCGCACCTCACCAAATTCCGCTCGCAGACGTACGGCGAGCCAGCCGTGAGTTTATCGAGCCAGAACCTGGTGGATCTGGCTGAGGGCGAGGGCCCCCACTGGCGTGCTTTCTCGACCCTGCGCTGGGCCACCTCGGCCAACCATCTATTCCACCATAACGTAACCTCTGCGGAGACATTTACCTGGCTTCACTCCCCCGCCTTCCGCGCGACGCCCCTGGATATGAAGGCAGAGGTGGATTTACATTTCTTGATTGGGGTCAACCAGGTGATCGGCCATGGGTGGCCGTATTCCCCTCCGCAGGCAGGCGAGCCGGGGTGGTCGCTGTATGCGGCCGCAGTGTTCAACGACCATAATCCCTGGCATCCGGTTATGCCCGATGTCACCCGCTACATCGAGCGCACCAGCTTCCTTCTCCGCCAAGGCCAACCTGCCAACCAGGTAGCGGTGCTGTTGCCCACGGATGATGCATGGGCACGGTTTTCCCCGGGCAAGGTCAGCGTAACCTCGGAGATGGATCAGCTCATCACGCCCGCGCTCATGTCGTCGATTCTTTCGGCGGGTTACAACGCCGACTACATCGATGCAGATGCCGTCGAAAAAGCCGGCATCCACTATCCGGTTCTGGTCATTCCCCCCACTGACCGCATCCCCGGCGAAACCCTGCTTGCCATTCAGCGGTACGTTGCTGGTGGTGGAAAGGTCATCGCGGTGGGGCGGGCTCCGTCGCTGAACGAAAATGGAGAGAGCGCGCCGGACTTGAGTGCGCTCTCGCGGCAGATTTTTGACCAGTCCAAATCGGCCCTGGTTGCTGATCCATCGGCTCTCGCGGATGCGCTGCACCGAGCGATTCCTGCTGACTTTAAGCTTGACCGGGCCAACGACGACGTGGGTTTTATTCGACGTAAGCTGCCCGATGCGGACATCTACTTCGTTGCCAATACAGCGAACCATTCGGTCAGCAGGCAAGCGGCGTTCGCGACCACGCACAAGTTCGGCCAGCGATGGGATGCCGATACGGGTACCGCGGTTTCCATATCCGGGCCCACGATCGCTTTGAGCCTCGCTCCTTATGAGTCCGCGATTTTTGTCTTTAGTGATGAGCCTGCGCACGCAATTGCCTTACCACAGCCGGGGGCCCAGATCGCCGATCTCAGCGCCGGATGGAAGGTGACCTTTACCGGGATCCACAAAACAATGCCGGCAGAGGTACCGGCCGATTGGACGAGCGATCCGGCTACCAGGTTCTATTCCGGCGAGGCTGTGTATGAGCGAGAGTTCACGCTCAGCAAGGTCCCCGGCGGAGCCGTTTTTTTTCAGGCGGAAGGCGGCGTGCCGACCGCCAAGCCGGAGGTCAGCAAGGGGCCCGGCATGAGAGCTTGGTACGATCCTCCGGTACGCGAAGCGGCCATCGTTTTCGTCAATGGCCATCGTGTGGGGTCGCTGTGGCATCCACCGTACAGGTTGGCCGTGGACGGTTTTCTGAAGCAGGGGCAGAACGAGGTTGTGATCAAGGTGTACAACACGGCGATGAATGCGTGGGCATCGTTGCCGCCGCATGACTACAAGCCGCTGATCGCGAAGTATGGGGACCGCTTTCAGATGCAGGATCTGGACCAGGTGAAGCCGGTCCCTTCGGGGCTGCTGGGGACGATCCACCTGGTCGGTGGGGAGGCGCAATGAATCGGAGTCTGCGTTAAGAAAAGCAGGTTACGGCGTGACCCGGACGAGGGGGAAACCTGTGCCTTCCGGGCCGTCGTCGCTGGTGCGGAATAGCTTCGCGTGGGCGGAGTCGACTATTTCTACACGGAAGCTGACCAGCGAGCCGTCTCTGCGGTGCATATCGAACATCAGCTTTTCCGGCGCATAATTCAAGTTCTCCATGGGGCCGGTGGCCTGGCCGCCCACGTAGGGTTTGCCACCGTCAGAGTTCCGTTTGATCAAGTAGAAGACGGCGCTTCCAGTGGTTTGGCCGGCGTCCTGTTTGATGTTGAGATCGATGAACGGAAGATTATTGTCCGTACCGTGCCACTCGCCAACCAGGGAAGTCTGGCCATAGCCGGCGATCGAGCCGGCCAGCAAGGATGCGAGGAGGATGCATTGGTTAAGGCTCTTCATGGTGAATACTCTCCATTTCTTACGGACCGGCTAGCGTTCGCGGCCAACAACCGATGTGGCAAGCGTTCCGCCCAGGCCCATGGTTTCGACAGCAGTGGAAGGGACGATGACCATCGCTCCTTTTTCTTTCATGGCTTCGTAGAGCATGTTCATCGCGCGTAAGTGCAGGGCGCCGGGGTTGTCACCATAGATCCTGGCAGCTTCGGCGAACTTGATGGAGACCTGGGTTTCGGCATCGCCCAGGATCAGACGAGCCTGGCGCTCGCGTTCCGCCTGGGCCTGCTGAGACATCGCATTTTCCAGGGCCTGGGGGATGCGGACGTCGCGAATCTCAACTGATTGAATGGTGATGCCCCAGGGATTGGTCTTGGCATCGAGGATCAGCTGTAGTTGCTGGCCCATGCTTTCGCGTTCCGTGATCATCTGCGCGAGTTCATGGCGGCCGATGGATTCACGGAGCGCGGTCTGTGCGCTCATATTCACGGCGTCGGTGAAGTTCTCGACTTCGAGAATGGATTTTTCGGCGTCCCACACCAGCCAGAAAATAATCGCGTCGACGTTGACGGGGACGGTGTCTCGCGTGAGCGTGGATTCGGCGGTCACGGTCGCTACCCGAACGCGTTGATCGACAAAGCGGCTGAGGGTGTCCATCACGGGCACAATGAGGAAGATGCCGGGGCCGCGCAGGCCGCGGTAGCGGCCAAAACGGAGGATGGCGACGCGCTGCCACTGCTGCACAATTTTGATGGAGAACATGAGATAAACACCGGCTGCGATGCCGGCAAGGAGCGGAGCGGGCGAATGAAGCAGTCTGGTCGCGGCAAAGCCGGCAACCAGACAAATTAAGAAGGCTGCGATTCCCGGCCCGCTTATATCCACCTCTAAGGTTCTGCCCGTGTTGCTCATCGTTTCTCTCCTTTTGGTTTCAGGGCCCTGGGCTGCTTGCCTTCGGCGACGCGATCGCTCAGGGCGGTCATCAGTTCCTCAAGTTTGAAGCCGCCGGCACCGGCTCTGGCAGCAAACTCCTCGACCAACTGCTCCAGTCCTCGAGAATGCTCGAGTGCGTCACGATCGATGGTCTGCTGAGCCACAAACGTGCCCGTGCCCTGCTGGGTGTCAAGGATGCCGCGGATTTCCATTTCGCGATAAGCCCGCATGACCGTATTCGGGTTGATCTCGAGGTCTACGGCGACCTGGCGGACGGTGGGGAGTTGATCGCCTGGGACCAGAAGGCCGGCAGCAATGGCAGCCTGAACCTGGTCGATGAGTTGGCGGTAGAGCGGTACGCCGCTGTGCAGGTCGAGGCGGAAGGCAAAGGGACGCCGGACTGGAAGCGGGATTCTCATGCAGAACAATAATGTACTAGTGTACTAGTACACGTCAAGGGAAAAATGAGGTGAGAGACAGGAGAGCGGAGAGCGAAGGCTTATCATCAACCGACGGACGTGATCAACGAAAGACCGCGATGGTGGCTCGTTACTGCCGTAATGCAGAACTCCGGCGTCATGGATGCATCTGAGAATCCAGTGGCGCAGTCTATGGTTGACGCTTTCTCGAACCTTGCTCGCAAGTTATATAAGATCTAGGGGAATGACTATCCGAGCACGAATCCTTCTCTTGTGTGTGCTGGCCGGCGCAGCAACGTATGCACACGCGTCGGTGGCTCTCCTGATGGAGGAGCCCTATGGTGAATTCGGGGCGGTGAACCCTACGGGTCACGCGGCCGTGTACTTCAACCACATTTGCGCCGATACGCCCACCATGCTTCGGCCCTGTCGTGACGGAGAGTATGGCGTCGTCATCAGCCGCTATCACAAAATAGATGGCTATGATTGGCTCGCCATTCCGCTGGTTGGTTATCTCTACGCGGTCGATTCACCCGGCGACATACCTGTGATTGTGGACAAGGCACAGGTCGTGGCTCTCCGCGATGCGTACCGCAGAAAGCATCTTCTCGCGCTCGCGCCCGGCGACCGGCATAGGGGGCCTCCCAAAGGCGAGTGGACCGAATTGGTAGGTGAATCCTATAACCGGACAATCCATGGCTTCCAGGTGGACAGCACGCCGGCGCAAGACCAGCGCTTCATGAACACCTTCAATGATCGGCGCAATGTCGGCCACTTCAACATTCTGTTCCACAACTGTGCTGACTTTTCTCGTGTGGTTCTCGACATCTATCTGCCGCACGCAATCCACCGTAATTTTCTGGCTGACGTCGGCCTGATGACCCCGAAACAGGTCGCGCGATCGTTGGTGAGTTACGGAAAGAAAAACCCCGAACTGAACATGACCGCATTCGTCATTGAGCAGGTACCCGGCAACATGCCTCGCAGTCATCCTGTCGACGGTGTCGCCGAGTCGCTGGTCAAGAGCAAGAAGTATCTGCTGCCTATGTCCTTTCTGGCGCCCGAGGTGACAGGCGGAGTGGTTGTTGCATACCTGGTCGACGGCCGGCTGAAGCTGCCCAAAGACACACCCGTTTTCAATATCGGCGATGAGGAAACGGTGAGTGTACGTTCAACACGGAAGACGCTTCCCGTCCCGGCGCAGGAATGCAAACTGCAGCCATGCCCGGTGAGTAAGGCACCAGCCTCTCCTCCGGGCTAAGGGTCTGCGTGGGAACCGGAAAAACCGCAGATCTCTCCACTCGGCTGCTAAGTGAGACGCCACTTGGTGCGGGTATAGGCAATGCGAAAGCCCTGACGTTCGGCGTTGCGCTGAGACTGGCTGCCCGCCTCGGTGACCATCATGGCGAGCTGGTAGCCATGTTCGAAGGCATACCCCGTACGGGCTTCGAGCAGGGCTGCCTGTAGACCATGACGGCGCATCTCCGGAACAGTGGCCGCGCCGCCGAAGAGCGCGACCCCATCATGGAGACTCAGCGCGCCTGCTGCCCCAGGCTGGCCATTCAGTTCGGCGATGAAATGCACGCTCTGCTTACGGGCAAAGGCGATAGCGCCGAATTGTTCAAGAAAGCCGCGCAGGTCCGGATTGTCATGCGCCCATCCGCGCGCGCTGACTTCCGCCCACAGTGCGGATTCTGCAGGGGCGGCCACCCGCGCGGTGACCGCGCTATCTTCTACGGCGCCGGGCTGGTCGACGGGGCGATACATGACACTGCTGAGTTCGATCGGCCGGTAGCCTCGCGCGCACAGCAGGTCAAGCGCTGCGATCCCCGCCAGGGGGCTCACCTCGTGTGCTACGGCAGCTCCGCGGTCCTGAAAAAAACGTTCGATCTGGTCCAGGGCCCCAGGGGTCAACGGCTCAAAGAGTCCGAGGCCGAAGGTTTGCGTAATCGGGGAATCGACGCCATCGAAGACGACGTTCGCACCTGCGGATTGCATCCAGGCAGCCCCACTCCCGGGATCAAGACGATGGCGCGATTCCGCGAACTCAAAGCACGCCTGCCCTTCGGCACGCTCAAGTCGCCGGGCAAGATCGAGATTGGCAAACACCATGGCAGGGTAACGGTATACCGGTCAATGAAGCACTGCAATGCTGCAGCAGCTGTCCGCTGGTGAACAGCGTTTTTGGATTTCGCACATGGACCGGCCAAGGTTGAGATCTCCTTTCACAAGAAATTACTGAAAGCAAGCTGGTTCCCCGCGCCGTCCTCTGGCACGTCAATTGCTCATGTCCGTGCACAAGTACATAGTCTGATCTGAGGCGAGGCTACTCCATGGCGCACTTTGAGCGGATACGCGATGTCATTTCCGGGCCATTCAGCCCGTCCCTGATGCAGCAGCGAACGGCCGCGGGATGGCGATTGGTGTCGTTAGAGTGGCGGCGCGAGCTGCCCGGCGAGGAAGCGCCCAGCGAGGGCGCCTTCAGCGAAGATATTCCCTATGGTCTTCGCATCTCCGACGATTGCCAACGGTTAGAGTTCCACCCGCGCGAGCGCATGGTGCTCACCCAGATGATGGACCTGATCGTTCAAGACTTTCCTTTCTCAAACATCGCCAGCGATTTGAATGAGAAGGGATTTCGCACCCGCGAGGGAAAGCTGTGGGGCCAGGTTTCCGTCTTCAACATGATTCCGCGCCTGATCGACGTAGGACCGGATCTCTTCTCTTCGGCAGAGTGGACAGCCCGGCGCGCCAAGCTCTTTCCCGCCCGGTCTAAATCTCGCTGAGGCAGAGTGCGGCAAGAGTGCGCGATAACAGACGCACCACTGTTGCATGAGTCTTAACGCCATAAGAGTTTTCATTGGATTTTCATCTTCGTGCAATGCAAACCACCTCCGCGATCTAGTAACCATAGATCCCGGAGGTAGTAATGAAAACAGTAATTGCTGTACTTTCCCTCGCGGCGGCGTTCTCAGCAGCTTCCGCAGTTGCACAAGACAGTCTAGGCCAAGGCCCCATCAAGAGAGTACTTCTCGTCAGCGTCGACGGCATGCACTCTGTCGATCTCGAGAACTGCGCCAAAGGGATCAGCACAGTCAATAATGGCGATCCTTATTGCCCGGCACTTGCTGCCCTGACTAAGACCGGCGTCAACTACGTTTCGGCCAGCACTTCCAAACCTTCCGACTCGTTCCCCGGCCTGACCGCCATCGTCACCGGAGGAAGCCCCGCCCTGACTGGCGTTTATTACGATGTGGCCTATGCGCGCAACCTTGACGCGCCGGCAAAGACCACGGGTAACGGTCTCGCGGGCGGCCCTTGCACGCCATACGCGGCGCCAACGGGCACGACAACCGAGTACGAAGAAGGCATCGATATCGACCAGACCAAACTCAACGGCGGCGCTCCCGGCGCATCCTTGACCGATGGAGGCCTGAATTCGATCGACTCCAAGAGGCTTGTCCGCGACCCTAACAACGGCTGCAATCCCGTTTTTCCGTGGGCCTTCGTCCGCGCCAACAGCATCTTCAGCGTAATCCACAAGGCGGGCGGCTACGCGGCATGGACTGATAAGCACCCGGCTTACGCCTCGGTTTCCAGCGGCTTGGGCCCGGTCGCCCTCGACGATTTCTACGCTCCCGAGATCAACTCCAACGTAGTCGCTCTCCCCGGAGTCAAAACACCCACCGGCATCTCCTGCTCCACAGTACCGGATCCCGGTTCCGACGTAACGGCCTGGACCAACAGCTTCCAAAATATCCAGTGCTACGACCAGTTGAAGGTGAACGCGATTTTGAATGAGATCGACGGCAAGGATCACCTGGGCCAGAAGAAGACCGCAGTGCCGACCATCTTCGGCATGAACTTTCAGGCTGTGAGTGTGGGTCAAAAGCTGATCGAAGCCAGCAACAACACAACAGGCGGATATCTGGATGCCGCCGGCACACCCACGGCGGCGCTGCTGGGTGAAATCAAGTTCGTCGACGACTCGATCGGCGCCTGGGTGAGCGAACTGAAGTCGCAAGGGCTCTACGATTCGACCATGATCGTAATCACCGCCAAGCACGGCCAGTCGCCCATCGATCCCAGCCGCTACGTCTCGCAGCTGATCAATGCGACATCGCCGGCAACCCTGCTTTCCAACGCGGGCTACATTCCGCCCTCTGAATCCACCACCAACCCGACCGGCATTGGACCGACCGAAGATGACGTTTCTCTGCTCTGGCTGAAGAGCTCAACCGATACCGACGCCAGCGTGAAGATTCTCGAAGACAACGCCTCGGCTACAGGAATTGCCCTGGGGCAGATTTACTATGGCCCGACGCTTGCTCTCAACTTCAACGATCCGACGGTGGATCCGCGGACACCTGACATCATCGTGACCCCGAACATCGGTATTACGTATTCCGGCAGCAAATCGAAGCTGTCGGAGCATGGCGGCTTCTCGCATGACGACACCAATGTGATCCTGCTTCTGTCTAATCCGTCGTTCCGCGCGAAGACGGTGCAAACGGTAGTGGGTACCGCCCAGGTAGCTCCCACGATCCTCAAGGCACTCGACATCAACCCCTCGGAACTGTACGCCGTTCGCGTAGAAGGAACCGGGGTTCTTCCTGGCGTAAACCTGCAGTAAGCCGCGGCCGGCAACTGGCTCGGCGAGAAAAGGGGCGCTCCCTTAGGG
>JBAVQC010000310.1:0-22020 GCA_049693715.1 Acidobacteriaceae bacterium | reverse complement strand
GGCCGTCTGCCGTGGCTGCCACAGCAGTGAATTGCTCCAAGCCCAGAGCGACCCGGTGTGAAGTTCGCTTCTCAACATCGAACGTCCATAACCATGGTCCGCCCCCGTTTTCATCGTGCGCAATGAACAGTACCGTCCGTTCGTCGATGGGAGCCGGGTACGCGATATCGGTATTAAGGCGAGTGAGTTGTTCCGGTGCTCCCCCCTCCGGCGAAATGCGCCACATGTCCATCTCACGCGTGGAGGGCCGGCCGTGCACAAAATAGATCCACTTTCCATCCTTCGACCAAACCTGATAGTGGTTGTGCAACCCTGGCGCACTCTTCATGATCTGACGCTCATTCGCGCCGTTGTGATCCGCCACAAACACGGAATCGCCGGGTTCAAAGGTGTGATAAACCAGCCGGGCGCCATCCGGCGACCAGGCAACCTCGGCCGCGTGTTCGTCCAAAAAATTGTGCGGCGCTCCGCCCACCAGCGGAAGGAGCCTGAGTCTCCTGGTTTCTGTTCCGGCACTCCACACTTCCGATCCATCCCCTGAAAATCCAATCGCACGAAGAGGAGCGCGTACATCTCCCAGCCGACCCTGAGTAAGGTTCGCGAGGCTGCCACCATTGGCTTGAATCAGCCAGATGTCGGGCGCACCGCTTCGGTCAGAGATGAAGGCCACAAATTTCCCGTCCGGCGAGATGGCAGGGTTGGCTTCGGCTCCTTCGAAGTCGGTCAGCCTTGTGAACTGCGCGCCGGCAAGCGGATCTTGGATTGTCGAGGGGTGGCGATTGCCAATGATCCAGGCAGTGAATGCTGCGACCAGCAGCGCCACCAGTGTCCATGGCAACCAGGCGTATCTTTTCGGCGCAACCGCCGCGGGAGCAGGCTGCTCGGCTGTCTTCTGCCGAACCAACCTGCGGAGATCCACCGCCAGTTCCCGCATGGACTGGTAGCGGTCCGCAGGATCGCTTTCGAGCGCTTTTTCTACCACGCTCCGCAATTGCGACGGAAAGGTTTGTGGCAAGGGTTGTGGCGTCGTGTGGATGACTTTTTGCAACACCTCCAGATCCGTGGCGCCCGTGAAGGGCCGCTCACCCGTGAGGGTTTCGTACAGCACGACCCCGAACGAGAAAATGTCGCTTCGCGCATCCACGACCTTTCCCGAAGCTTGTTCCGGAGACATGTACGGGATGGTCCCCATCAGCTCTCCAACGCGCGTTCCCCCTTCGGTGAGAGTGCGAGCGGCGCCCGGATCCAGTGGCTCCTGCAGCTTCGCCAAACCAAAATCCGCCAGTTTCGCGTAGCCATTCTTCGCCACCAGGATATTGGCAGGCTTGATATCGCGATGCAGGAATCCGGCCGCGTGTGCGGCTGCCAGTCCGTCGGCCACGCCGGTCAGCAATTCCACTGTGTGGCGCCAACCGCGTTCCTCCTGTTTGGCCCACGAATCAAGTGTGCCGCCGTCCACGAACTCGGTCACCAGGTATTGCCGGTCCTCAAAATCGCCGGCGTCGTGGACGGTAAGGATGTGCGGGTGATTCAGCGAGGAGGCCATTTGTGCCTCGCGCTGGAACCGGCGGCGGGCCGCGGCGGAGGCCAGGTCCGGGGACAAGAACTTGATCGCAACCGGCCGGTTGAGCCTGGTATCGACGGCACGAAACACTTCACCCATACCGCCGGCTCCCAGGAGCTCTTCAATCTTGTAAGGTCCTATTTGAGTGCCCGGTCTGCCAGTCGCTGCGGAATCCTGAGCCAATAGGGTTGCGACTTCGGCGCGCAGTTCCGGGTCGGCTGCTGCCAGTACTTTGGCGCGCTTGGCCGGATCGCGCGCCGCCCGATACAGTTCCTCGATCTTTTGCCTGCGTGAGGAGGACATGGCCGTTATTTTGAAGAACGGTCGTATCCTAACATAGCGTATAGCGTCCGACGCCTGTTCTGCGGCTCACACATTAGGGCGGATTTTCGTTAAACCGGAGTTGGCCACGAACGGCGTCAGTATCCAGACGCCGTTCATTCGTCCGATTTGAAACCGGGTAAGATGCGAGCCTCCGCCCGGAACACATGGTAGTTCGAAAAACGCATGTCATTAATCTTGGTGGAATAGGGACCGTAACTCAGGAAGCTTTGATCCCAATCTTTCAGCGAGACGATCGACCGCCCTCTCGCGAGTGACACACTTCTTGTGGGACACCAATAAGTTTTCCCGCCGATCGTGACTGGACCGTAGTCGATCATAACCTCATCACGGTCCATAGGCACATACTCCTGCATGTTGAATTTCTGGAGGAGGCGGAAAATCGTGCCGTCCGAGGGATTGATCGTAATCTCATCGCGATACCCGGATTGCCTGCGAAATAGATTCTCTCCTTCTCCATCGGGCAAACAGCAACCGCCTTCGAAATTCCTCGATTCCGCTTGCGGAACCTCGAGTCCAAAGACGGCGCGCCTTCCTTCTGGACCTCGCTCCCAACGCACCCACTGCACTCGCCCGGGCGTCTCCATCGCTTGCCGCACCTCCGCCAGCAGAGTGCCAAACGTACCGTGAGTAATCAGATGGCTGTTGCTCGACTCGTCGGGTTCAGTGCCCTGCGATTCCACAACTTCCTTTCCGTCTCGGTAGAGAACCTTTGCCTTTGATTTCTCCACAACGTGCAATGGCTTATAGTCGACCGTCATCTTGTCGGCGTTGAACAGCGGTGTGTCTTCATAACCTACGGTCGTCCTGGTGGCATTGAAGTTCGGCAACTTCCGGACGGCGTTGTCCAAGTAATTCTTCGCCAGAGCCAAGATGCGGTCTTGTGCTGCACGGTCGGGCGCATCCTGCTCCGGGATCTCCCGCGCAGCTCCGGGCTGAGAAGCGCCGAAAACATTTCCTTTTGCACTGTCAGCTCCCGTCAGGATTTGTTCCAAAAGCGCCCCCTTGACTCCTTGCGCAGCAGGATTCGGCTGGTCAGAATAATAAGGCTCGTCGTAGTAGCCGGTGTTCGTGCGCACGACCAGTCCCGGCTTGGCTACTCTTACTTGCAGACTGTGGTACTCGTGAGGTTGCGAAGCGAGGGGAGGATCGAAAGAAAGGGTGTAGAAATCCAGACCTCTCATCAGGCATCGATTCATCTCCGCTACAAGATCATTGGTATCGTTGGCGACCGTCCCGCCGCTTTGGATGGCCAGAACCCTCTTATACAGAAACCTGTCGTTAGCATCGTGTACCGTTTGCGGCCCGTTCAGATAAGCCTGGTAACTGGGCGCGCACGGGCCCTCTTGATCCACCGGGAGCTCATCAATTGATATGCGAGCCTCGCGGAATAACGTAGTGAACCAGTACCTCGAATCGAAGGTTTTCTGTCCTTCATTATGATTCGCCGGAAATATGCCCGTTCCCTTGCCGCAGCCCGGGCCTATCCAAAGCAAGACTTTACGGCCGCGTTTTCGCCTCTGCAAAGTCGCAATGAAGGCTAGAGCGCGTAAAGCGTCAGGCCGGCGATTTGAGATGATCCTCTTGCCGGATGACAGATCCGAGGCGAGCGAATTTCCGTCGGTCGAATCGTGATGGGGCACTGTCCACAAACCATCGTCTGATATTCCGAAAATGGAAACAGGTTGGTATAGGTGACCGTTATTCTGTCTCACGAATGCCTCAATCCCAGCTTGTGCACGCAACCCATCCGCTTTCGTTATGCAGGACGGGTAGATCCCGCATAACGTGTCAAAGAACAAAATGACTTGCACCGGCGGCTCAGGCCCGGAGGGCTTTGTACTGACCGCGTGAAACGACAGGATCCTTTGAGGATGATCTTCATCCAGAAGCTCAAAGTCTTCGCGATGCAGACCGAATACTGACTCTCCATCTGCTTTCGTTACGGAGACATCGAGGTGAATAAGCCCCTTTCCCTCGTCGAGCATGGGAACGGTTGGCTGTGGGATCACCTGAGGTAGAGGGAGAGATGCGTGAGGGGAAGTTTGGGCCGAGCAGTTGATTCGTAGAGTGCAAGGCAGAAGACACAGGAGAATTCCGCTTGCAAGATAAGACCGACGCGATGAATGCATCGACTTCCCCACTCTATTATTTTAGGACTTGTTGCTTATCAGCGCCATCTCTTCGGCGACTCGATACGATTGTACTCGCACCGGGATTCCCCGATCGCCATTAGAAATCAGGACAGACGAAAATGACTCTAATGGAAACGCGTTGGAGTAAACGCCAGAGAAGGAACGCATCGATTAGGGTCGTTCCCGTCTGTCCTATTTTCCCCTGTGTCCCCATACCCCCTTGTCGGCGTGGAGCGAGTTGTTTTTAGAAGCCGTCCTTGTTCTCAAGCAGGACCGGCATCTGGTCGACCGGCACGCTCTTTCCCAATGGCTGCTTGCGATTTTCCCAATCACGATACTGGACGAGCCTCCAGGAGCCAGGCACAGGAAGATTGGATGAAGTACCTTTGATATTCCATACGGCCCAACCAACGTAACCATGAGGGCGCGTGAGCTTACAGGCCCAAATGCCATCGACGTGGGCTTCACAATACGGGACAGTCGCCCCGGTGAGCCACTTTTCTACCACGGGATAAGCGTTGCCCGCGGCCCGGATGCCGGCCCAATGATCTGGCGTCGCCCCGCATGCCGCACCCAGGAGTGTGCCCCACGCACAGTTGTCGTAGGCATACCAGATGAAACGCGACACGCCAGCCGCCGCCTGGACAATGTGGTAACGCATCAACCAGGATGCTTCCCACGATTGTGTCACTGGGCCTCGGAGCGGGCTCCAACTTGCCTCCGTGTTCCACAATTCAGCATTTCCCAATCCAGACTGTGCCAGGGTGGCGCGCATGGACGCCACTCCAAAATAAATGGCTTCCGGATTTTCGGTGTAGCCATAGCCATGAAAGGTGGCGATATCTGCGTAGGGGTAAGGTCTACCAGCAAGCGCCAGCCATTGCTTCAACCATTCTTGGGCGTCGCTTTGTGCAGGCGTATTAATGGATGGGAGCAAAACTTTGTTTGGGTTTGCGCCGCCGCTCGGCGCGCAAACGTTGTGCGCACACCCGCAGTTTGCCGGGTCCTTTACGATGCGGTACATGTGTTGCGTCAACGTGAGCAGTTGTGCCTGAGTTCCAGCCCAGAATTCCGGTATCGAGGGCTCATTCCAGGACTCGTAGTACTGAATCACTCCGCAATACCGCTGCACGAGTTTGGTGGCAAAGGTATCGAAGTCCGCCAGCTTCGCGGGAGGATAACAACTGCCGGCGGGTGCCGAGTGGCAGGACCCTGTGGCGTTGGACGAAGCCCACGGAGGCACATTGCCAAAAGTGAACACGAAATCCGTCACGCCGTTGGCGGTCGCAGCTTTTATCGTACCGTCGAGCTTGGTCCAGTTGTAAGCCCCTGGAGACGTCTCAATTTCGGCCCATGGCGTCACATCCCAAAACCGAAACGTAGCAAACGAGAACGGAGGAAACGCCGTAACCTTGGCAGGCGGGGTCCAGTTGCCCGCAGCAAGATCGTGTATGTGCATACCGAAATACGTGCGGGCGACAGGAGCGGCGGGAGAACGCCCCTGCAAGGTGAGTGCAATGGGAGAATCCCGATAACCGAATTGCGGAGACACATCCGGGGCCGATAGAAAAGCACTCCCGACCGCTGGTATCTCCTCGCCCGCCAGCACCCCCGTAACAAGACTGCTGCAAACACACCATGCAAAACAAACGATGAAGGTGCTGCTGCTGATCGCTGCAAGACGTAAGTACGGAAAGGAACCAACCGCTCTTGTAACACGCTTTATCATTTGTTCTATAGACGAATGACTAAGTTCCAAGGACTGCGGTCAGTAGCGATCTTTTCTCGAAGCGGGCTTTGCGTCAGTTGGCGATGGGTTTCGGCGATCTGGCCGAGGTGACGCGAATGACCTGATACGAGGTGGGCGTGGATCCTATGTTGCGCAGGGTCCGCTTGTCGTTGGGAGCCCAGTAGAGGAGCGAGCCTTCATTCATGCGCGAGGCGATGCCGTTGACCGTGACCTCAACCTGGCCGGATTTGATGACGACGATCTCGTCGTTTGCATCGATGATATTGGCGGCTGTCTGTTGGCCTACGTTAAGAGTCGTGATGTGACTTTCAAGAGCGAGGAAGGTGAGGGTAGGCGAGTTGACACAGACGACGCGGGAGCCGGAGGGCGTGGGTGTTGAGGGCAGACGGTTGCAGTCCATCACGGAGGAGGTAAGTTTGCCGGGGGTGGCCTGTTCAGTGGCGGACTTAGCGGATGCGGAGTGCGAGAGGTCAGTGACGAAGTTGATGACGTAGTAGGTGGCCGGCCGGTTGCCGACGTTGCGGGCGTTGTGCGGATCGTTGGCTGCCAGGAAAACCATGGCCCCCGGGCCGGCGTGCTCCTTGCGGCCATTGATGGAGACCTCGAAGTCGCCGTCCTTGACGAGGAGGATTTCTTCCCAGGGATGGCGGTGGATAGGGTGAGATTCCATGCCTGGATTGAGGGTGGTGATATGAACTTCCAGCTTATCCATGGCGACGGTGGGGTTGTCGAACACATGGCGCACCTGGCCGGCCGAGGTAGGGTTTGGAACGAGTGAGTCCCAATCGACGAAGGTCGTAGCGAGGACGGTCGATTGCTTTGGCGGGACGTAGTCGCTGACCACTACGGACTGGGCCGTAGCCCGCACGGTGGTCACCAGGCACAAGCTCAACAGCAGAATTTTCATGCAAGCGAATATAGCAAGAAGCGACAGCGTGTGGGCGAGCGGATAGACGGTGAAGCTTCTTTGAGGTGGCTTAGGTCAAGATCTGTCATCGACCAATCGGATGCGTCTTCGGCGTGAGTGGTGAGTTTTCGCAAGCGCCCGTGGAAGCGCTCTTATCGGGGGTTCGCTTTCGGGCGGGGTGAGGGAACGGCGCGGAGGCTAAAGCTCGCGATGGTGACGGGGCTGGAGTTCGGACGCACCTGGAGGGTGCCGAGGACCTCGGTCGCCGAGGGGGCCTGGTCACGGAGCCGGAATACGAGGACGCCCGGCATGACCTCTTTGGCGGAGAGCAGGCTGAAGCCGCCTGTCTGCCGCCGGAGTTCCAACTGTGCGGCGGTCGCGGAGGCCGGAGCGACAGTGGGCAGAGCATTTGCAAGCGCGGGGTAACTTCCGTGATTGAAGGCTGCAAGCCACTGGTAGAGGAGGTGGCCGGCGGGGGTGTTGGGGATGAAGCCCAGCTGGTCGCCGACGCGAGGAAGGCGAACGAGGATGGTGGGGTGAACGGGGCTGACGTGGGCTCCGGGAGGGGCGGGCACCGGAGCGCTTTCGGGATCGCCGAGGACGATGGTGTCGACCTGGTCTGGATCGTCATCGTCCTTTTGGCCGGAAGTGACATATGCATGTCCAGCGTGACTCATGGCATAGAGGACTAAGGAGAGCGCACCGAAGGCGGCGACTATCGCGAGCAGTACGGCTGCGGGGCGGAGCGGCTGGCGGCCAGTGATATAGAAGTTGGGAGCGGTGAGTGCGGGGACGCCGGTTTGCAGGGGCTGCTGCACGAGTGGGTGGTCCTCGGGTGTTCCCGGGGCGAGCCGAGTCGGAGGAGGTCCGGCAGGGTTGACCACACTGATAGTGTAGACGCTGGCAAATGGTTGCGTGAGCTGATGAGAGAACCCGTATATGAATCCCACAGCAGCATTAACCTGGGGAGTCGTTCTTTGGTGACACGTGCCAGTCACCTCTCCACCCAAAGAAACAGGGCAACAGTATGAAGCTGTCGCCCTGATTGAGAACTGCGCCGGCGTTCTGACTGGGACGCCGAGTTATGGAAAGGTGACGACCGGGCTCAGGGTACCGGCGTTGTTGCTGTTGACTGTCCCGCCCACACCGTTGATGACATGCGTGATCTGCCCGCTGCCGCTGAGGAAGACGCTGCCCACATCATCCACGGTAACCCCAGGCTTGGCGGGAACCGTCATTGCGTTGTCTTCGATGATGTTGATTCCCTCCTCGAAGAAGGAGTAGATGCCCAGACCGTAGGCTTGGTGCGTGCCCACGTCGTTAGAGACCACGTAGGACGGATAGCCATTGGCGCTGCCATCCAACCAGGCGCTTTGGCTGGGCGGATCATAGGGCAGCTCGCTCTGGTAGAAGATCGTTTCCCCGCCATTCCCGTTCCACAACACCTGCTCCTTCTGGTAGTGCTCGACGAACAGGCCGGTCGCGGTCACGCGATCACCATTGACCACCAAGCCGTGGTCGGCGGTGTTGAGCGTCCAACCCACGCCGTTGCCATGATCGGCGCGCCACGCCCAAACATCGTCGAGGATGACGTCGGAGCTGTTGACCTGGAGGCTAGTGGTGGCCTTGCCCGCAGTGGCTCCGCCGATGCGAAAGAAGACGTCGCTCACCAACGGCGGGTCGTTCCCGTGCGGGACGAGGCCACCAAGCCCGAACAACCCAAGGCCGATCTCCATCAGCGCCGGCGAGTTCACCGGGCCGGCGTCGATGATCAGGCCTGCCACCTCTACGCCACCCACATCCAGCGTTTGGATCGCCGCTTGACCGGTCTGCGGCACAAGGGTCGGGAAACCGAGACCGAGGATGATGGTGTCAGGGCGCTCGACCAGAATGGGGATTTTCAGCGCGTATACGCCCGGAGTGAGGATCAGGTTCTGCCCCGCGGCCAGCGCAATATTGATCGCCAGCGTCGGGGTCGAGGGGTTCGCGATGAAGAAGCTGCGGATGGGCAGCGACTTTCCCGGCGTGTTGCCAGGAGACCAGCTCAAGCCAACCGAGTTGCGCTGCACCGCCGGCACGAAGACGTTGTAGTTGCCCTGCGCGTCCTGGTAGAGGAAGGGTCTCTCGCGGCTGGCGGGGGTGCTCGCCAACGTGGTGTAGGTTGGATTCGGATAGCTCTGCGCGGGCGCGCCGATCACACCCGAGAAGACCTGGTTCCAGACGCCGT
Organism: Acidobacteriaceae bacterium; assembly: GCA_049693715.1. Taxonomy (GTDB): domain Bacteria; phylum Acidobacteriota; class Terriglobia; order Terriglobales; family Acidobacteriaceae; genus PALSA-350. Next base: position 13,095 of record JBAVQC010000310.1, on the reverse strand, counting down.
TGGTCCATCCGTCGATGTTGCTGTTGCGGACATAAAACTGCTGCTGAGAGCCGTTGATGATAGTGCCGCCCTGGGTCTGTGTATCCGCGATGAAGCCCCCGCTCGCGAACTGCGGACCGGCGGTGCAGTAGTCAAACAGGGTCAGATTCGCGCCGTTGATGCTGACCCGCCGCATCGGATCGGCCTGGGAGACGGCCCAGAAGGCGGCTGAACTGCGGCATCCGCTCAGCCCCTGAACGTTGATCGTCAGGTTCGCCAGCGAGCGCCAGAAGTTGACCAGCGCCGTGCAGTTGGTGGCCGAGAAGCACTGATTGTAAACATCGATATGGCCGTTGATGATGACGTCACCGGGCGACGCGCCCAGGCCTGCGACCTCGGTGTAATAGCCGAGCTGGAAGGCGAGTGGGACTTGCGGCGTGCCGTAAGTGCCCGGCTCGAAGAGCAGTGCGTAGCGCTGCGTGCCGAACTGGTTGCTCACTTGCTGATTAGCGATCGCGTCCACTGTGGTCTGGATCTGGCTGACCGGCATGCTGGGGTTGAAGACGATGACGTTGGGACCAAAGTTGGGCGTCTGTTGTGCGATGGCTGCTGTGCCGAGGGTTGCGATGGTGAGAACGACACTTCCGAGGACACGGGCAAGCGCGGGAATCGCGCTCAGGGGATTTGCTGCACTGGATCTCACAAGGTTTACTCCGGAGCCGGGGATTTACTGCGCCGATCAAACTAAGCGCCGTCAACAGAAGTTGTCAAGAAGGTTAATGAAAACAACCGATTGCCCAGATCTCTCGCGCGGGGTGAGAAACGCGGCGACAGCGGTCTTTGCGGTTGGATGCCGAACCGAATCAGCTGGTTAGCTCAAGTTTTGATTAAAGCCGATGCAAACGCGTTTGGGAATCGCCGAACTGCTCCAAGTTCACGTCGAACCGATCCATCAGTGACAGGTACAAATTGCACATCTTACGGTTATCGTCGCTGTCGTTGAGATAATTCAGAGAACGCCCCGTTTGTAGCGTTCCGATTCGCCACATGGCATCCCCCTTCTCCGACGGCAAGAGATGGGACCGTCTGGTTTTCCAGCAAGCACCGCCATCACCCTGAGTTCTGCAGTCTGCCGCTCCTTCTTCTCCGGCGTTTTCGTAAAATTCGATAAAATTTGGTCTTTTTTGTTCTTTTGGGCCGCTCCAGCCGGGTTCGGGAATTTCAATGACGGATGACTTACCACGCCTGGGCTGTAAATTGAGGAATTGAGAGGAGCGGATAATGCGTGTATTTGTTGCAGGAGCGAGTGGAGCGATTGGTGAGCCGTTGATTGCGGAGTTGTTGAAGCAGGGGCACTCTGTGGTGGGGATGACAACGAGCGAGACGCGGGCCAAGATCCTGGAGGGCCAGGGAGTCTCGGCCGAGATCGTAGATGCATTTGATGTCGCGGCAGTGGAGGCGGCGTTGAAGCGGTCGAAGGCTGAAGCCGTGGTCGATGAGCTGACGTCGCTGCCGAAGGAGCTAGGCGAGATGCCGAAATATGCGGCGGGGGACAGAAAGCTAAGGATTGAAGGCGGGGGTAATTTGTTTCGTGCGGCGATTGCGACGGGCGTGCGACGGTATCTACAGCAGTCGAGCGGCTTCTTTTTGAAGGCGGCGGATGGGACCCTGGCAGACGAGTCGTCTCCGCTGGATGTGAAGGCGAGCCCAGGCGTGGCCGCGAGTGCGCAGACGTATTTGGAACTGGAAGCGCGGCTGTTCAGCTCCAACGCCATTGAAGGTGTGGCGCTGCGATATGGATTCTTTTATGGACCGAACACGTGGTATTACCCTGGCAAGTCCGCGGCGAACATGGTGATGCGGCGGCAGTATCCGGTTATAGGTAAGGGAGAAGGCGTGTCGTCGTTTGTGCATATCGACGACGCCGCGATTGCGACAGTGGCAGCACTGACAGCAGAAGCGGGCGTGTATAACCTGGTCGACGATGATCCTTCGCCACAGAGTGTGTGGCTCCCAGCGTTCGCCAATTTTCTGGGTGCTTCGACACCTCCGCATGTAACCGAGGCGCAAGCGAAGGCAATGGCCGGGGAGGATACGGTGTATTACGCGACGAGGCTGCATGGGGCCTCGAATGCAAAAGCGAAACGGGTTCTCGGGTGGAAGCCACGGCGGCTGGAGTGGCTAGACAGGTTGCCGAAAAAACTAACTTCTTTGAAGGGTACGGGCTTCAGCCCGTACATTAAGAGGTCAAAACGAACCGGCTTTAAGGCCATCTCCCCGGGCCAAGCAGGTGCGATTACTTGTTTAAAAAAGTGCGAACTAAGCGGACTAAGCGAACTAAGTGTCCTCTCAGCTAGGTTTCGGCGGGGTGGGGTGTGCGCCTTAAGCGCCTTATGCGCCTTAAGCCCCCCATTCAAGTTGGAAGGGGGTGGGAAGACTGCTCTTTTCCAGCGATGAATGATGGCCTTCCCCCCGCGGCCGGGCCGGTGTTCGGTCCCTTGTGATGCCAAGTTGTCAAAGAACTGCCTATCGTAAGAGGACGCCTGGGCGCACTCCTGCTCATCACGCGATCCTCTGCTCACTCTGCGGACTCCTCACTGAGCGAAGGAGCACAGACTGGAAAGGGTCGTATCAATGTTGTTAGCTATCAGCAGCTTACGAAGGCCGTGAACTGACGCAGCCGTAAAGGCCCTCAGCAGTCATGCGTTCCGTAAGCTGGTTGCGGCGGCACGGAACCCGCGGTTCGGTGCTGAGCCGGGCAGCGGCCGTCACAACGAGGCGGCGCTGGCATGTGAATTCTTACTCCCACAGTAGTACGGTTTTTCAGAAGCGTCCATAGACTTTTAGGATTTATTTTGCAGTCGGGCCGGCGCCCTACTTAGGAGGGATAAACCAAGGACAGCCCGGGAAATGGCCTTGCCGGTCAACGGTACGAGATACCAGGCTATCGTCCTGTGACACCATATTAGCCGGGAGCAATCCAAATTATATTGCCGGCCGATGTCTCAATTTGTTTCACCGGTCGCACACCGTGGATGGCATTGCAGACGATGATCCTTTCTGCCGCTCTTATGTCTTCCAGGTGAAGTTCGCGTTCTATTACAGAACCTGGAGAGTCCAAGAGTGTGGTTCGGTAGACTCCGGGTAGAACTCCGCACACCAGCGCGGGCGTTGTCCATCTCCCCTGGAGACGAAGCAAGATATTGCTGATCGCGCACTCGGTTACACACGCATGTTCATTCAGAAACATCACTTCATCAAAGCCGGCAGCACGCGCCGACGCAAGGTGTCGATCGTAGATTTCCCGGTTCGTGGTTTTATGATGATGGAATATATCCTTTGAAGAGATACGCTCATCGGCGAGGAGGATGCGACCAGTCCAAGGTGTAGGTTGCAAGGGTGATGCGGTAATCTTCCAGAGACCCTGCTGATTCAATTCAACTCGGATGCGGCTGCAGGCGGAGCCGCATTCCTGTGCGGCATTCGCCAGCGCATATCGTAGTTGCGGTGCGTCATATCGAATGTCGAAGTATTCCGCTGATTCCGCAAGCCTCTTCATGTGAAGATCGAGCAAAGGGATTCCAGCCGCGGCGCGCATCGTCTCAATCAGGGAGAAAGGTGCGACCCGGCGATGAAGAAACGCGGCCTTAAGCCGGCATTCCTCATATTCCTCGTTCCCATCCGAACCGGCGGTAATTCCGCTGCCAACTCCGAAACAAAAGGTCGATCCAGTAAACTCCATCGTCCGAATCGCAACATTGAAACACGATTCTCCACCCGGACCGAAGTAGCCAATGGACCCCGTATAGACGCCACGGGGATGACGCTCTAGTTCCCGGATGATTTCCATCGTTCGCCGTTTCGGCGCGCCCGTAATCGAACCGGAAGGGAAAAGACTCTTGAGTACAACGGAAGGCGCGAGATCTGCGCGCAAAGTACCCGAAATGGTAGAGGTCATTTGGAATAGCGTGTTGTACCGCTCTGCGTGAAAGAGCTTCTCGGGTTTGATCGAACCGAACTCGCAGATTCGCCCTAAATCATTGCGGAGAAGATCCACGATCATCACATGCTCGCTTCGATTTTTCTCGTCGTGAACGAGCCGATGTGCAGCCTCACGATCTTCCGCGAGATTTCGGCCCCGCGCCCATGTCCCTTTCATCGGGCGAACGGCGATTTGCCTCTGGGACGTGCGGAAGAAAAGTTCAGGAGAGAATGACAATAATGCTCCCGAAGCTTTATTGATCAGAGCAGCAAACGGGACGGGCTGCTGCTTGAGAAAATACTCATAGATAGCCAACGGAGGGGAGGCCGTTACTCCGCTGATCCGGTCTGTTAAGTTGACCTGATACGTGTCGCCCGCATGGAGGTATCTCTGTATGCGCTCAAATCGAGCAAGGTATTCCTGCGGATGGATCTCAATGTCCCCCACCTGAATCGAGGGAGGGACCCCTGGAGGTAAAGACTCCATCCGCGTGGGTGGGAAAGTACCGCGAATCATTCCCATCGAATGATCGAACTCAATGGGCGCTTTGTAAACTCCGAGCCACGCTATCGGTTCTTTCGCCGGTGAAGACGTGAGTGGTTCTGCTGCGATTCCGACAAAGTGATCTCCACACTCGTAATGGAAGAAGCCGGCGAGGAATGCGCCTGCGGACAGGTGTTGATCCATTTCCCGAAGAAGTTGCTCGAGATCATTGGCCGTCCAAGCGGTCAGTTGATCATACGGCTCAAGAAACAGAAGGCTTCGGTCCGTGTCGCCGTCCCGCCTGGCCGTTTCCAGCAGGACCGCGTTTGGAGAGAGCGCTGCACAAGTCCGGAATTCTGGAGGAAGGCTGTACCAGCCTGTCGTAGAGTGCTCATGGGCAGCCATACCTTCGTCAGCCGTCAGCACAGTGGCACGGCTCAAGACTTCCAGAATGGCGACGAAATCGTGCAGTGCCAAAGCGGCACCGTCGACGCGGCGGTTCTGAGAAAGGAGCGGCGTTGCATAGGTCTCCTTGAAAAGTGGGAGGGATTCAGCAGAGAATAGCGGACCGGGATGCCGGGCGCAAGGGCGAGCTTCTTGCACGCCCTGACTAAAGCGTTTCGCAATGACTGTGGTCTGGTAACTGCAGCGAGGTGTGGTTTTCCCTCGGGGCAGGCAGTTTCGGGCGATGAAGTCTGCCGTTCCGTCAGACGATATGCGCGTACGCCTGAACGGTGAGCGGCAAGTCCAGAACCGGGGACCGAGGTCTTTACCTTCGCCATCGTGACCATTGGAGTAATGAATGACGCGGACCTTCGCCGGATGGACGACAAGAGCTATCGCTAACGCATTTTTTCCTCTATTGTGTATTTGGAAATGCAGCCTGGATCACCTGAGGTTGAAGGGCTCCAGTCGAAAGCACTCGCCATGCGAACAAGGAAGTCGAAATCTGCTCCGGTGGGCGTCATCGGAAAGGTTCTGCGCGTCCTCGAGTTGCTCGACCAGTCTCCTGCCGGCCTCCAATTGAAAGAAGTTGCCGCGAAGACGGGAATCAACAAAAGCACCGTACATCGCTTTTTGACCCATCTTGAGGCTGAAGCCTACCTGTTCCGTGACGTCGAGGGGACCTACATGTTGGGACCCAAGCTGGTGCGGTTGGGGAGCAGTGTCAACTTTCAAGCCACACTCTGCAATATCTCTCGCCCTACATTGGAAAAGCTTCGCAAGACCACTGACGAAACGGTAAACCTGGCGATCTTGGATGGCTTCAGCGTCCTGTACCTGGACGTACTGGAGAGCTTCCATACTTTCCGGCTTGTCTCCGAGATTGGCATGCGCCGCACACTTTATTGCACGTCGCTGGGCAAGGCGATTCTCGCCAACATGGACGATGAGCGAAGGAAAGAGGAGATCTTCGCATCGATCCAATTCAATCTCCATACATCTCGGACTCTCACCAGCGTTGCGCGACTGAAAAAAGACCTGATACAGACGCGGGAGCAGGGTTTCTCGCTGGACGACGAAGAAGCCGTCGCCGGGGCGCGATGTATTGGCGCGGCCCTTTACGGCTCTGATGGCCAGGTCGTGGGCGCCATCAGCGTGTCGGGTCCCATCTCCCGGGTAAGCAAAGAGCGGCTACCTTTCTTCTCTTCGGAAATTTGCAAAGCGGCGCATGAGATCTCCTGGCGTCTTGGTTACCGGCCCCAGAAGAAAGAGCGGAGTAGCAGGGACCCAAAGGAAGCCCCTGCTGGAAATCACAGCTCAGCGAAGTCCCTCCGTGGCAAACACCCTGCCCAACCGTCAAGCCGCAGCTGATTCTTCCAAGCTGCCCTGCAATGGGTAACCTTCGTTCGCTAATCCCTATAGTTCAAATAGTGAAATAGTAATTTTATTTCTTGACATCTCACTTTCTCAGCCTATACAAGGGTTTCGCATTTCCTTGGTGTGCCCTTGAGCGACTTCAATATGAACGGCAGAGTGGCCGTCGTTACCGGAGGAGCCAGTGGAATCGGCAAGGCGATTGCCAAAGGCCTCGCCGCGCATCAGGCGCAGGTTTGGGTGTTGGACATCGACGCCGCAGGGGCCAAGGCAACAGCCGAAGAAATAACCCATGCAGGCGGCTGCGGCCGTTCACTGCAATGCGATGTAGCCGATCCCGAGAGTGTTATACAGATCTTTTCAGCGGTGGCCGCGCAGGGTGCCATCGACGCGCTCGTCAACAGCGCAGGTATTGCACATATTGGCACCCTCGAGAGCACCAGCATTCAGGACTTTGAGCGCATCTTCCGGGTAAATGTCAAAGGTACCTATCTTTGTATGCAGGCCGCGCTTTCGACCATGATGCGCCAATCGGGCGGGGTCATTATTAATCTGGCTTCGATAGCCGGGGTCGCCGGTATCTCAGACCGTTTTGCTTACTCCATGAGTAAGGGCGCCGTGCGATCGATGACGTTCTCGGTCGCAAAGGATTTTGTGGACAAGAATATCCGCTGCAATTGCATCTCTCCCGCGCGCGTACATACTCCCTTCGTTGATGGATTCCTGAAGCAAAACTATCCCGGAAGGGAGACGGAAATGCTGCGCGAACTCGCACTGACACAACCCGTGGGAAGAATGGCGAGGCCGGAGGAGGTGGCAGCACTGGCGACCTACCTCTGTTCAGACCTGGCCAGTTTCCTCACCGGAGCGGATATTCCATTTGACGGAGGCGTTCTCAATCTACGAGGTTGAAACGCTTCTGGAACTTACGATTTCGTAGTCGCTGTCGCATTCGAACCTGGGGCCGGTGGAGGAGGATTTCATGAAAGACTATAGAACCATTTGCACCTTAGCAGCCATCTGGACGGCTATGTTAACTACTCTCTGGGGGCAATCAGGGAGAACCATTATCTTCGGAACGGTGACCGATCCGACGGGTGCTTTGGTCAGCACTGCCGTCATCACCGCCACCAATGTGGCGACTGGAACATCCGAGAAGGCGAATACGGATGAATCCGGCAATTACGTGATTGCCGATTTGCCTCCTGCGACCTATTCCATTACCTGCACAGCAGCGGGCTTCCAAACCATTGAACGCACGGGAATTCTACTTCAGGTGGATCAGCGCGCCCGAGTCGATCTACCCATGCGAGTCGGCCAGACCCAACAGGTGGTTGCTGTTGAAGCAAATGTCACCAATCTTGACACCTTCAGCTCGGCGGTAAAGGATGTTGTCGACTCCACGCGCATCACAGAACTTCCCTTGAACGGCCGCAATGCCCTCAGTTTGCAGGCGTTGCTGCCGGGTGCCGTTCCCGCGCCCAGCGGTTCGGCAGCCAGCGGTATCGCTCTCAACACAGGCCTGGTATTTAGTGTGAATGGGGCACGTCCAAACCAATCGGCCTACAACCTCGATGGCGGCCTGAATATGGACCTGTACAACAACGTGCCGGCCGCCTTTCCGAACCCCGAGCTGTTGCAGGAATTCTCCATCCTGCAAAACAGCTATAGCGCGATTTATGGCCGGGACGCCGGCGCCGTGATCAATATGATTACCAAGTCTGGAACCAACAAAGTGCATGGCACAGTCTACGAGTTTCTTCGCAACGATTTTGCGGACGCGCGAGACTACTTTGCCACTGAGGTCTCCCCCCTCCACCGCAACCAGTTTGGTGGAGCCATCGGCGGACCTATTGTGCTGCCGCACTACAATGGGAGAGATCGATCGTTCTTTTTCGTAGGCGCCGAACTGACCCGGCAGACGCTTGGGAGTACGGTCTCTTCCACCATTGTTCCCACTGCGCTCGAACGGTCGGGTAACTTCTCGCAAACGCTGGTGGCCGGCAAACCGATTACCGTAGCTGCTCCGGGCACGGTCACGCCGACCAATCCGACGGGAACCCCCTTTCCCGGCGCCATCATTCCCGCTGCTCTACTCGACCCCGTGGGCCAGGCTTTTACCAACGCCTTTCTTCCCTTGCCCAACCGGCCAGGTAATACGTATGGCTTCAATCTTGCCCTGCCGACAAGGGAGAACCAGCTTATTGCGAAGCTCGATCAGTCGATCTCCAGCAACGACAAGGTGAGTGTCCGCTATTTCTTCGATGACACCTTCAATGCCCAGAACGCCGGCCTTCCCGCCTTCAATTCGAACAATGACTGGCCGACACACAATGGAGTGATCAACGAGACCCATACGTTCTCGCCCAGGGTGCTTAACCTGGCAACATTCCTGGTGGCAAGAAACACCTTTATCCGCTCGCCGCAAATCACAAGCCCGGCGAATTGGGCAGGGCTCGGCTGTGTGTCTTGCATACCGCTGGCGCCCCCGAGTATCCCGACCGACTGGGCGGTCGCGGTCACCAACGGACTCGCCCTCAGGGTGCCAACCAACTTTCGCAGCTACATGATGAACTACCAAGCCATTGATACGGTGAGCTATTCGATAAACAACCATCTGCTGCAGTTTGGTGGCGAATACGCCTACGAACGACGTTACGGCAGGGAATTTTTCCAATTCTCCACGGATTATTCGTTCAGCGGCACTCTATCCGGGCCCTATGGAGACGGCTATGCTGACTTCTTTCTGGGAGCGGCGAACAGCGTCTTTCAGAACACTCCGCTGTTTTCTGAGCAATACAAGTACACGCCCTTCCTTTACTTTCAAGATGATTGGCGAGCGACCCATCGACTGACACTCAACCTGGGCCTGCGTTGGGAACCATACATTACCACCAGAGACAGATTCGGTCATGACGGCGCGTACCGTCCGGGCCAGCAATCGATCGTCTATCCCCTCGCGCCCCTCGGTGCAGTATTTCCCGGTGATCCCGGAATTGGACCCGGAGTCACCCCCGACCGATACGACAGGCTGGCCCCCCGCATTGGTTTTGCCTACGACCCGAGGGGCAATGGAAAAATGAGTATTCGCGGCGCGTATGGCATTTTCTCTGACACCTTAAGGCCGGTTGCTCTGAACACTAACCAACTCAATCAACCGTTCTCCTATGGAGAAACGACCTTTGGTGTTCAATTGTCGAACCCCTATGCCCATGCCCAGGAGACGCAGCAGTTGCTGCTGAACTACGTTCCGCCGAAGACCGCGGCCGATCGGGCGTCAAGAGTCTTCTATCTGCCCATAACGGAGAACACGGTTGCCCCCAATTTCACCACCGGGTACATCCAGCAGTGGAATTTTACCGTGCAACGAGAAGTGTGGAAGCAGATCGTAATCACCGCTGCGTATCTAGGTAGCAAGGGGACACATCTGCTCCTTTTGGAAGAGGCGAACCCAGGCGTTTACATTCCTGGCGCATCCACGACCGGCAACATAAACTCGCGCCGCCTCAACACCGATTTCCAGACCATTACCGAAGACCTTTCTGCCGGACCATCGAACTACAACGCTTTTCAGATCAACTGGAATCGTCGCTTAACCAAAGGTTTCACCCTGCTCGGATCCTATGTGTACGCAAAATCCCTGGATATCGCTTCCAACGACGGCAATAGTGGATTGGGCAACCAGGCACGCGATCCGAATGACTTCAACCTCGATTACGGGCCTTCCGACTTTGATGTCAAGAATCGCTTTGTGACCTCGTTCCTCTACCAGATCCCTGGCGCGACCTCCGGCAACGGCTTTGTCAAGGCGCTCACCGGGGGCTGGCAACTGGATGGGATTGTCACTTTACAAAGTGGCTTGCCGCTCAGCGTGCTCGCCGGTGTCGATCGAAGCTTGATTGGGGTCGCTGAGGATCACGCGAACGTAAATGGCCCCGTCGCCGTTTATAACGGCAATTCCAGGAAGAGCAAAATCGCCAAGTATTTCAACACCAGCGCGTTTTCACTGCCCGCGTTGGGAACCTTTGGCACCAGCGGGCGTAACACGATCTATGGACCCGGAGTCGAAAACTTCGACGGCGGCCTGTTCAAGAACATTCCCATCCACGAAGACAAACGGGTGGAGCTTCGTTGGGAAGTGTTCAACGTGCTGAATCACACCAATCTTCTCAATCCGAACAACTCGTTCAGCAGTTCGGCGTTTGGACGCATCACCTCTTCCAGCAGCAGCCGCGTGATGCAAATCGCCGCCAAGATTGTATTTTGAGGACGTCATGAAGCAGCAGATCACGCGTCGCAATGTACTCTCGGGCATCGCAGCGTCGGCGTTGCTTCCGGCGGCGGCGCGCGCGTCTGCCGCGAAGAAGGCTACGGCGTTTGCCTTGATTGGTGACCGCTACCACAACAGCGACTACATTCGCACAGCGTTGCGTAAGACGCTGGTCAAGGACCTGGGAATCTCCATCGACTTCCGCGACGAGGTGGAACTGCTGAACGCCGAGGAGTTGAAGGGCTATAAGCTGCTGATCATACTTCGTGATGGGATGCTTTGGCCCGGCGGCTATGTGGCCGGGCCTCCCGGGGCTCCCACCCCTCCCATTACCTCTATCGTTAGCCAACCGCCTCTGGCGAAGATCGAGACCGAGCCGTTCTACTGGATTACGGCGGAACAAGGCAAAGCGGTAAAAGCGTTCGTTACCAACGGCGGCGGTGTCCTCTTTTACCACAACGTCACCTATATCAGCCCGCACAACGATGATTTCCGCGACGTCCTCGGAGCGGTCACCGAACAGCACCCGCCCCTACGCCCTTTCAAAGTGAAAGTTGTGAATCGAGAACATCCGATCACCCGCGGCGTCAACGATTTCGTGGTCACCGACGAGCAGCATTTTATGGCCTACCAGAAGGACCCGAAATACCTGCTGTTGCAAAGCATCAATGAGGATGGCCTTACCTTCAAAGACTTGGGAACTTCCTCCGCGGCGGGATGGGCATACGATTACGGCAAAGGCCGTGTGTGTTACCTGGCTCCAGGACACGTGATCACGTCGTTGTGGAATCCGGAGTACGAAACGTTGCAGAAGAACGCCGTGCGCTGGCTGTTGAAACAAACATGAACGCGTATGTGTCTACGCTAAGGCAAGAATCTCTTGCGTTCCGCGCTGCCTCGGTCTAGAAAGAGTGGGGACATAGGACCCCGGAATGCAAAGGGCATGAAGAGGAGAATCGATGGCGCATAAGCGAGGGCCCGTGGTTAGAACGTGGGTGGGCGGGATACTTTTTACATTTTTTGCATTAGCCTTGGCAGGCATGCCACGAGCCCTGGCTGCGCAGGCAAGGGCGGCGGCCAGCTCCTACTTCGTGTATGTGGGCACTTATACGGCCGGCAAGAGCAAGGGCATCTACGGCTACCGTTTCGATCCTAAGACAGGCCAGCTTACAGCGACGGGTCTGGCGGCCGAGATCGTGAATCCTTCCTTTCTGATCACCGATCCCCAGCATCGCTTTCTCTATGCCGTGACGGAATTGGGCCAGGAACGTGGAGCCAACAGCTACAAGACAAACGGGTCGATCAGCAGCTACTCCATCGACTCGAAAACCGGCGCCCTTGCGTTTCTCAACAAGGTTGATTCGGGCGGGGGCGGGCCGTGCCACCTGGTGGTAGACAAGACCGGCAAGATGCTCTTCGTCGCCAACTACGGAAGCGGGAGTGTCGCGTCCTTCGCGATCAAAGCGGACGGCAGCATTGGTGAAAGGACGGGCTTCGATCAACACACCGGTTCCAGCGTAAACCCTGCTCGTCAAAAGGGACCTCATGCTCACGCGGTTGTGCTTTCGCCGGACAATCGCTTTCTGTTCGTGCCGGATCTGGGCACGGATCAGATCAAGATATACCGGGTCGATGCAGCAAAAGGTACGTTTGCTCCCAACGATCCACCTTCCGCCTTGGTGAAACCTGGTTTAGGACCGCGGCATTTCACCTTTGGGCGCGGTGCGAAGTTCGCTTACGTAGTCTGCGAGATGGGGTCAAGCGTTGCGGTCTTTGCTTACGATTCGGGCAAGGGTGCGCTGACGCCATTACAGACGGTTTCCACGTTGCCTGCTGACTTCAAGGGTGAAGACAACTCGGCCGAGATAGGGGTGGGCCGGTCGGGGAAGTTTCTGTATGCCTCCAATCGAGGACACGATAGCATCACCGTATTTTCGATCGACCCGGCCAAGGGGACGTTGACGGCGGTTCAAGACGTACCCACGCAAGGAAACATTCCCAGGAATTTCGCCATTGATCCGACTGGGAAGTACCTGGTAGCAGCAAACCAGAAGAGCGATGAGATGGTGGTGTTTTCCATCGACCAGGCAGACGGTAAATTGAAGCCCACGGGGCAGGTGGTCGATGTGGGAGCCCCAGTGTGCATCCTGTTTGTACCGGCCCAATAGTGCAAAGCAACCGGCGGAACGCCGCGACTTAAAGGGAGCCTTATGAAATTATTTCGCACGAATTTATCGAGACGAGCCCTGGTTCAGAATGCCGGTATCGTGGCCGGCGCGGGATTGCTGGGTTTGGGCACCGGCACGACGGCGCAGTCGCAATCTGCCCGGGGCAACGGAAAGCCGCGCGCCCTGGCGCTCATTGGGGACCGATTTCACAATCCCGATTACATTCGGGTGAGCCTGGATAAGGTTTTCAAAGACCTGGATATCCCGATTGACTACACCATCAGCTACGATCAGATCTCAGCTAGCCAGCTGAAGAATTATCAACTGTTACTGATCTTGCGCGACGGCATGATCTGGCCCAATGGTTACCTTGGCCCGGACGCATACACGGCATA
>JBAVQC010000309.1:0-8380 GCA_049693715.1 Acidobacteriaceae bacterium | reverse complement strand
CATTAAACTCAGCGTCGTCGGCCGTAGGGACGGGCTTGCGATCAACCGGAATACTGAGCTGGATAATTGCTGGTAAAAGGGAGGACTGGTTATTGGCATGGGCCAGCCAACCACGGGCTCTGAAAATCCGGGGACGCGCTATCCGGCGCTGCGTTACCTTCTCCAGATCCTGAATAAATTCCTCAGTGCGCTGAGGCCGGCCGGTATGCGTGCGTTGGCGAATGTCGGTCAACCTCGCTTCCGTCTCCCCTGCGCTGAGGTACACCTGCCGCAGATTCTGCAAAGGTGAAAATGCGTTCATGTTGTGCTGGCGATGCGGAGCGCTAAAACTTCAGAAAAGTGGTGGCCGGTTCACCACTTCGAGCAAAGTTCCAGTTCCGTCCGACCACAAATCTTCCGACCACAAATCTTCGACCACAAATCTTGACCACAAATCTTTCGACCACAAATCTTTACCACAAATCTTTAGACGAGTAAATTCTGACGACTAAATTCTGACGACTAAATTCCAAGGCTTTTGACGGCATTCTTAAAACGATAAGCGAACGGCTATCTGGATCTGGCGGGGACTATAGGCGTAGTTGCTGTTGGAGTTGGTATACGTCCCGAAAGAGTTGTTGTACTGTAGCTGCGTGGAGTAAGTCTGCGGCCCCGCATACCCGCTGGTGGTTACGCCCGAGGTCGAGCCGCCGAAGGTATACCCAGTGCTGTTCACGCCAGTGTAGTTTTGGTGGTTGAAGACATTGAAGCACTCGCCAAGCAACTGCAGCGTGTACTTTTCGAGGAACTGAGTCTGCTTCTCCAGACGCACGTCGAACACTTCATCGCGGCGCAGAGTGAAGGTGTTGCGGCCAAGGACGGGAGCAAAGGCGATACCTCCGGCCCCGTTCCAAGCAGAGCTGACGGCTGCGTTGCTGGGAAAGCCACTGGTCGCGAGGTAGTAAGGCAGTCCATTCTGCAGCTGCACCAACGGGTTCAGGTTCCACCCATCCAACAAGTAACTCTTAGTGCCGGTGAAGGTCTTCGGATACTTGAGGGTCGCGTAGGCTACAAACCGGTTCGGTACATTGAAGTTGGAGTTGCCATATTGGGAAGCCAGGCTCGCGTTCGGATCGAGTGGCACGTTGGTGGAGGCCTGCGTCGATTGGTTTTGGTTATAGTCCAGCGCGTGCGAAAACGTGTAGGAAGCGTCAAAATTAGCGTACTTGAAGGTCTGGTTAGTGACTTCGGCCACGAGCGCGTTATAGTTGGCATTGATATTGCTGACTATCTCAGTTATCGCCGCGAAGTTAGTGTTCGCATAGCCATTATAGACCTTAGCCGCATAAGTGGCTCCGCACGGAAGCGGCCCGCAGGAGTTGCCGGTGGCCGCTTTTCCTCCCTGACCAGTCACGGTGTAATTCACGGTAGTGTAGCCCGAGCCATTATTGCTGTTGTTATTCGGAGCGGGAGTGTTCACCAGGTTAACATCGATAAAGTTAGGCAGTTCCCGGCTCAACGCCGCAAGGTAGCTGAGAGAGAAGACGGTGCTGGGGCCGAACTGCTGTTGCATGGTGAGGTCGTACTCCAAGGCCTGGGGGTTCTGGAAATTTTTGGAGAAATACTGCACGCTCGGCGCCGCAAGCTTGGTTGGCGAGTAGTTAGGCGGCTCAATCCCCGGGAACGCCGGGCCGCCCTGATTGTTCTTGAAGGTCACCGCGATCTGGGCGGCCGGTGATCCAGTCTGGGAATAAGCAGTCAGGATGACCGCGTTGATCATGCGTCCGTAGTACATGCCGAAGCCGCCACGAAGAACCGTTTTGCCGGTCCCATAAACATCGTAGGCGAAGCCGACCCGGGGGCCGATGTTATTTTTGTCGCTCGGCCTCTGAGAAAACTGGGGAAGCGGCACAAACTTGCCTACCGGTTGAATGAGGTTCTGATAGGGCCCAGGGACGGCCTCATAGTCGTAGCGCAAGCCCAGGTCAAGGGTGAGCCTGGGAGTAATCTTCCAGTCGTCCTGGAAGAAGAATCCATAGTCGGTAGTGTTGAGTTGGAAGTATCCCTGCCCTAGATTTTGCCCGAAGCTTGAGTAGCAGGGTAGCGCGCCGGTGTTGTATTCATTCGCATTTGAGCCACAGGTACCGCTCGGATTGGCGATATCCGCGAAGAAATTTCCGAGATAGGTGTAAGTGTAGTCGCCATT
Source organism: Acidobacteriaceae bacterium (assembly GCA_049693715.1). Taxonomy (GTDB): domain Bacteria; phylum Acidobacteriota; class Terriglobia; order Terriglobales; family Acidobacteriaceae; genus PALSA-350. The sequence continues at coordinate 6,195 of JBAVQC010000309.1, read as the reverse complement.
CGGAGAGTAGGCGGCCAGCCCAAGACTGTTGATCTGGTCGTAGTTATGGACGATGTCTCCGCCAAACTTGAAACTATGCTGAGCGTGGTTCCAGCTCACGGTATCGGCAACCTGCCACTTGCGCTCATCGGGATATGCGGGGCGGAAGGCGTAGTACTGAACGCTGTCGCTGAAGCCGTTCGAGCTCTGCAACGAAATAGTGGCGGGAAAGCCCTGATAGGCATTGGCGCCGATAAATTGGGAGTTATAGGCGCTCACCGGCTGAGAGCTTTCGTTGTCCAACTCGCGGCCGTACTGATAGCGCACCTCGTTCACGATGGTGGGCGTCAGGATTGTATCCAGCTTGGCCAGCCCATAGTCGAGTTTCACGTAGTCGTTGCCGAAGCCGTCGATACTGTAGTTGTTCGTCGCCTGGGTCTGCACGCCGCCGGGCGACCTCCAACCCAGACGGTTGTAAATGCCGCTGACGTGGTTCTTTTCGTTGACCTGCCAATCCAGCTTTGGCAGATTGATAGTTTGATTGCCGGTGCGATTGACAGGGCCAAGCGCGGTGGTAATCGCTCCCAAGTCGGAGTTATAGAGGGCAACCGCATCTGCGTAGCTGGCCAGGCCGAGGCGTGTCTGCAAGACGCAGGCCTGCGCGTCTACGGGGTTGCTGGGCTGGGTCTTGCCTGAAGAAGAGAGGATGGTCGCGCAACTGTAAGGGGCGGGAATCGCCGCGTCTGGCGCCTGGAAAAATGCCGCGGGATTGGAGGGTACTGCGGTTCCGGGGAAGTTCCGCTGAAACTGGTCATAGGTATAGAACCAGAAGAGCTTGTCCTTGATAATCGGGCCGCCTGCGCCAAAGCCCCACTGCTTGCGCCAGTCCTTCGGCTTGTACTGGATGGTGGTAGTGGTCCCGGTGGCAGCGTCGAAGGTAGCGAGTTTGGTGAACGGGTTCTTGGCTCCCCAATCGTTGTCGCGATCATAAAAGTAGAGTTGGCCGTGGATCTGGTTGGTGCCGCTTTTGGTGATGGAGTTGATCACTCCGCCGGTGGCGCGGCCATATTCGGCGGAATAGACCCCGGTGTTGACTTGAAACTCCTGGACCGCGACCATCGGGGTAGAGTAGCCCTCGCGGGTCCGGCCGCGTTCTTCCGAGAAATAGGCCTGGTTGTCGTCGGCGCCATCGATCTGCACGTTGTTGAGCAACGGGCTGATGCCGCGAACGGAGAGCAACCCAAAGCCGTTGGAGTCGGCGACGACCCCCGGAGTGAGCAGCGTCAGGTCGGACCAGCGCCGCCCGTTGATAGGCAAATTGTCGATCGTCTGCAGCGTCAGGTTGCTCGAGAAATCCGGCGTTTCGGTGTTGATCAGCGGCGCTGCGCCGCTGACCTCGACGGTGGCGCCCGTCGAGGAAACCGAGAGCTTTGGCTGCAAAGAGGTTGTCTTGCCGACCTCAACAATTACCGAGGTTGCTTTGTAGTCGCTGAACCCGCTGTCGCTGACAGTGACCGCATACGTGCCGGGCTGAAGCTGCCCGGCGATGAAAAAACCTGCGCGGTCGGCAGCCACGGTCAATTCGGCATTCGTGCCCTCGTTCAGTACCACGACCTTCGCGCCGCCGACGGCCGATCCGCTCTGGTCCTCAACCGTCCCATCGATGGCGCCGGTAGTCGTGGTTTGCGCGGTCAGAATATGGGGAATCGCCAATGTAATCCCCAAAACCAGGACGGCACACCGGCCCCCGAGCATGATTTTTCGATGCATCAGATCCTCCTAAGTGTAGAAAGCTTCCTGGTGCGAACGGTGAGACATCTCAAGGGTTTCCTGGATGTTGTCTTCCATTCAATTAGTTGTTCTTTACGTGACTTGAGAGGCCGGGTGTTTCCTCGGCCACAAACGCAAGCGAGAAGACTGGATCAACCGGAGTCGCCGCGGGCCGGAATAATTTGATCGAAAATACCACACTTTCCGGATAAAACGACAAGAAAATGACTGTCCGGAAAATGAATCGAGATGATTTGCGGCTGATGGAAATCCTTGTGCTCTCGCGCGCAATCGCTCAGTCCTTTTCGGTTGGCCCGTCACTCGCCCACAATCCGGAATTCATAAGTTGCACCGGGACCGCTCTCTGAGTGACTCGCTAACGATAACCGGTCCAAACCTGCTTGCTCCTCGATGTTAAGCGAAGCTATTTAAAATCAAGCAGTTTGCCCTGTTATCGTGGCCATAACTGGTCCAATCTGTGCACGCGCACTCAATCTGCTCATTTGGTTGAGTTATGCCCACGCGGGCATCATGGTTGGCCAGTTGTGCCGATAATGCGCCAAGTGAGGTCTTGGCGCAAGCCGCTCAGGAGAACCGCTTAACACCAGACCCCATTGATACACCGTGGACCATAGCCCTGATTGCTGCAACCCGGAACTGACCATGCAACCTTCACGTCGCTCGTCTGCCGCATCAGCAAATAACCGTAACAATCCTGGAGGCAATGCAGGAGAGGTTCTCAGGCCCTAATGCCCGGCGTTCTGCCGGCGGCGGTCTATTCTGTCTTGCCCTCGCCACTCTCCTCGTTTCCGGCTTCAATCCTCCCCTGTCCATCGCCCAAACCTGTAGCACGATGCCGGCCATGGCTGGCCCATCCAAAAAGCCGCGAACCCACAGAACAACAACACCGGTACACCCGAACCCTTGGCTATCGACCTTGCCGTGCTGAAGCGCCTGGGAGAGTATCAATCAATGAATTAGGCCCTGCGTGCTGTCGTTCAGCACCGAGCCTCCAAAGTCGCCGTATGTCCCCCTATCTCCCACAGTACACGAACCCAATGTCTTAAGAACCGATGGCTGCACTCAGCGCAATTGAGATTCCGGGCTTGCTAAGCACGAAAGCCTCTCGAAACTGCGAATCAGGTGGGTTGAAGACGTTTAGAGGTTGAACCTCGTCGCTATAGGCGATTATCCAACCTTCGGCTTTGACGACAACCATGGCGTCGCGCTCATCGCCAGTCTTGAGGCAAAATCCGGGTAGAGTGGGGTCCTTGGCGGCAATGACACCTTTCAACTGGATACCAAGGAGCGGCTCCTCCGGCTTATCTTCGAACACAGTCATTATTAATACGATGGGTGTAGAATCCTCGCGCCAACGCTCAATAATTAGTAGAAACTCGTCTCTATCGCATAACATGCTTTGCTCAGGCTAGCAGCTCAGGTAGAAGAAAAGCCATCTGGTGGTATGCTCCCTCCCCGGATCCGTACAACAAGACTGCGTTTGATTTCTGGATCGGACGAGACGTGGTGAGCGTCGTACTGCTATGGGCTTAAACATAGCAGTTTGCTGCAATAGGTAAGCTGTCGCCGTATTTGCATCCGGTTCGTTGTGGCTTTGTGGGTGCCAACCGATCAGCTATCGGACCCTATCCGGATTTCGCTCCGACCATCAAGTGGCACTAGATGATCTATTTGTCCAGGTGCTTGGCATGTTGAGCGCCGAGGGGCTGATCACCATGGAGCGAGTTACGCTGGACGGGACCAAGATAAAGGCCAACGCCAGTGGCAACACTTTTCGGCGTAAAGAGAAGCTGGAGGCTCATCTGGCACTGGCGCGAGAACAAGTGCAGAAGATGAACGCGCAAGCAGCGGAAGAAGATAAACGAGCCAGCCGTCAGGTGGCTGCACAGCGGCGTGCAGCCCGGCAACGAAAAAGCCGTTTGGAGTCTGCGGTGCGTGAGGTAGAGCGGCTGCAGCGAACAAGGAAGCGAGATCCCAAGGAGTTTGTCGCCAGAGCCTCCAGCACCGACCCGCAGGCGCACGTGATGAGAAACGGTGAAGGTGGAACGGTGCCGAGCTATAACGTGCAGTTGGTCACGGATACTACCCACGGGCTGGTGATAAACGTGGAGGCCACTATCGACGCGACTGACTATCGCCAGTTGGAGCCTGCCCTGGATCGCTGCAAGACGACGCTGGGGTGCTTGCCGAAGCAGATTGTGGCCGATGGCGACTTTACTAATCACACCTCCGTAAAGGCGGCGGAGACTGCTGGAGTCAGCTTCTATGGCTCCTGGCAGGAGACTTGGCGGCCAACGGATTACGATGCCTGCGGTCGCGGTCCAGCCTTTATCGCGAGTGCTTTTACCTATGATGCTGAGCGAGACGTTTATCTTTGCCCGGCTGGAGAGAAGCTAACGTATTTCGCCATCTACAACGATACGAACGGGGTGCGTCGACACGCATACAGAACAGCCAAATCGGTCTGCCGCAGCTGCGCGTCTCGTGATCAGTGTGCTTCCAAAAAGGCGCCAGCCAGCTGGAGACGAAAGATTACACGCATCGAAGAACCCGCTGCGACGATTGCATTCAAAGCCAGGATGATGACCGAGGAGGCGAAGCAGATCTATAAGCAGCGATCGCAGATTGCGGAATTCCCACACGCCTGGATTAAGCAGCGTTGCGGGCTTCGACAGTTCCGTTGCCGTGGACGGTGGAAGGCGTCGATGGAAGCGACATGGGCATGTCTCAGTTACAACATCACACGCTGGTTTTGCATACGACACAAGCTCGATGCTGCAGCAGTTGCGTAATGAAGCCATTGCACCGTCCGCACCTGGCTCACGGCTTACGAAACCGTTGTACAAGGGTCCATTGCTAGTAAACCGCGTTTAAAACCGCGGTACGCCTGCTTGAGATCTCTCGGGAGCCAGTCCGATACACCAATCCCGGCAGCCGTTCCCTCCCACGATTTTCGATTCTTTCTCAGCTTCCTGACGGGACCGGAACTTTGCTGGAACTTGTAGTCACCGGCATTTCCCTCACCGGTATTTCAAGGGAGTTGAATGGCTCCGTCGCAGGTCAAGAATGCGTGATCAGGCTGTTTTTGATCCCAATGCACACGACAGGGTTTTTTCTTCAAGTTGATTATCTCGAGTTGAAGAAATTGCTTGCTGCCGGACGGTTGGAGGATAGGAAGCCACGGAGAATAATACCTTCCCCCAGCGACGTAGCTCACGTGTGCCTCGGCTTGATAGACCACGGCGGTCCCGCGCATGCCTTCGCGCACTTGTGTCAATACCGTGCGAAAATCCGAGACAGGAATTTCTTCCTGCGCCCACCCTTCCCGCTGAGATCGAAGATGAACTCTCCAGCTGTAGATCGCTATCAAGCCCGCACAAACGGCGAGCCCGAAGGCTACCAAAGCACGATTGGACGCATAGAGCGGTTTTTGCTTCCGAGCCTTCATACCGTTCTCGATGCACCCTGAAACATACGATTGGCCGAACAAAATCAAGTTGGACCTGTGGACCGGCTTCCGTCTAATGGACATCACGTTTTTCAAACTGAGTTGAAGGCGAACACAGGTGCGAAAGAAATGGCATTGCCTGTAGGTCTCGAAAAGCGTACCTCGGCGGCTGAAGCCGTCAAAGCCGGCTATGTGCGAACGGGCATGTTGGTAACAGAAGGTACCGGGCATGTAGGTAACACTTTTCGTTGAAGTTGAAGTTAAACGAGCTTGGAGAAAAAGGAAATCCAAGTCGTCGCGGAGCCTGTGGGAAGGTCGTGGTTGTTTGCCGGTTTACATGCATTAAGCTTTCTTAATCTTTCGTACGTGGACGGCTGTTGCGGACCGGGAGTCCTCGCAGTTATTTATAAAATTCGATATTTTTGGGTCTTTTTTGACGTTTTTTGCGATTTGCAACGCAGCGGCTGCCGCTTCGAATCAAGGGGGAGCACCGTTTCCCGTTGAATGTACCCCCTTCTGGAGTCACGCATCCCTGATAATTTCTCGGCAGCCGATTGAGGTTATTTATAAAATTCGATCTTTTTCGATCTTTTTGGGCTGTTTTTCAGCTTTACAACTTACCTGCCGTTGGCAGGCCGGTTGTTTTGGGCATAAGTGGCTCCTTGGAGGGTTGAGGGAAGCCGGGCATTGCTGCCGGGGAAGCAGGATGATTGCTTATTTTTGGACAGGGACCGGGTGTGACACCGGACAGCGGTAAAGACTGTCCTTCGCTCGCGTTTAAGGCCGTAGACTACCGACAACTGCCGGACAAGGAAACGGACGCGCGAGAAATCTGCTCCCTGCCGAAATCGTTTTCTAGTGGATTAGATACAGCAATCGGGAGTTAAGTGTTGGCGGCGGGGACTTTTTTTCGTTTCCGGGTAGCATGCGGAGGTTACTTTTTGGTCAGAGGTATCCAGAAGGGGCCGGGGTTGAGT
>JBAVQC010000308.1:0-10114 GCA_049693715.1 Acidobacteriaceae bacterium | reverse complement strand
GGCCCCGGCCGCCCAACCGGTAGCCGCTCCGCAACCGGCACCGGCACAGTCGAGCGAACTTGGGCCTTCGCTGCTGCAGCAGCCGGCGAAAGATGCGCAAATCGTCTTCGGCGACGGCAATCTGTCGATTCACGCGGATAATTCCAGCCTCGCCGCCATTCTGCACCAGGTCGCCAGCAATAGTGGCATGAAGATCGAAGGCCTGGGCGGTGATGAGCGAGTATTTGGCAATTTCGGACCCGGAGCTCCTCGCGATGTGCTCGCCGATCTGCTGGCTGGCACTGCTTACAATCAGGTGTTGCTGGGGGACCTGACCAACGGCGCGCCGCGAGAACTGATTCTTACCCCCACCACGCGGGGCGGAGCTCCCACTCCCTCGCCTGCAAGTCAGGCCAATGCGAATGCCGACGACGCCAACGAATCGGAAGCGGTCGAGACTCCTCCTCCGCCACCACCACCTCCTCCTGAAGCGCCGGCTGGATCGACGCAGCAACCTCCGGGGGTGAGAACGCCACAACAGTTGTTCGAGCAGCTGCAGCAGTTGCGCGCGGCCCAGCAGCGGGGGCAACAGCAACCGGTGCAGCAAGACTCACCGTTGCAGTAGGGTGCAGGGGCTAAGAGTGTGCGTGAGAACGCGAAACAAATCGCAGAACCGAAACAGGCCCGTAGGGCCGCCGATTTACGACCGGGGGAAAGAGGGGGAGGGAAAAGATCTGGAACCGAAAAGTCGCGGGGTCGACCTCCGGGTTAAGCCTGTACCACCTGCGCCTCGGCCTTTGCGCCGTCTGCCGGAGACAGCCGAGCATGGAAACGTAGAACATCGAACAGGGTCTTGCAGCACATATAGCCCAGCATTACACCCAGCGCGAGAGCGGCGATCGCCGCACAAAACACCATCAACATACTTACGTCGATTCCCATATTGGCCCTTCAATTTAAAGTTTTTTCGCTCACCCATCGTGCGTCGTTCGCGCACTTTTATTGCTCGTATGACCAGTGTGTCATTGTGACAGACAGCAGCTTGCGTTGACCCTCGTTTCTATTGCCGAATAAGATACATGTAGTGTTACTCGCGCCATTCGCTCTGTAGCCCTAAGCCTTCATGCCCATTACTCATATCACCGTGCGGGGAGCGCGTCAGCACAATCTCCGCGATATCAATATTCGAATTCCCCGCAACACGCTTACCGTGGTCACCGGCCTCTCGGGATCAGGCAAGTCTTCGCTGGCGTTCGACACCATTTATGCCGAAGGCCAACGCCGCTACGTGGAAACTCTCTCTGCCTACGCTCGCCAGTTTCTGGACCAGATCGAGCGCCCCGATGTCGATTCCATCGAAGGACTCAGTCCCGCCATCTCCATCGAGCAGAAAACTACCAGCCGCAGTCCCCGATCCACTGTCGGCACAATCACCGAAATCTACGATTACCTTCGTCTTCTCTACGCATCGATCGGAGTGCCCCACTGCCCTAAGTGCGGCAAACCGATTTCGCGCCAATCCGCGGAGCAGATCGTGGAACGTATTCTTTCGCTGGCTCCCGGGGAACGCGTCATCATCTATGCGCCGATCGTGCGCGGCCGCAAAGGTGAGTTCAAGGACCTGCTCGACGAACTGGACCAGCAGGGCTTTCGCGCCCGCATCGACGGTGAGATGCGTGATCTCGCCGACTCCATTCAACTCGAACGTCACAAGAAGCACACCATTGAAGCCGTTATCGATCGCGTCGTCCTCAAACCGGGGATAGAGAAGCGCCTGGAAACTTCGGTGGCCAAAGCTCTGCAGATGGCCAACGGTCTCGTTCTGACCGCTGTTGTGGGTCAGGAAGAGCAGCTTTATTCGTCCTCTATGGCTTGCCCGGACTGCGGACTCGACATCCCCAAGTTGGAGCCTCGAAGCTTTTCGTTCAATAGCACTTATGGCGCATGCCCCGACTGCCACGGCCTGGGGAGCATTTATGACTTCGACGCGGCGAAGGTGATTACCGACTGGTCGAAGCCGCTGACCGACGGCGCGCTGGGGCCTGGGGGTGGATCGCAGTACCTCAATCGCCTGCTGCAGCTGGCCGCGAAGCGGTACAAGATCGATCTGAGCAAGCCGTTTGAGGATCTTACGGAGAAGCAACAGAAGCTGTTGCTGTATGGCCCGGGGCGTGAGGAAGCGCCGCGCACCGGATTCCACGGCATCCTGACGTACTTGCGGGACTCGCTCGAAGAGTCGAAGTCAGAGAGCTATCGCGATTGGCTGATGAATTACATGTCTGCCACGGTCTGCCCGGCATGCCAGGGTAAACGGCTGCGGCGTGAATCACTTGCGGTCAAAGTGGGGGCGTTGTCCATTGCCGATTTCACATCTCTTCCGCTGCGTAAGGCGCTCGCGGCGGCGCGGGCGATCGAGTTTTCGCGCCGCGAGGGATTGATCGCCGAGCGGCTGCGGCGCGAGGTGGTGGAGCGGCTGGAATTTTTGGACTCGGTCGGGCTTAGCTATCTTTCGCTGGACCGCAATGCCGCTTCTCTTTCCGGCGGCGAAGGACAACGCATTCGCCTGGCTACGCAAATTGGTTCGCGTCTGCGCGGAGTGCTCTATGTGCTCGATGAACCTTCCATCGGTTTGCACCAACGTGACAACCAACGCCTGATCGAAGCGCTCAAATCGCTGCGTGACCTCGGTAATACGGTGCTGGTGGTGGAACACGACGAAGACACCATTCGTCATGCCGATTACGTGGTGGATCTCGGGCCCGGGGCGGGAAAACTCGGTGGACATGTGGTTGCTGCCGGTACTCCGCAGGAGATCATGGACACGGATATTTCGTTGACCGGACGGTATCTCTCGGGCGAACTGCAAACCATCAGCCGCGAGGCGCCACGCGCGCTCAAGGGCAACTGGATTACGGTCGAAGGGGCCAGCGGCCATAATTTAAAAAATCTGACGGTGCAATTTCCTCTAAACGTAATGACCGTAGTAACGGGTGTCTCCGGATCCGGTAAGAGCACCCTGGTCAACGACACGCTCTATCGCGCCCTGGCGCGGGAGCTCTATGGCTCGCGCGAATTGCCTGAGCCTCACAAGGCCATCAAGGGTTTCGAGAATATCGATAAGGCCGTGCGCATCGACCAGTCCCCAATCGGCCGCACTCCGCGTTCCAACCCGGCTACCTACACCGGCGTCTTCACTGCCATCCGCGATCTGTTTGCGCGCCTGCCGGAGTCGCGGGAGCGTGGATACAAACCGGGGCGGTTTTCGTTTAACGTCTCCGGGGGCCGGTGTGAAGCGTGCCAGGGCGAGGGCCAGCGCCGCATCGAGATGAACTTCCTGCCCGATGTCTACGTGCTGTGCGAGGTGTGTAATGGCCGCCGTTACAATCAGGAAACCCTGGCGGTTAAATTCAACGGCTACTCCATCGCCGACCTGCTCGATCTGGCGATCGAAGACGCGCTGCCGGTGCTGATCGATATTCCCCAGGTACGGCAGAAGCTGGAGACGCTAGTGGATGTGGGGCTGGGCTATATCCACCTGGGGCAGGCTGCGACCACGCTCTCAGGAGGAGAGGCGCAGCGGATGAAGCTGGCCCGGGAGCTCTCCAAGCGGCAGACCGGCAAGACGCTCTACCTGCTGGATGAACCTACGACCGGGCTGCATTTCGACGACGTCCGCCGGCTACTGGAAGTGCTGCACCGGCTCACGGACCTGGGCAACACGGTGATCATCATCGAACACAATCTGGATGTGATTCGGAGCGCGGACTGGATCCTCGACCTGGGCATGGAAGGCGGTGAGGGAGGCGGCAACCTGGTCGCCAAGGGCACCCCCGCCGAGGTAGCTGCTACACTCGGCTCGTATACAGGAGAATTTCTCCGGCGTTATTTTCCCCCGCAGGAGTTAAAGCCTCTTACGGCTACCGCTTCCGGAGCCAACGGCCATCACGTTCCGCGCAGGCGTGCGGCCAAATAGGAATCTGCCCTTGTCGAACGATTTGGAGATCCTGTCCACCCCCGAAGTACCCGATGGGCTGCCACCGCCGCCGCCCCGCCGAATCCCAAACTTTGGTCACACGGTTCTGTTCTTTACCGTAGCCGTCATCGTGTTGCTGCTCACCAGTTTTTCTGTTTTCGCCCTCGCCATGAGCTTGCATCCCCTGGGCAGGGAGACGCCGGAGCAATTGCTCCGCGAGCCACGGCTGCTGATCCCTACCATGGCCGTTGGGTATCTGATTGCGGGCGCCATTGTGTGGGCGGTTTTTACTTACCTGTGGCAGCGGCCCTTCGCCCAGGCCTTGCATTGGAACTTCGCCGCCGTTCGCGGGCGCTGGGGGCGCTTGCTGGCGGGGGGCATTGCTTTAAGCCTGGTAGTGCAGTTGTTGTCGAACTTCCTTCCCATTCCCAAGACTCTGCCGATTGACGATTTCTTTCGCACGCCCGCGGATGTCTGGATGGTCGCGGTGTTCGGAACCTTCATGGCGCCGGTGTTTGAAGAGTTGGCCTTTCGTGGCTTCCTGCTGCCTTCGATCGCTTCTGCCTGGGATTGGCTGCGCGGCCAAAACCGGGAGGACAGCGCGCATACGGAGAGAGTCCCGCGGTGGAGCATTCCGGCCCTGGTGGCATCCTGCACGGTGACCAGCATCGCGTTCGCGTTGGTTCACGCGGATCAGCTGGCGCACGCGTGGGCGCCTTTGGCGGTGCTGTTCACGGTGAGCCTGGTGCTCTGCGGCGTGCGGCTGTGGACCCAGTCTCTGGCGGCCAGCACGTTCATTCACGCTACGTATAACGGGACGATCTTCACCATCCTGTTTTTCGCCACCGGCGGGTTTCGCCATCTGGATAAAATCACCTAATGGCTCTTGCTCATCGTGAAGCTTTGCTGAAGATGCTGGCGCGCATCTCGTTCCGCCTGGGTGATTTCAAACTGTCTTCCGGCGCGTCCAGTGATTACTACATCGATTGCCGTACGACTACGCTCACGGGTGAGGGTGGGCGCCTGACCGGTTTGGCGGTGCTCGATCTGATCCGGCAGCATGAGTTGCGGCCGCGGGCGGTGGGCGGTCTTACGCTGGGCGCGGATCCGGTGGTGTGCAACGTGGCGGCGGCGAGCGCGTGGCACGCCCTGGAGGCGCCGGGGTCACCGGTGCTGGATGGCTTTCTGGTGCGCAAGGTGGAAAAAGCTCACGGGACAGGGCGGCGGATTGAGGGGTTTCAGCAAAGGGATGCGCCGGTGGTCATCGTCGATGACGTTTGTACCACTGGGGCTTCAACAATAACGGCGATTGAAGCCGCGCGTGAGGCGGGGATGCGGGTGGTCGGGGTTATCTGCCTGGTGGAACGGGAGGAGGCTGAGGGCCGGCCCGCAGTGGAAGCTGCGGCGCAAGGAGCCCCGTTTTACCGGTTGTTCAGCGCCAATGACGTGCGCGCCGAACACGTAAGCCACTTCGCATTGTAGGGTAGAGGGCGGTTCACTACATAGGACGATCCCAGGTCTCAAAACGCGAGACCTGGGCCACCCTTCGCGTTAGCGGACTTCTGAGACTGCGGGGGCTCCGGCTTGGGCTGCGTTGGAGAGAATCTGCACTTCGACTCTCCGGTTTTGCGCCCGCCCTGCGGCAGTCTTGTTGGTGGCGACTTCCTGATCCTTGCCGATGCCGATCAGGTAGAACTTGTGCGCCGGTACGTTGTATTTCGCTGCCAGGTATTGCACCACCGATTCGGCCCGGCGTTGGCTCAACTGGTAGTTGTAGTCGGCGTTCCCTACTGAATCCGTACCGCCGGTCACTTCGAGGATGTAGCTCCTGGTCGAGCCGAGCTGAGTTCCGAGAGTGTCTAACTGCGCCTTGTCGCTCTTGGTGAGGTCGCTCTTGTCAAAGGCGAAGGTCACCGAAACGGTGCCGACCTGCTTATAGTTGTCCAGGTTGGCTACAACGCTCGCCAGGGTGTCCGCACGGTTGACGGCTTCCTTTGCGCTGCCCTGCGCCTGGTTGGCCGCCTGGGTGGCAGTAGTCGCGTTTTGCGTAGCCGTGTTCGCCGATTGCTGAGCTTGCTGGATGCCCGCCTGGGCGCGATCGTTGGTGCTTTGGATCGACCGGTTGTTTGCCGCGACCGCATCGTCCAGCTCGTTGGTCTTGGTCACCAACGGAGCGGTCTGCGAGCGCACGTAGTTTTTGCTGGAGCAGCCGGCTGTGAACAGCAGTGATACAGCCCCCAAGAGGATAACCGTGTGTTGCGATGCCTTACTGAATCGATTCATATAGAACTGTGCCCCCGTCCTTGCTGCTTTTTGCCCATCCGTACGTATGTAGCACGAGGATTGCCAAAATCACGCATTCCCGTTACCAGTTTCTCTGCAATCACTTAGGCTGCAAAGTGTGCAACTAGATGCGATGCAAAAATGCCGAAAAAGGAAACTTTTACCTTCCCGATGGCAAACTTTCGCCCAATCCCGGCACCGACTAAACTTTAGTTTTAGGGACTATTCATGGATCTGCACGAAAAGATACGCACTCTGCCCGCCCGGCCAGGGGTGTATCTGTACCGGAATGCGGACGGTGAGGTGATCTACGTCGGCAAAGCCAAAAATCTTCGCTCCCGGGTACGCTCCTACATCCTCAACGGAGCCCAGGCCAATGCCAAGACGGGTTCGCTCATGCGCGAAGCCGTGGATGTGGACTACATCCTGGTGGAAAACGAGCACGAGGCCCTGGCGCTTGAAAACAACCTGATCAAGCAGCGTAAGCCAAGGTTTAACATCCTGCTGCGCGACGACAAGACCTACCCCTACGTCAAGCTGACCCTGGCCGATCGCTATCCGAAGGTGTTTGTCACCCGCAGGCTGCGCAAGGACGGGAGCGCCTACTACGGTCCGTTCTTCCCCGGGAATCTTGCTCACCGGGTGGTCGACCTGATTCATCGCAGCTTTCTGCTGCCCAGTTGCAAGGTCGATCTATCCCGCTACCATCCCCGGCCCTGTCTGCAGTACTACATCAAGCGCTGCCTTGGCCCCTGCGTCGAGGCCCTCACCACTCCCGAGGCATACCGGGAAGCGGTGCGCGACACGCAAATGTTTCTGGAAGGCCGCCAGACGGAGCTGAGCAACTCACTCGAACAGCGCATGGAGGTGGCCGCTGCCTCAGAGCAGTTCGAGCTCGCGGCCAAGTACCGCGACCTGCTCATCACCATGAGCCAGGTGCAGGAAAGACAACGCATGGCGACCACGGATAACGACGATGCCGATGTCTATGGTTACCATCACGAGAATGGCATGCTGGCGGTCAATCTTTTCCATATGCGCGGCGGCAAGATCGTCGACCGGCGGGAGTTTTTCTGGGAAGAGTTGCCTGAGATTCCGCCAGAGCCCGACTCTCCTGAAGCCACCTCCGAACCAAAGCCGGACTCGGGATCGCAGTCTTTCGGAGAGGCGTTTGATGCCTCGCTGTTCTTCTCCGCCCTGCTGAAGCAGGTTTATATCGACCAGCAATATGTGCCGCGCACAGTTTATATACCGGTCGATTTTGGCGATCGCGATTCTCTCGAGGAACTGCTGAGTGAGCGTGCCCAGCACAAGGTGGAGTTGTGCGTGCCCCGCCGGGGAGAGAAGCGTTCCCTGGTTGACCTTGCAGGACAGAATGCCAAGCAGAGTTTCGATCAGCGTTTCCGGGTGTTGCAGCCTTCCCGCAAGGTGATCGAGGAATCGCTGCAGGACTTGCTCACGCTGCCCGATCTCCCCAGGCGCATTGAGTGCTTCGATATCTCTCACATTCAGGGCGCGGAGACCGTCGCTTCCATGGTGGTTTGGGAAGATGGGGCGATGAAGAAATCCGACTACCGCAAGTTTCAGATCAAGACGGTCGAAGGCGTGGACGATTTTGCCTCCATGCGCGAAGTAGTGGGACGCCGCTATACGCGGGTGCAGGCGGAGCAGAAAGCGATGCCCAGCCTGATCCTGATCGATGGAGGATTGGGACAGTTGCATGCGGCGGCGGAAGCTTTGGAATTGCTGGGCATCACCACGCAACCCCTGGCATCGATAGCCAAGCGAGAGGAAATCATCTACGTCTACGGGCAGGAGGATGAGCCGATCGTGCTGGACCGGCGATCGCCGGTGTTGCACCTGGTGCAAAGGATTCGCGATGAGTCCCACCGCTTCGCGGTGTCTTACCACCGCAAGCGAAGAGAGATCCGGGATCGCGAGGCTAACCTGCTGACCATTCCTGGCGTAGGCCCGCAGACGCGGAACCGGCTGGTGGCGCACTTCGGCAGCCTGCGCGGCGTGCAGCATGCCAGTTTGCAGGCACTCGCCTCGGTCGTTGCTCCTCACCTGGCTGCGGCCATCTATGAATACTTCCACCCTGCGGACAAGGTTGCGACGCCTCCGGTTTAACGGCAGGCATTACAATTTGTCAGCCCAGTGCACAAACAGACCCACGCCTTATCGAGCTCGACCTTGGCGCCGGACCTTCCCCGCGTGCTGGGGGTCTGGCATGCCACCGCCATCGTGGTGGGCACGATTATCGGTAGCGGAATTTTCCTTGTGCCCCAGGAGATGATGAGCGCCGTCGGTTCAGGGCGGATGGTTTACCTGGCCTGGATCGTGGGTGGTCTGCTCACGTTGTCCGGCGCGATGACCTATGCGGAGCTGGGCGCGATGATGCCCCGGGCCGGCGGGGAGTATGTTTTTCTCCGTAACGCTTATGGCGACCTGCCCGCATTTCTCTACATGTGGACCTGGTTCGCGGTCGCCAAGCCGGCGTCCATCGCCAGCGTCACTACCGGCCTGGCTCGTGTCATGGGGGTCTTCCCCGCGTTCGCGTGGCTCGACGGCGTGGCGTTGCGAGCTCCGCTGCTGATCACGTGGTCACAGATTTTCGCCATCTTCGCTTGCTGGCTCATCACCGGGCTCAACTACCTGGGGATCAAGAAGGCGGGGGACTTTCAGCTGTTCTTCACCTGGCTCAAGGTGGTACTGGTGGTGGTGATCACCGGCTTTTGCTTTGCCAGTCCTCACGGGAGCCTGGGCAATTTCTTTACTACTTTTCCTGGTGCGCAAGGCGGGTTCTCTGGGTTCATGGTGGCTCTCATCGCGGCTTTATGGGCCTATGACGGCTGGAATGACCTGACCATGGTAGCGGGCGAAGTGAAGCGCCCGGAGCGGAGTCTCCCCATCGCGTTGATCGCGGGAGTGGGTGTTGTCGGGGTGCTGTACATGGCTACGAACGCGGCGGTTCAGTACATCCTGCCCGCGGCGAGCATCGCCGGTTCGGCTCGGCCGGCGGCGGTTGCTATGTCGGTCGTATCCGGCCATTGGGGAGCATCTCTGGTTTCCGTCGCTATGGCGCTCAGTATTCTTGTGGGGCTCAATGGCACGACCATGTCCGGCGCCCGGGTGCCGTTTGCCGCGGCGCGTGACCAGCTTTTTCCGGCATGGATGGCACATATCCATCCGCGTTTTCAAAGTCCATCGACTGCCCTGGTGGCGCAGGGGTTGTTGAGCACCGTCCTGTTGCTGCTGGTGGGACGCTTTCAGCAGTTGTTTGAGCTTGCTATCTTTGCCGAGTGGCTTTTTTATCTGCTTACGACCACGACGATCTTTTTTTACCGACGGCGGGTTCCGGCTGCGGAACGGCCGTTCCGTAGTTGGGGGTATCCGGTGTTGCCGGTGTTTTTCATTGTGGCTGCGGGTGTCTTGCTTTACTACTCGTTTGTCAGCAATCTGCGCAGTTCATTGCTGGGAACAGCCATCATCCTCGCTGGTGTACCGCTGTACCTGGTCTTCCGCAACAGGAACATCGAGACTGGCTAAGCCGAAACGTCGGTGAGAGGTGAAGTGAAACCGCAGATCCCTCGGCTTCGCTCCCCCGGATTTCCTGTTGATGTTGGTGGCGTTGGCGAACCTCATGCGCCTTTCCTTAAAGAAAGGCGCACACGCAGCCGTGTCCAGCGCAGCGTAGCAGGAAATCCGGGTCGGGATGACAAACAAGGGGAGGGTTGTGTACGAGAGAAGGCGGTTGTCAAAGGAAAGGGCGGTTGCTAGTGAGTCTTCCCACCCCAACAATGACCCTGTCCTTTGGAAACGGTCCTCTCCCCTACAACAACCCTCCCCTTTTTGTCATCCCGAGCCGGTGACCTCGCC
>JBAVQC010000307.1:0-5146 GCA_049693715.1 Acidobacteriaceae bacterium | reverse complement strand
AGGCCCGGAGGGCCGGCCGTCCAAACATCAGCCCAGCCCGGAAGGGCTGGGGATCAATCGCAAGCTGATCTGAGCGCCGTGGGCGCGGCACTCAACCCTGGCCTGCTCGCATCTTTGTCATTAGGAGAGCGCAGCCGAGGGATCTGCAGTTCCGCGGACCTCTCCTGGAAACGCGGAATACGATGCTCAAGCAGAATTGTCATCTCGCCCCGCCCCTTTTGTCTTCCATACCTGGCCACTTTTTGGATCGAGGGAACCTCCCGTCTGCTCGCCAATTTCCTCCACCCCATCACCCGCTGTAGCCTAGCGCAGGCATGGATAGCCTTGAACTAAAGAATCGAGTAGCGTTTAATCTGTTGCAGCAAAGGTTGCGTTTGAGGGTGAACAGGAATGCTGTCACCGGGTTATCCTCGGCCGAGTGCCCCAAGGTAGCGCCACGGACAAGGTATCCTGTCAATGGAGCAAGGTTCGACGAGAGGGATATGTCCAAGTCGGCAAAGCGAGAAGAGGGCGCGGGGGTAAAACGGTTCACCGCACCAGAAGAAAAGGTTCGTCAACGGGTTATCGGAGAATTAAAAAAGTTGGGTTGGTCCGAAGGCCAGCTTCGTTGGAAACCGGAATGGCCGATTCCTGACACCCCCCACGATCTGACAAAGCGCGAGCGCGGGCAAAAGTACGCAGTATGCGGTTTTGCGGATCTCGTCGCGTTTGCTGACGAAAGCTCTCTGTGGCCTGCCCTACAAGTCATATTTGAATTCAAGGCGCCCGATATAGACAAAGGCAGAAGTCAGCTGCTTCGCTATCTCAGCAACGAACCGATGGCCAAAATGGGTTATTGGACGAACGCGTCGCAGAGCCTGGCGGTCTACAAGCGCCATCAGGCTGACTGGATATTTATAGAAGGCGCGGCGCTCCCACATCCTAGCGACGACCTTACCCACCCCCCAGATAAGCCACCAACTTGGAATACGCTGCGAGCCCCGAGCGAGGCGGAGTTGTCAGGCGCCTTACGTCGCCTCGTGGCGACGACCGTAGTGGGCGACAGCAACGTCAACCGCAGGGATGATCAGCAACCTGGTGACGTTCACCACGTTCCGCGGATCATCGCGGATACCGTTCGTTACTTCTTGTCCACCGCGGTTTGATCACGATCGAACCCCCGACCGGACAATCCGTAGGGAGTATTATCAAGAGTATGGCGACCATACGCATCTCCGAAGCTGAGGCCGCGCGCGACTTTGGCCGGCTCATGGCGCGCGTTCGTGCCGGCACGGAGGTGATCATCGAATCCGGGGCCACACAGGTGGCCGTCCTCCGCCCGCTGGCTACGGCCCACCGCTCGATCTCGCAGTCTATTGCGCTCGCGGAGGCGCGCTCGAGCGATCTGGGCTATAAGCCGGTGATGGATGCCGCATTTGCCGCCGATCTTGAAAAGATCATCCGCAATCGTAAGCCCCGCGCCACCTCGGAATGGGACTGATCCTCGATACAAGCACCCGTATTACAGCGAGCGGCGTGGCGAGCCCATTGAAGACATCCTGCGCCACGCACGGGCCCTTCATGGCGATGTAGAAATCGCTCTTTCTGCCGTATGCGCGGAAAAACGTCGAAGCAAGGAAGAACTATTCATTCCGCAAGGCGACCATGGGGTCGACGCGCATGGCGCGCCGGGCTGGAAAATAGCAAGCCAGGAACGCCACTGCCGCGAGCAACGCCCCAGCGGCGACCCATGTCACACGGTCGGTGGGGCTTGTATCGTAGAGCAAGCTCGTCAACACACCTGTAAGCGCGAGTGCCCCACCCCCACCGGCAGCGAGTCCAACCAAAACGATGAGCATCGTCTTTCCGATCACAAGCTTCAGCAGATCGCCCGGTGATGCACCAAGGGCTAGGCGAATGGCCATTTCATGCACTCTTCGCGCCACGGAATAGGAGACAACGCCGTAGATCCCGATGGCGGCCAGCAAAAGCGCAATGCCGGCGAAGATGGACAGCAGCGCAGTGCGAAGCCGGGCTGGCGCTACCGATTGTGACTTGATTTCTTCCAAGGTTTCAATGTTCGTCACCGCCTGATTGTTGTTCACTTTCCAGATTGCTTGTTCGATCGGTCCGGTTAAGAGCAAAGGATTCCTGGCGGAACGAACTACCAGGCTATTGCGAATGCCGGGATTCTGATAGAACGTGACGTAGACGACAGGAATCTCTTCGCCAAGGCTAAAGACCTTTCCGCCGACCTTCTCATCCTTTACCACTCCCACGACCTGCCAAGGGATTTCCGGGCCGCGACCTGACTTCCCGAACACCAGCTGCCGAATAAAGATGTGCTTACCGATGGGATCTTCGCCTTTGAAGTAAGTCTTCGCCATAGTTTCATTGATCACGGTAACAGGCACGGTGCCGGCGACATCGCTCTCGTCAAGGTTGCGCCCCTTCAACAATCTCATACCAGCCGTATCAAAATACGACGGCCCTATCACCTTGAACCCACAGCTAGAGCGCTCGGAGTAGGGAAGAGACTCCCGCCCCTCGATCAGGAAGGGCGCGCCGTTCGCAAACCCTTCCATCGGCGGTTTATCAGTGATGGCGACGTCCCGCACTCCCGGCACGCTTCTGACCTTCTGGGTTACTTCCCTAAGATAGTTTGTCAGTGTCGTGCCGTTCGTGAATTCTGTCAGCGGCATTGGAAGATCCATCGCAAGAACATTGGCTGTATCCACGCCCGGGTTGAGGCTTGCAAGCCTGTTGAAGCTTCGGATCAGTAGGCTGGCGCCCGCGAGCAATACAAATGACAGCGCCACTTCGGCAACCACCAGGGTTGTCCTCATCCGATGCCGCGTGAGCCCGGCAGTCGTTCGTCCACCTTCCTTCAGTGATCCGGTAAGATCGGGCCGCGTGCCGCTGAGTGCCGGCACTAGGCCGAAAAGGATTCCCGTGAGGATTCCGGTGACCATCGTGAAAAGCAATACGCCGTAGTCCATGCGGACGTTGGCTTGCGGTGGCAGCATGTCAGGCGGCAACCACAGTTTGATTCCACGCATCGATGCGTAGCCCAGTGCAAGACCAGCCGCGCCACCGGCGATTCCGAGAAATATGTTTTCAGTAAGCAACTGCCGGATCAGTCGGAGGCGGCTCGCGCCCAAGGCCGAACGAATCGCGATCTCGTGTTCGCGGTCCGTACCCCGCGCGAGCGTCAGATTGGCCAGATTAGCGCACCCGATCAGCAGCACGGCTCCCACTGCTGCGAGCAGCACCCAAAGCGAGCGGCGGAGTTCCGGCTGAACCACCTCATCGATATAAGGATTGACCGTTACGCCCCAACCCTTATTCGAATCCGGGTACAGGGCAGCAATGCGCCCTCCGATCGTATCCATTTGGTCGCGGGCCTGCTTCAGAGTGACGCCGGGCTCAAGGCGAGCTATGGCAAAAAGCCAGTGATAATTGCGTGTCATGTTCACGGGTGTGAAAGCGAGAGGCAACCACATTACGCCCCAGGTCCGGTCGAATTCACTGTTCGCCGGAAGCACACCAATGATCGTGTAATCTTTTGCATCCAACGTGATCTTGCGGCCGACAACTTTCGGGTCGCCGCCAAACCGGCTCTGCCAAATGCGGTTCGAGAGCACTACTTCCAGATCGTTGCCAACCTCGTCTTCGTTTTTGGCAAAGGTGCGTCCCAGCGTCGCATCCACACCCAGCATCTTGAAATAGGATGCCGAGACTCGGTGAACATTAAGCTCCTCAGGTCTGCCAGAGCCAGTCAAGGCCACCGTGTCCCAGGCGATGGCCGAGAGAAACTCAAAACAGCGATTCTGACGCTCCCAATCGAGGAGATTCAGAGTCGAAATTTGATTGCTGAATCCGCCCGGATTCTTTTCCCACACGCTGACGATTCGCTCCGGACGTGGATAGGGGAGAGGATGAAGTAAAACGGCATTCACAAAACTGAAAATCGCCGCATTGGCGCCGATGCCGAGAGCGAGAGTGAGGACGGCAACGGCGGTGAAGCATGGCGATTTGCGTAGCGTGCGGAAAGCGAAGCGAACGTCCTGCACGATCGATTCGATCCACAATGTGCCTCGGCTCTCGCGGCAATCTTCCTTGATTTGGTCAATGCCGCCGAACTCCAGTCGTGTTAGCCGGCGAGCTTCGAGCTCTGAAATACCGGAACGCACTTTATCAGCGACCTGCGATTCGAAGTGAAATCGTAATTCCTTGTCCAAATCAATTTCCGTCCTCTGTCTGGAAAGGAGCCTAAGCAACCAGCTCATGAGGCGCCCTCCAGCGTTCCCTTGAGAATCAGGTCAACGACATTCGTAAGGCGCTTCCAGCTTTCGGTTTCGGATTTCAGATGCGCTCGGCCTCTGGCGCTGAGCTCATAGAACTTTGCCTCGCGGCCAGTCTCCGACAGTTGCCATTTGGCAGTTAGTAGCCTCTTATATTCGAGGCGATGAAGCGCCGGATAGAGCGATCCCTGCTGGATCTGCAGAGCCTCGCGAGACATTTGCTGAATTCTCTGGGCAATCGCATAGCCGTGAATAGGGCCAAGAGCGACGACCCTAATGATGAGCAGATCGAGAGTGCCCTGCGGGAGATCAAACTTGCCTTCGGTCTTCATACCTAACCCTTCTACAGGTATCTCTATATCATCTTCACATGTAGAAGATCAAGGCGTGTCGGGCAATTGACCCGCGAGGACAAGTTGAGCCCTTTGGGAAAGCAATAGGGGTGAACAATCCATGTCTCGGTGGGCATCGGCTTTACAAGCTGCGGAGAGACCCGGTTTTGTATCAGTCGTCCACCGGCTTCGCCGACCCACGGGGGATGACCGCACCAGCAACTAATCGCAAATGGAAGGTGTCTCTCCCCTTTGTCATCCCGACCGCAGCGTAGCGGAGCGGAGGGACCTGCGGTTCCACGGACCTTTCGTGGATATGTTTATTCGGTTCTCACACACGCTCTTTAGAAGCCCCGAGGGGCTGCTAAGCCTGAATTTCAGGCTTACCCAAATTAGATTATTCGGATGAGAATGAAGTGCCCGATTCCACCGAGTGTCACCATCATGGTCTCAAGCCGCCGCACCTGGAATGCCCCGGTTTGGCAGGGGCATAGGCCGGTTTTTGTAAAATTCGATAAAATTTGATCGTTT
>JBAVQC010000306.1:0-18669 GCA_049693715.1 Acidobacteriaceae bacterium | reverse complement strand
CGGATGTACGAGCCAGCACAAAGAGCGGGGTGAACATCGCGGTGGGAATCCCCATCAAGTGATAGGAGACGGCGCTGAACCAATCCAGGTTGGGGAACATGCGCTTGGCATCCCACATGACGGTTTCCAACCGCTCGGCGACGCGGTACATGGCGAAGTCGCCAGTGGATTCGGCTAGTTCGTGAGCGACGTTCTTGATGATGGCGTTGCGCGGATCGCTGACGGTGTAGACGGGATGACCGAAGCCGATAACCACTTCTTTCTTTTCCAGGCGCGCGCGAATGTCACGCTCCGCCTCATCAGGGGAGGCATAGCGCTGCTGAATTTCGAGGGCGACTTCATTGGCTCCGCCATGCTTGGGCCCGCGGAGCGCGCCGATCGCGCCGGTGATGCAGGAGTGAATGTCGGAACCGGTCCCGGCGATGACACGCGCGGTGAAGGTGGAGGCGTTGAACTCATGCTCCGCATAAAGAACCAGGGACACCTGCATGGCGCGAATCCACTGCTTGCTCGGTGGTTCGCCGTGGAGCAGGGAGAGAAAGTGGCCGGCGAGCGTGTCTTCTCCCGAATCGACATCGATGCTTTGTCCGTTGCGGCTGTAGTGATACCAGTAGAGAAGCATGGACCCGATGGTCGCCAGCAGCACATCGGCACACTCGATGGCTCCCGCGGGGTTGTGGTCGTCTTTCTCAGGAAGCGTGCAGCCCAGTGCGGAGACGCCGGTGCGCAACACATCCATCGGATGCGTCGCGGCGGGAAGCTGTTCCAGAACCTCGTACACATTGGCGGGCAAGCCGCGCAGGCGGGTCAGCTTCTGCTTGTACGCAGCGAGCTCGGTCGAATTCGGCAACTTGCCGCGCAGCAACAGGTAGGCCACTTCTTCAAACTCGCAATGCGCGGCGAGGTCCGCGATGTCATAGCCGCGGTAGTGCAGATCGTTGCCGGTCCGACCGACGGTGCACAAGGCTGTGTTTCCGGCGGGGGTGCCGGAGAGGGCTACGGATTTCTTCGGTTTGAAAACGGCAGGCTGTTCAGTAGTCGTGGCCATGATCTCTCCCAGAATTAACTTTGTTTGGCGGCCGCAAAGAGCTGGTCGAGCTTTTGCTCGTAGGCGTCATAGCCGAGGAATTCGTACAGCTCGGCGCGGGTCTGCATGAGGTCGAGCACATCTCTCTGCGTACCTTCGCTCCGGATGGCATGGTACACCCTGAGGGCCGCGGCATTCATGGCGCGGTAGGCAGCGCAACAATATAAGACGATGTCAACGCCGACGGCGGCTAACTCCTGGGCGGTGTAAAGCGGAGTTTTTCCGAACTCTGTGATGTTGGCCAGGATCGGGACGCCCACCGTCTCTTTGAAACGGGTGTACATGGCCAGGTCGGTGACGGCTTCGGCGAAGATCATATCGGCGCCGGCAGCCACGTAGGCGGCACTGCGATCAAGGGCGGCGGCGAGTCCCTCGCCCGCCAGGGCGTCGGTGCGGGCCATGATGACGAATTCCGGATCGGTGCGGGCATCGACCGCGGCCTTGATGCGATCGACCATCTCGGCCGCGGGCACCAGCTCCTTGCCGGGCCGATGGCCACAGCGTTTGCTGCCTACCTGGTCTTCCATGTGCACGGCCGCGGCCCCTTCGCGCTGCATGGAGCGGATGGTGCGGGCGATGTTGAAAGCTCCTCCCCAGCCGGTGTCAATGTCGACCAGCAGCGGCAGGGTGGTGACCTCGGTGAGGCGACGGACGTCGACCAGCACATCTTCCATGGTGCTGATGCCGAGGTCGGGCATGCCGAGTGAGTTGGCGGCGACTCCGCCGCCGGAGAGGTAAAGTGCGCGAAAGCCGGTGGCCTGCGCCATGCGCGCCGTAAAGGCGTTGATGGCGCCGATCACCAGCAACGGATGCTCCTGCTGCACGGCAGAGCGAAAGCTTTCAGTGGCCACGTGGTTCCCTTCCCAAACTAGATGCTAAATGGTCCCGGCATCGCTTGGCTTTGGTGTGAGGGAGTGGGTAGACTCGCTTTGCTATGAATAAAGTGTTTTCCAGCCCCGATGCTGCTGTTGCCGATATCCCTTCGGGCGCAACCGTGATGCTGGGGGGATTCGGGCTTTGCGGCATTCCCGAGAACTCGATTGCTGCCTTGGTGAAGCGTGGGGTCACCGGCTTGCACACCATTTCCAACAACATGGGTGTGGATGGTTTCGGCCTTGGCCTGCTGCTGGAGGCGGGCATGATCGCGTCCCATACCGGGAGCTATGTGGGCGAGAACGCGCTGTTGGAAAAGCTGGTGATTGCCGGCACGCTGCAGGTTTCGCTGATTCCACAGGGTACTTTGGCAGAACGGATTCGCGCCGGTGGAGCGGGTATTCCCGCGTTTTACACGCCGACCGGAGTGGGCACACTGGTCGCGGAGGGCAAGGAGGAGCGCACCTTCGAGGGGCGCAGGTATTTGCTGGAGAGGGCGCTGAAGGCAGACTTCGCGCTGGTAAAGGCGTGGAAGGGCGATCGGGAGGGCAACCTGATCTACCGGCGAACGGCACGCAATTTCAATCCCATGATGGCGACGGCTGCTCGCATCACCATCGCCGAGGTGGAGGAGCTGGTGGAGCCGGGGGCGCTGGATCCCGACGCTATCGTGACCCCGGGTGTTTATGTGAAACGCATCTTCCAATGCACCTCGTCCGAGAAGCGGATCGAGCGGCGGACGGTGAGGAGACCCCATGCAGGAGATTGAGAAGCGCAACCGCATCGTCCAGCGCGTGGCGAAGGAGCTGCGTGACGGGTTTTACGTCAACCTCGGGATTGGCATGCCTACACTGGTCGCCAACCATGTTCCTCCTGGGGTGGAGGTGGTTCTGCAGTCAGAGAATGGGATGCTGGGGATTGGGCCTTATCCGTTGGAAGAAGAGGTGGATCCCGATCTGATCAATGCGGGCAAGGAGACGGTTTCGGTGCTACCGGGAACGTCGTTCTTCTCGAGCGCGGACGCGTTTGCCATGATCCGTGGCGGACACATTAACCTCAGCATCCTGGGCGCTATGGAGGTCGATGCCAAGGGTAGTCTCGCGAATTGGATTATCCCGGGCAAGATGGTGAAGGGCATGGGCGGCGCAATGGACCTGGTGGCGAGTGCGCAGCGGGTGATCGTCGCCATGGAGCACACTACTCGTGACGGGCGGCCTAAGATCCTCAATGCTTGCCGACTGCCTTTGACCGGGGTTGGGGTGGTTGATTCGATTGCGACGGAGCTGGCCTGGATCAACGTTACGCCGGAAGGGCTGGTGCTCGAGGAGATTGCTCCTGGGGTTTCGGTTGCAGCGGTTCAGGCGGCGACTGAGGCTCCGTTGAAGGTCAGTCCTACGCTGCGTCCGATGGGCTGACGTTATTCCAGAGGATTGAATTGGATGCATTCGTGCGTCACCCGTTATGACGACGGATAGGCACCGTGGGGTGGAAGTGTGCGCCTTAAGCGCCTTATGCGCCTTAAGGGTCCGCGCTGGGCCCTTCCCGAGACGAACCCCCCCAAAAAGTGCGCAAAAAGAGCAAAAAGGGTCCGGCGGCGGGTCGGGTACACTGTCTCTCTACCGAGGAAGATTCCATTGACAGTTTTGCGCTATGTGGCGGTTTTATCTTTGCTGGTTGCCCATTCGGTTCTGGTGCGCGCTGACAGTGTGACCGAGCTGAGCGAGAGCTTCTGGCAGTGGCGAGCGCTGGAACAGCCGTTCAGTGATGATGACATCCCTCGTATCGAGCGACCGGCGGGCATGGTGGTTGATTGGTCGCCGCATACCGTCCAGCAGCGGATGCGGGACCTCGCGGTTTTCGAGGGGCGATGGAAGACTGTAGCTCCGGCAACCGCTACGCCCATCCGTGACCAGGTGGATTACCGGCTGCTCGGCTCTGCGATTGCCCGGGTGCGATGGGAACTGGCGATTGAACAAAGCTGGAAACGTAACCCTCAATTTTATGTCGATCAAACGCTGGGTTCGGTCTACCTGCTTCTCTTGCCACCGCCGCCCTTTGCGGAAACACGGCAGGCGGAGATCGTTGCTCGGGTTAAGCAGGTACCGATTACGCTTCAGGCCGCCGAGGAAAACCTGACCGATTTACGACAACCCTTTGTTCAACTGGCGATCGATGCTCTGGACCGGGTGGGAGAGCGATCAGAAAAGATGGCGAAAGGTCTCGCACCGCAGTTCAGCGAGGCGAACAACCAGGCACTGCAACAAGCTCTCCCTGCCGCGGTTACGGCCCTGATCAAATATCGCGCGTGGCTTACGGCCAAACTGCCTGGCGCTCGCAAAGATACGGCCATCGGACGGGACAACTACATTTTCTTTCTGCGCAAGGTCGCGCTTTTGCCCTACACACCGGAACAGTTGTTGGCGATGAGCCAGCAGGAGTGGAGCCGCTCGGTTGCGTTCGAGGCCTATCAGCAGACTCGGCTTGCCGGCGCTTCCCCTGCACCTTTCTTTCCCAGTGCGGAGGCCCAGATAGAGGCAGAGAAGGCGGCCGAGGAGAAGGTGCGGGCGTTCCTGGTGGAGCAGAAGATTCTCAGCGTGCCGGCGTGGCTGCAGCACTACCGCAATTTGCCGTTGCCGGACTACCTGGAACCGCTCCAAGACCTGGGGGTCACCGACGACCTTACCGGGCCTTCGCGTCTGGATCAGAATGGAACCAGCTACACTCGTGTTCCAGGACCGGACCTGGGCTTCTTTAACCTCTCGACCGCACACGATCCGCGGCCCATCCTGGTCCATGAGGGCGTGCCGGGACACTACTTCCAGCTCTGCCTGGGATGGCATCATCCCGATCCGATCCGCCGGCATTACTATGACTCCGGCGCGAACGAAGGCCTCGGCTTCTATGCGGAAGAGATGATGTTGCAGGCCGGTTTCTTCGACGACAATCCGCATACCCGGGAAACCATTTACAGCTTCATGCGGCTGCGTGCTCTGCGGGTTGAGGTAGATGTGAAGCTGGCGCTGGGAGAATTCACGCTGCAACAGGGCGCGGATTACCTGGCGCGCACAGTTCCCATGGACAAGGCGACAGCACTCGATGAGGCGGCGATGTTCTCGAGCACTCCTGGGCAGGGGATCTCATACCAGATCGGCAAGCTGCAAATCACGCAGCTCCTCTCCGATGCCCGGCGGATGCAGGGCAAGGACTTTTCCATGCTGCAGTTCAACGATTTTGTCTGGAACAATGGCAACGTTCCTATTTCGCTGCAACGCTGGGAGCTGCTTCAGGACGCAAGCGAAGTCCCATGAGTGCTTTTCGAAGCTGCCATAAGATGGCCGCCAACGCGGCGAGTGCTGCATACCAGACGACGAGCGCAATGTTGACGACCCACGCCGGGGCGACCCCGACTCTGCGCAGAACGAAGGGGAGAAAATTCCACTCGGTGATGTGCGCGTAGTCCCAAGGGTCTTCTGTCATGGCGTGGTTGTTGAGGCCCCAGGCGTCCATCTTCCCTAACGCGAAGGCGATGATGTTCTTGACGCGCAAGGCAATGACAAACGTCGGATGGCCGAGCGTCTCCATCTGGTAGAGCTCGAGCGACAGCCAGAAGGCCAATGACACCAGTTGCACGAATATGGCGGCGGTGAATATTGCCCATCCTATGATCCACAGGGGCCTGGACAGCTGATCCCGATGACGCAACAGCAGAGGAACCGCAAGGAACGAGGCCAGTTCCACTGCCGTCGAAACGTAACGATCGCCCCAGGCGGAGTCTCCACTCCACACGGTGTAGCGAGCGTAAAAGCTCATGTAGGCAAACAGCAGCGGGCAGCTCATGACCGCAAAAGCCTTCACCGCCGGACTGAAGCGCTTCCAGGCGACAATCGAGAGAAGGATCATCAGAACGATCAGAGGATCGAAGAGGAAGATCGATTTCTCCGGTGTGAAGAGGGCCCCGAAGAAGCCTACGTGCCAGGGAGTTTCAAAGGGATAGTTGGGAGGCAGCGACGGATTGCGCTGTTTAGTTTCACGGGCGATCACCGTGACGTACGTAACAAACATTGATTCAAATCCAAAGCGGTAGATTTGATAGAGGCGATCGAGCACTCCGAAAAACAGGTAAACGGGGAGGGCGGTCGCGATGTAGGTTTTCGATCGGTTCCAAAGTGCGCGGCCGCGCGTGCCTTCGAACCACAGGATCAACAGCAGGAAGAGCGCTCCCGATAACAAATCCAAGCCGGTGGGGAGGCGGGTAAGCAGGTTCATGCCGAATGCTGCTGAGCCCGTCAAGAGAGCACGGCGCCGGCCGGTGCGCAACCACTCGTATTGATAGGAGAAGCCGGTGAGGGACAAGAGGAAGATGTAATTGTTCTCCATCATGTTCTGGGTGTAATGGAGATGGGTGGTGGCGACGAGCAGAGCCAGAACACCCACGACGGACTGGGTCACCTCGAACTGCAATTGCCGCAGGAAGCGAAAACAGATGAGTGCGGTCAGCACGGTCACCAGGATGTTGATGGTGTAGCTGACGATGATGTCGCGCACGCTGGGGTCGGTGTCATCGTACGCAGCAAAGAGGGGAAGGCGCGCGATGTAGGTGGCGACGATATCCGGCGGCAACAAGATCAGCGACTGGCCGATGCTGTACCAGCTCTGCAGCTTGCCTCCGCGGCCGTGCACACCGAATTCTGGAAATTCGTTGGGAAACACCTCCGGTTGGGAAGTCCACCAGGCGTGGGCGGTTTGGAGGCGATGGGTGGTGTCCGCCGAGCCCAACTCTCCGGATTGGACCGCGAAAGCGATCAGCCCCGCAGCCAGAGCCAGCAGGAAAAGTGGGTCACGAAACCGGCGCCGGAGGTTCAATACAGTCATTATGACTGAACTTGTCGTGATCGATGAAAGTCATCATCTGCGCGTCGAGGTCGATAATCTCCGAGGTATGAGGACTGGAGCGAAGCATGCGCCCCCCATCCCTGGGGCCGGGTGAACACTAGATCCCCGCCTGCTTGGCTGCGAGCGCACCGATGACCGGCAGTCTTGTCGTCTTGCCCTGATAAGCGCTGTACATAAGAAATGCCCACAAGGCAAAGCCGCCGACCATGAGCACCAGATCGATCGGTACCTGCAGGATGAAGAAAAGACCTTTGGTGACCGCGCCCAGCACCAGGCCGACAATCGTCCAGGCAATCCAAAGCGCAATCCAGGCGACGTTGAAGAAGATGGACTGAAACGCGTGGAAGCGGACGAAGCGATCGCTTTTGTAAGGGTCGATCACGAGAAAGAGAATTCCCGTAATGATGCCGGCGAGATAGGCAAGCGCTGCGGCCACGTTGGCCTGCAAGCCTGAGTTGGCAGCGGCGGGTAAGACGGCCGCTTGTGACTTGGAACAGGTTGGGCAAAAGCTGGCGCCGGCAGGAAAGGCGGCGCCGCACGTTTGACAGAAGCTCATACGTTGGTCCTTTCTGGAGGTGGTATGGGGCTCATAGCCGGCTGGCCACGAGTTTGGCCAGCGGCTTGATGTTGTCGGTGTTGCAAGGGCAACTGATGTAGGTGAAGCGAGCAATGGTGTTGCCCTTGCGGAGCATGATCATGCTTCCGCCGGCCACGTAGGCTTCGTCACCGAATCCTGCCAGATCGCCCGTCGTGGTGTGAGCGGGCGATGCGTTCGACGAACCGTCGCTCAGGCGCGCAAACGCGGCGCGGTTCATTTTCATTTCCATGGCGGCGTTGCCAGTAGTAAAACCGAGACCCAGGACGGGGATTTCACCGGTCGCTGCCTGGTCGTGGAGGGATTTGTCGGTCGCCTCCTGCTGGGCAAAAAGGCCGCCGGCAAATTTCTGTGCCATCTGCTGCGTCTTTGCATCGGCGCCCATGCCGCCTAACATCGAAGACAAGTGCTTCGCGGTAACGTCTGCCGGATCACCCTTGGCGATGTAGCTGCAGGCACCGTCCTTGGCTTCAGTGCGGATGATCTGCAACCCAACGGCCTGGCTTACTTCCGCCTTGCTCAGGAAACGGCAAGGATCACCCTTGAATCCCTCTGCGTTGTCGTCGTTGCTGGAAGCACCGCTGAGCAGGCCGCCCAGTCCACCGGTGGTGGAGGGCGCTTCTCCGCCCATGACCTGTGTCTTCACGGCATTGACCTTGGCTTTGATTTTTTGCGCCGCATACCAAAGTCCGCCGACGGCCAAGGCTCCGCCGACAAAGATGATCAGCACAAAGGCAACCAGGACCTTGATCAGTGTGTTCGATTTTTTTGCGGGATAAGCAGTCGCCGGTGCATATACGGCCGGCGCAGGCGGAGTGTAGCTCGATACCGGAGGATTGTAGGCGGCTGGAGTGGGTGTGTAACCCGGAACGGACGCGAAGTCAGCGGGCGGCGTTGGCAGCGGGGGCGTGGGAGGAGTGTAGCTCGGTGGCGCAGGAGCATAGGCGGCGGGAACCGGTGCGAAACCAGGAACCGGCGCGGGAGTTGCCGGGGGCGAGTCAAGAGCCAGGGGGACAAAGGCCACAGTCTCTGCCGCCGATGGCAATGGCGGCGCCGATGGGGCCACCTGGCTCCAGCCTGAGTCTACCGGGGTATAAGCCGATGCTACCGGTTCATAAGCGCCCGGCGGCGGGGCGGGTGTGGTTGGCTGCACCGGTGTAAACGGCGCCGGAGCTACCGCGGGAGTTGGGGCAGGCGCGGCGGCCGCTACGGGAACTTTTGCACCGCAGCCGCCGCAGAACAATGCCGTAGCGTTCAGGAGCGAACCACATTGACCGCAAAACCTTGCCATCTAACGTCTCCCTGCTGCCGGCCATTCCGTACGCGCCGAAACCGGCCAGGCCGTGGCTACATTTCCCCGTGACTTTGAGGGATAAATGCGGAATGGTCAACAGAAGCGGCGGTTAAATGTGCATTAATGGAAAACTCTTTGTTCTAGAGTCACTTGCAACGTTCCATTAACTGCATACAATGGCGTTTAATCAGCGCTATGCGGTTTGACTAACGAGGAGGAGGGTACAGGTGTGCCGGCAAGGGTGACCCGCTATCGCTTCGGCCCCTTCGAGTTGAACCCGGAGGAAGGCACTCTTTCGCGTAGCGGGATCCGGGTAAGACTCCAGGATCTGCCTTACCGGCTGTTGCTGATGCTGGTGGAGAGACCCGGCGAAATCGTCACCCGTGAGGAAGTGCGACAACACCTGTGGCCCGAAAACACTTTCGTGGAGTTCGACAACAGCCTCGGGGTTGCGATCCGCAAGGTACGGGAATCGCTCAACGACAACGCTGAGGCACCTAACTATGTCGCGACCATTCCTCGCCGAGGATATCGGTTCTTGGCACCGGTGATCGCGGAGAGCCCGCCAAAATCGGTGCAGGCCAGGGATATTGGTGTAACGCCGGTTGCGGAGGCGGCTCCCAGCGTGCCGAGCGCCGCGTTCGCTGCACACTGGGGTTATTGGGCGGGCGCTGCCCTGGTCCTGGTACTGGGGGTTGCCGCGGTGTCTTTCCGTTTGCATAGCAAGCCGCCTTACCTCTCTCCTAATTCGGATTCCAGCGTGGCGGCGGAGATACGGTTGCGCCGCTCAGTGGCGGTTCTGGGTTTCCGCAATTTGCCAGGACGCGTGGAAGACGATTGGCTCTCGCCGGTGTTTTCGGAAATGCTGGACACGGAATTGGGCACTCGCGGCGACCTGCGCATGGTTTCCGGCGAGGACATTGCGCGGGTAAAGCGCGCGTTACCTTCCGCCTCAGGAGAAACGTTATCCAAACAGACTCTGGATCAACTGCGGACAAATCCCGGGGCAGACGTGGTGGTGGTTGGCTCGTATACGCCTATGCCGGGGGATAACGGCAAGCGGATACGGCTCGATCTGCGAGTGCAGGATACGGCGAATGGAGAAACGATTGCCGAAGAGGCCATTACGGGTGACCAGAACAACTTGTTTGACCTGGCCGCCCAGGCGGGTTCGCGGCTGCGGCTGCGGTTAGGCCTAAGCGCTAATTCTTCGGGAGATGCCAGCGCGGCACGACTCGCACTGCCTGCAGACCAGCGCAGCGCCGGGCTCTATGTGGACGGGCGTGAAAAGCTATGGGCTTTCGACTTTCTCGGAGCCCGCGATCTTTTGGTCAAAGCGGTCGCTGCCGACCCCCAGTTTCCCCTCGCTCATTCTGCACTGTCGGAGGCGTGGTGGCATCTGGGCTATACCAACAAGTCTCGGGCGGAGGCACAGCGGGCGCGGGAGCTTTCGCAGGATCTGCCGGTGGAAGATCGTCTGCTGATCGAAGGCCAGTATTGGCGGGCAATGAACGACTCGGCTAAGGCGGTGCAGACCTATCGCGAACTTTTCCGCAGGTTTCCCGACAGCCTGGACTATGGGCTTCTGTTGGCCAACGCAGAGATCAACCTCAAGCCTTCCGCTGCCTTGACGACGCTCGCGAGCCTGCGGCGGCTGCCTGCGCCGGTAGGTGAGGATGCGCGCATCGATATGACAGAGGCCTCCGCCTGGATTAGTCAGGATCTGGTTAAAGCGCGGGCCGCGGCGGAAGCCGCTATACAGAAGGGCCGCAGCCAGGGGCGCACGGTGCTGGTGGCGCGGACGTATGGTTTTCTGTGTCAGCAGGGTGTGGGTTTGGGAACCTCGATGCAGCAAGCGTTCAGCGATTGCGAGAGCGCGCGGCAAAGCGCAGTGGCCACGGGAGACCGAAATGGCGAGGCGACCATGATGACCGATCTCGCCGGGATGCATTATCAGCAAGGCGATATAGTGCATGCGGAGCAGATGTTCCTGACGGCTATCCAGATATTTCGAGAGGTCGGGAACTCGGAGGGCCTTGCTACCGCGATGGGTGACCTGGCCGCGGCGCGCCTCAGTCAAGGAAAGCTGAGCGAAGCAGAAACGATGTTGGAAGCATCGGTGCCGGATTACCAGGCGGTTGAGGATAAGGAGGGAGTGGCGCTTACCCTGAATAACCTGGGAGATCTTTCCCGGGAGAACGGCAGACTTGACGCCGCAGAGGGTCACTATCGCCAGGCAAAGAGGACCGCCGAGGAGATTGAAAGCAAGAGTGCCGTGGCGTATGTGTTGAGTGGGCTGGGCGATGTGTATCGAGACCGCGGCGACCTGGCGCAGTCGCGCAAGGCGTACGAAGAAGCGATCACTTTTCGAAAACAGATCGGGGAGAGACAGACGGTTGGGCAGAGCGAGGTGCAACTGGCGCGGTTAGCGGTTGAGGAAGGACGCGCGGGCGAGGCGGAAACCACTCTGCGGCAATGGAAAGAACAGTTTCAGCTGGAACAGCAGGCGGATGACGAATTGCTTGCGAGCGTCGGGCTGGCGGAGGCGTTGCTGGCACAAGGAAAACAGGCCGAAGCGCAGAGAGAAATAGAAGGGGCGCGTGAGTTGGCAGGAAAGTGCCAGAACCTGGTGGACCGTCTGCAGTACGACGTGGCTTCGGCGCGTGTTCTGCTTTTGTCGGATCATCCGGAAAGGGCAAAGATGCGGGTGGATCGCGCGTTGCGAGATGCGCGCGTACATGGTTTTGTGGGGATTGAGTTTGACGCTATGTTGGTTACCGCTGATTTGGAAAAGAGATCCGGGCATGGGGGGATCGCGCGGGAGCAGTTAGCTTCTCTGGAGCGCGCGGCTCGGAAGAAGGGGTTTATGCTGGTCGCGCGTAAGGCGGCGGCGGCTCGGGGTTGAGAGCACGCGGAATATACTTGGGGTTCAGGAGCAATTGTGAGACGGACGAAGATTTCGGCGTGGGCGATTTGTTTTTGCGCTTATTCCATGATGCTCGGGCCGACTTTTGCGCAGCAGCCGGCGGCGCAGAAGGAACAGTATCCTGAGCTTCCGGCAGGCGCCGGTAAGGATACGCTGGTTCGGGTTTGCAGCAAGTGTCATTCCCCAGACAATGTGATTGCGAATGGCCAGGATCGGGCGGGTTGGGAAGGCACCCTCACCAAGATGGCAGGGTTTGGGGCGGTCGCGTCAGATGATGAGTTCACGGAGATCCTGGATTATTTGGTGAAGAATTTTCCTGCGAATTCGGGTTCGATCAATGTGAATAAGGTTACGGCTGCACAGTTGGCAAGTGGCCTGGGGTTGACGGATACGGAGGCCGCGGGTGTGGTCGATTACCGGAAGAAGAATGGGGATTTTAAGACTATCGATGATTTGAAGAAGGTTCCCGATGTGGATGGTAAGAAGTGGGATGCCAAGAAGGATCGGTTGACGTTTTAGGCCTCCGGCCGGTGCCCCGGCTCGGCGGTTCTAGGGTAGATTCTTTAGCCAGATGTTGCGGTGGGAGATTTTTACTACTCCGCCACCTTCTATTTCAAAGCCGATCAGGCCTTTCGATTGGCTGTAGGTTGGATCGGTGTCGACCAACACTGCCATGACGTGACCGTTGACGATGTGGATGAGTGTGTTTCCATCGGCGATTACCTGGTACTGATTCCAGTCGCCTATCTTGATGTAAGACTTGAGTTCGTCTGAGGTTCC
Organism: Acidobacteriaceae bacterium; assembly: GCA_049693715.1. GTDB lineage: Bacteria > Acidobacteriota > Terriglobia > Terriglobales > Acidobacteriaceae > PALSA-350. The sequence goes on along the minus strand of JBAVQC010000306.1, from coordinate 6,221 downwards.
CAGCGTTCCCAATAGCCTTGGTTTCTTGCCCTGATCGGTTTGCACCATTTGGCCGCGCCAGGCAATGATGCCGCGGCGGGTGCCTTGCTCGTAGAGCTGGCCGGTGTACACGTTGGCATAGTCGAAATCGGCTTGATAGCCCTTCATGTTCCACTTGGGGTATTTCACCGTTTGTCCCGCGGGCGGGGGAACGTTGAGGCTTCGATATTGAATGCCACCATTGGCGCCTGCACCTTCGAGCTTCATCTCTAGTTTCAGTTCGAAGTTGGAGGGCTGGCCCCCACGCCACATGATGTTGGTGGTGCCGGATGGGCGTTCCGGACTTGATTCGGCTACCAGGCTGCCGTCTTCCACGTGCCAGACTTCGGGAGAGCCATCCCAATCATGCAAGGTCTTGCCGTCGAAGATTTGCGTCCATCCTTCATGTTCGTTGAAGTCGATGGGCTCAGGCTGCGTGAAGCCTCCGGCGGCATGATGTTGCGGGGCCTGGTAGGCGTGGGAGGTATAGATGAGCAGCAGGCAGATGGCGGCGATGATCGGCGTTCTTAGGTAGTTGAGGGACATGGTTTCTCCTTCACGAACGGACCCGGGAAAGACGTACCTCAGGGGCTAAAGCCCTCATCCTTGTTGGGCCCTACGGCCCGACTAAAGTCGGGCCCTGATACAAAGCACAGGGCTAATGAGTCTGCGCGGGGATCTGGTCCCAGCCGTGAGCGTTGCGGACGGCGATCAGGGTGCCCAGGATGTCGTTCCAGGTTTTGGGCGCCAGCATGACCGAGTTGGGGAACATGCAACCGTCCCAGCAGATGTGCTCGTAGGCCCGGGTCGGGGTTCCGTTTTCAGTGCGCATCCAGAGACCTGCGACAGCGACGATATCCATTTTTCCTTTTGCATCGCCGACTATACAGTGACGGCCAGTCTTGTCGTGCGAGCCGGAGCCACTTACGGTGCCGTCGTTCTGCGCTACATGGAAGTCGATGGTCCAGGGCCGCAAAGCATGGGTCACCTTGCGGAGAGCGTCCATCAGAACATCCTGCTTCGACCAGTCGAAGTCTTCGGGTAACAGCCGGTCTTCGGCGGCGTTGTAGCCCAGGGTGTAGAGGAGGGAGTGGGCCATGTCGGCCTGGAAGCCCAGAGTCTTAGGACGGTTCACCATCTCCAGCAAGTCGATCATGCGCTTCCAGCTGTGCATGCCTCCCCAACAGATCTCTCCCTCGGCGGCCAGGCGCTCGCCGTAGTCTTCAGCGATAAGACAGGCTTCGGAGAAGGTCTTGGCGATGAGCTTGGTGTTGGCGGTGGGATTTTTGGCCCAGTCGGCCGGCGAGGCGGCGGAGTCGATGCGGATGACTCCGTAGCGGCGAATGCCGAGGTCGCGCAGTTTTTTGCCGATGGCGCAGGCTTTTTTTACCTGGGTCAGAAAGCTTGCCCGCTCCGGCTCGGAACCCATCGCGGAGCCTCCACCGGTGGGCGGCCAGACCGGAGCGACGAGCGAGCCTACGACCAGATGGCGCCGGGCGATGCGGCCGGCAAGATGCTTCAGTTCTTCATCGGTGGAGTCAATGCTGGTGTGGGGCAAGGATAGGAACAAATCGACGCCATCGAAGCGGACACCGTCGACCTCGGCCTTCGCCGTCAGGTCGAGCATGGTTTCAAGCTCGATGAACGGTTCCGAATCCGGGCCCTTGCCGACAAGGCCGGGCCACATGGCGTTGTGAATGGCCGGGTGCTGATTGGATCTGGTCACAGGTTCATTTCCGTAACAGTGGTTGTGCTTCCGGATTGCCAGGCCCGAAATGCTTGAGCATGACGAGCGGATCGGATGCGCTCGGATTTTCGATGCGGACCCCTTCTTTTGCAATGGAGGCGGTGACAAATACCTCGTCTTCCGTCATCTCTCCGAAACGGATCATCGAGGGTGTCGACACCGGCTGCTTGCCCATGGTCCCGTAGCCCTGGGTCACGATCACGCCATAAGCAGCCGCGTCTTTGATGGTGACCGATCGGCCCGGCAGCACGGTCAGCTCCCTGGCCGAGTAGTAGGGCGTGCCGTAGGTGATCCATTTTTCGATGTAGCCTTCGGCTTCCATTTCATCGATGGAGCGTACGGGCCTGGGGAAGGTTTTGTTGCTTTCGGCAAAGCGGGGATTTATGTTGGCTTCCCAATCGAGCATGCTGATGAGGAAGTCGAGATCCTTATTGTGTTCCGCAGGGACGTCTTTCGTCAGCAGTTCCCAGCCGACGATGCGTCCTTCCACTTCAGACTGGAACATGGCAAATACGTCGCTGTTGACCTGCGGCTCGTAGGTGACTAACGATCCGGGAGCATGGAGGATGCCGGGGTTGATCTGCCATCCTGCGCCGGGTTCTAGACGGTAGGCGCGGGCATGGAACAGGATTCCGTTGTCGCCCTGGTTCCATTTTTCCAGGCAGCGCCGGATATCTTCTTTGCTGGTACCCGGCTCCAGGCCCATGTAGGTGTGGGGGAAATTGTTCTGGATCTGGTTGTATTGCGGAGGAAAGTAATAAGCCTCCGGCTTTCCCTTTTGTCCGACGAGCTTGGCGAAGGCGTCGCTCTGGTGCATGTGGTGCGGGATGGGGCCCATGTTGTCAAAAAACTTGCAGAGCAGATTCCATCCGTGTTCACGCTCCATTACGCCGGCACCGAGCAACAGGTCTCCAGCAGTCTCGACGGCTTCTTTGAGCAAGAACTTATCCCCGGTTTTAGAACGGACATAACTGAGCCCCTCATCAGGCAGGGTGTCGGGGCCGTTGGAGGCTTTTGTGGTGGAAGAAAACCAGCGCTCGTTGATGCCGCCACGATGCCCGCCGAATGCGTACAGATCGTCCGGGCGGAGTTTGAGCCTGCGCCCGGGAATCATGAACGAACGCGGAACCCAGCAGGGCTCTAGTCTGAGAATGCCGTTACCTGCGTCGATTATTTCTTTAATCTGGGATCTGGTGCGCATTGACTGGTTTCCTGATTCCTAGTGCTCCAGCGGTATGCCGAAGGAGTACAGCGTGTTGTCGTGGGTGGTGAAGAACACATGCCCGTCGCCGACAGACATGCCGGACAGATGGCTATAGGTTTGGATTGCGTCTCCGCTGGTATACAGTTGCTTGCCGGTAGCGGCATCGAGAGCATACAAGGTGGCGTGGCCTGAGGGATTCCCTCCCTCGAGCGCAAACACTACATCGTTCGCAATTACAGGAGGGGCTGGGTGGATGAGATCGCGCGAGATCCAGACAGGCGTCAGCGTAGTGTGCCCGTCTTGTTCCTCCACTTTAGAGGCTACGATGCTGCCACGCGGGGCGGGGCCATTGTCGTTGGCAAATTTTGTGCCGGGTTCCACGGGGCCATCGACGGACGCCAGGACCCAGTAGTTGCCGGACTTATCCTGCCACGTGGCCAGGCCTTCCCACGCGCCGCGCTTTGCGCCTTTGCTCAGCTTGCCGGTCTGCGCCAGCGGAGTGTGGTGGCCGGCCCCTCCTAAGGAGGCTGTATCCAATAAGACGAGACCGCCGTTTGCTCCAGGAGCGGCGATCAGCTCCTTCTCTTTATAAATAAAGGCCACGGGGCCGGCGCTCAATTGCTTACCGCTCGGGGGGGTGTACCAATCCTTCGCCTTTAACTCTTTTTCGGTGAGGGCGACCACGCTGTTGGCATACACGGGCGGGACCGCCGGCCCGCTTCCGGTAACGACATAGACTGTGCCGTCTCTTCCAATAGCCGGACCGGATACACCGGCGAGGCTTATTTTCTGGGTTTTGTAGCTGTTCACGGGGTAGTCCGGAGTGTTCAGGTCGATGGACCAGACCGCGTTCGGTACATTGCGGCAACCTTGCCCCGTCGCCGTGTACACCACCTTGTCGTTCATGTTCAGGGCGAAAGAGCTGCCTTTCTGCGCACCCAGGAACTTGACCGGCGGAGCGTAATCGAGGCCGGTGGCCATGATCTGTTCGTGAATGTAACCATCACTGGTCACGGCGTAGACTCCACGCAGACCGAAGTACCCGCCACCGGCGGCTGCGCCTACGCGGCGCTGGTCGCGGGGCAGGGGTACCTCCGTAGGGCGCGGCGGAGGCGCGGGTGCACCCGGCTTGGCAGCGGGCTTGGCGCCGAAATGAATCACCTGGGGCGGCTCGGTCACGACCTGGATGTTTCCGCAAGTTGAGGGAGTGGCGAATGTTTTTTTCCAAACCAGCTCGCCCAGTTCCGAGTCGACGGCATACAAAGTGCTTGCGTCGGCCAGAAGCGCCAGATCCTTAAACCCGCGACCGGTGATCAGGCCGGGATAGAGGAGCGGTTCGCTAAAAGAGGACGATTTCGATTCTTTGCCCAGCTTGAACTTCCACAAAAATTTGAAGTCTTTGGACACCGTGTCAGTGCTGATTTCGGTTTCGGCCTTCTGCCAGTTGTTGTGTGCGGCACCTTGATCGGCAATGGGCCAGTAGCCGCGAGGCGGACCTTGAGCGCGCGCTACGCCTGACATAATGAATGCGCCCGCGAGACAGAGCGCTACCGGCTGCAGAAGAAATCGCATTGAGTGTTTCACTCCAGACCAAAGCAGTAGATTGTGCCGTCGAAGGTGCCAAAGATGACGCGTCCTCCAGCGACAGCGATGCCGGCCTGGTGCAGGAAGGAAGCGATCTGATCTCCGCTGGAGTACAGCTCTTTGCCGGTTACAGCATCGAGTGCGTATAGCTTAGCCGGGATGGAACGCTTGATTCGCTCTTCGAAGCTGTAGAGGCCGCCATCTTCGTCATTGGCCTGGGCGGTGAATTCACCGGCCGCGAGCACGTAGACGACTCCATTCGCAACCACGGGAGGCTCGGCACTCATCATGTCGCGTGATAACCAGGCGGGTGTGAGGTCCGTCTTTCCGCTGGTTTCCGTAACCTTGAGCGCGATGATGCCGCCGTTCGGCGTTGGGCCGTAGCTGAGAGGAAAGTCTACGGCGACGGGGCCCCCGATTGGCGCGAGCACCCAGCGGGTACCGTCTTTTCCTTCCCAGCTGGCAAAGCTACCCCAGCTGCCTTCGGTTTGAAAATTCACGTTTTTGTTGGAGACCAGTGGAGTGCGATAGAGCGGGGTCTCGTGGTTTGCCCCGCCCAGCGATTTGCTGTCCATCAGAAAATAGCGGCCTTCTTTGCCTGAGCCTACGACGAGATCCCTGCCCTGGTAGGGAAAGACGACCGGCGTGGTGTTCATATCGAGGTCGCGCTTGGTCAGCCAAGCATGGTTGCTGGGCGTGTAGTAGTCCTTGATGGTGAGTTGATCGTTGGCGGACGTATAGGCCTGCACGGTGGTTGATAACTTTCCGGCGGGCACATCGTAGACACCGTCTCCGGTTTCGAAGTAGATGGCGCCATCGCTACCGATCGCGGGACCGGCGGTGCCGAAGATTCCTCCCTGCCCGGGAGTGGAAGAGAACGCCTTTTTGGTGGTGAGGTCGACTGCGTATAACTCGTTGAGAACACCGTGACAGGCTTGCCCGGTGACGGTGTAGACGACATTGTTCACCAGGTTGAGACCGTACGCTTTGCCATAGACGCCGGGCAACATTTCGAGCGCCGAGTCTTTTTCTTCGCCGGTTGCCGGATCCATGGTGTGCAGGTATCCATCATTGGAGAGAACGTAGACGAAGCGCCGGGCCGCGGTTGCTGGAGTCACTACGGGGGTTGCGGTCAAGGCATTGTTGCAAATAAAGCCCGCGCCCTGCCCTGGCTCCTGAGGCTTGTCAGAAGACCATTTCAAGTCTTTCTGCCAGACCAGGGATCCGTTGTCGACATCGACGGCGAAGACAGCGTCGGAGCTGCCGGCAAAGATGGCCAGCGTTTTCACACCTGCCGGGGTGTGCACGCCGGCGACAATCACCGGCTCGCGGAAGGATTGCATGCCCATCGGCTTGTTGTCAGTCTTCAGCTTCCAGAGCAGGCGGATGTTTTTCGCGTTGTCGGGAGTTAATTTGGTTTCGTTTCTTTGCCAGCCGTCTCGCTGTTGATTGAAGCTGCCAGTGGGCCACTCCGCAGCCTCAGTTGACTGGCCCAAGGCGACGTGGAGCGCAGAAGCGCTGACGCTAAAGAACAGCACAAAGGAAAGCAGCTTCACGCTGGAAACACTACCAATAAGGAAACGCGGTGTCAAAAGATCCCTTCGTCCGTCATTTATGATCGGCTTAGTGATTCGATTGGAGAAAGCATGTCCACAGCCGCTCATTATC
>JBAVQC010000305.1:0-2422 GCA_049693715.1 Acidobacteriaceae bacterium | reverse complement strand
AGGTTGAGTTCCGCGCCTACGGTGCTCAGATCAGCTTGCGATTGCTATCCCAGCCCTTCCGGGCTGGGCTGACGTTTGGACGGCCGGCCCTCCGGGCCTCGCATCGATGGCGACTTGCGCTGTCATTCCTCTCCCAATGACAAAGATGCGAGCTGGCCAAGGTTGAGTGCCGCGCCTACGGCGCTCAGATCAGCTTGCGTTTGGTAGCCCAGCCCTTCCGGGCTGGGCTGAAGTTGGACGGCCGGCCCTCCGGGCCTCGCATCGATGGCGACTTGCGCTCTCATTCCTCTCTTAACTTGCCGCAGGCAAGTCGCTCCGCTTCAGGATGACAAAGGGGAGGGTGGCGGTTTGATGAAAGGCAGTTGCCGGGGTGCCCCACGGTCCGGTCAGGACAGAGACATGCAAGAGCAGTTTTCCGGCAACCTTGCGTCGCTTCAGCTTAGAAAATCGGCTATTGCGGCAACCACGATCTCCTGCTCCTGAAAGGTAAGTTGGGGGAACATCGGGAGCGCCAATACTTCCGCCGCAGCGCGCTCACTCTCCGGAAAGGACCCTGCCGGATATCCCAGGCTCTTTAATGCCGGCTGCTGATGCAGCGCCAGGGGATAGTAAATCTCTGACCCCACTCCCCGGTCGCTAAGAAATTCCTTCATCTGGTCGCGGCGGCGAACACGGATGACATACTGATGGAAAACATGCGTCGCTCGCGGTCGTGTCATGGGCAGGACCACTCCGTTTCGTGGATAAGGTCCCGCCTCAACCAGGCCTGCTTGCTCGAAGAGTGCGCGATAATTTTTAGCCAGGAGCCGCCGCTGGGCGTTCCAGTCGTCGATAAAACCTAGCTTCACCAACAAAACCGCGGCTTGCAGCGTATCCATGCGGCTGTTCCAACCGAGTTGATCGTGGTAATAGCGACGGTGCATTCCGTGCACCCGCAAGAGGCGGATGGGGTCCGCGATGGTGTCCGCCGCGGTGGTAACCATGCCAGCGTCGCCGCCGGCGCTGAGATTCTTGGTGGGGTAGAAGCTGAATGCGGCCGCGTCGCCCAGAGCGCCCGCCGGACGCCCATCCCAAAGGGCCCCGAACGCCTGGGCAGCATCTTCGATCAACATAACTCCATGCTCCTGCTTGAGCAGCTCGAAGCACTCCCAATCGGCGGTCTGGCCGTATAAGTGAACGGGCAGAATCGCTCGAACAGCGGTTCCGGATCCCAGGCACGCCTTGACGGCTGCGGGATCGAGGTTGAAGGTCTGAGGATCGATATCTGCAAGTAAGGGCCGAGCACCGGTGCGCAGGATGGCGCTGACGGTGGCAAAAAAACTGAAAGCGGTAGTGACCACGGCGTCGCCGGGGCCGATTTCCACCCCCTCAAGCGCCAACCAAAGGGCCTCGGTGCCCGAAGAACAGCCGATGGCATGGGCAACCCCGCATTTTTCCGCCGCGGCACGCTCAAAATCAGCCACTTGCGGTCCCATGATGAAGCTTTGCGAGGAAAAGACGCCTTCCACGGCCTTGAGGAGCATCGGCCCGATGGCGCGATATTCACGCGAAAGGTCCAGGATCGGCACCCTCAGCGGGGCACCGGCTGAACTTTCTTTGCTGTCTCCCACATTGGTAATGGTACACCCCCAAAATGGCGTAGCCGATGCGCCTCTAATATGCATCTAACTGTGGGGTCGGGTGCGCCAGGCGGGGCCGGTGCAGGGTTTTTGAGCCGGCGGTCTTATGAGCCCGATTTAACCGGAGAAGCCGTGTAAACTTTCTGTAGCAGGACTTGAGCCTATTTCGGCTCAGAGCCCAACGTTGCAGTAGCTGCAAGTGCTTGAGCATTTTCCATCACGCAATTCGACATTTAAGATTGGAGATCGGCACATGGACAATAAGCCGGCACAGAACATTCAGGACACGTTTCTTAATACGGTCCGCAAAGATAAGACTCCGATCACGATATACCTGGTCAGCGGAGTCAAACTCACAGGCAAAATACGTTCCTTTGATAAGTATTCTGTGTTGCTTGAAAACAACAGCCAGGAGCAGTTGATTTTCAAGCATGCCATCTCAACGGTGGTCAGCACGCGGTCTGTGCTGCACAGTGATCATCGTCCGATCACCGGGGTTGGTCATCCACCCGGGAGTGCTCCGGGCCTTGGCGGGGCGCGCCCCGATAGCGCGGTGGCGGAAGGCTAGCGCAGGATCTGCCGCGGTTTCGATGAAGGTTTGCTGAAAATCACTGGCGTTCCGCAGGACCGGGCGCTGCTGGTCGGTGTCGAGTTCGTCTCTCGGCCGCTGGCCTTTGCTCGTTCTGCGGCCATGGCGCGGGGACCGGCGAAGCTGGCGTGATGACCCGAACGATGACTCGAACCAGGGGCGGCGCGCTCAAAAAAACGCCAATAATATGGACAAGCAAAAAGCAGGCTGGAAG
>JBAVQC010000304.1:0-13979 GCA_049693715.1 Acidobacteriaceae bacterium | reverse complement strand
AGGCCCGGAGGGCCGGCCGTCCAAACATCAGCCCAGCCCGGAAGGGCTGGGGATCAATCGCAAGCTGATCTGAGCGCCGTGGGCGCGGCACTCAACCCTGGCCTGCTCGCATCTTTGTCATTAGGAGCAAAGCGCCCAGCCTGTGGCAACCTAAGAAAGTTTCGACGGGGAAGCCGGCCTGTCCCGGGTTGACACCCCGCTGAACTGCGGTTCCGGCAACCTTTCCTGAATATGTTCGGACTGTGGGAACCCGGAATCCGTTGTCGGGATAAGCCCTTAGTGCGAATGAGTTATTAACCGGATACATATCTTTCCATGCCTCGCAAAGAGCCTGGATTTACTCCAAGGTTGTAGAGGATTTTCTTGTCCACGGCAGGAAGCGGAGCCTATAGTATGGGTGGCTTTACGTGTCCTCATGCAGATCGTCAGGGTCTTGCTGATACGAAAGACACTCTATCTGCACCATCGTTGAGGTGAAGACCGGAGGGTTACCTGTGGCTTTCCAGATAGGTCAACGGGTTGGCGACTACGAGATCGTCAGCATACTGGGTGTAGGCGGCATGGGGCGCGTCTACCGTGTGCGCAACGTGATTTCTGACCGCACCGAGGCAATGAAGGTCCTTCTTCCCGATCTGGTCGCCGAGCCGGATCTCGCCGCGCGGTTTATCAGTGAAATTCGCATGCTCGCCAGTTTCGATCATCCAAACATCGCACAACTGCATACTGCCTTCCAGGTCGACAACCAACTGGTCATGATGATGGAGTTTGTGGAAGGCTCCACGCTGGAGCAAATCGCAAAGCAGGGCCCCATCCCTCAGAGCGACGTCATCCAATATATGCAGCAGGTACTGGCAGCGTTGAGCTATGCGCATAGCCGCGGCGTGGTCCACCGCGATATCAAACCTGCCAACATCATGGTGACTTCCCTGGGGATTGTGAAGCTCATGGATTTCGGGATCGCCAAGTCGCGCACTGAGCAGGACCTCACCCGTCCAGGCACGACCATGGGTTCGCTCTACTATATGTCTCCGGAGCAGGTGCGTGGCGGAACCGTCGATGCGCGTTCAGATATCTATTCCGTGGGCGTCATGATGTATGAGCTGCTGGCAGGTCGCCGCCCCTTTGTTGCCGATTCCGCCTACGAAATTCTGAACCAGCAGTGCAACGTTATTCCGCAACCGCCGCTGGAAGTGAATACCCAGTTGCCTCCGCCACTGAGCGACCTCATCGTGTGCGCCATGGCGAAGGATCCGGCCAATCGCTTCCAGAACGCACAGGCACTCGGCAACGCGCTACGCCAGGTCGCTGCGATGCAGAACAATCCGGCACAAAGGGAAGAGGCTGCGTATACCCCGGTAGCTATCCCTGGCGCTGCTCAGGCCGCCGCACCGGTTGCGGCCGTTGCCTCCGCGGCGCCTTTGATACCGCCTTCTTCGGGACATCGCGGAGTCTGGATGACTGTAGGGGCGCTTGCAGTTCTGGTCGTTGTGGCCTGCGCCGCCATCGGTCTGCCACGCTTGTTGCACACCAGCGCGAAAACCGAAAGCGACAGCGACCGAGCTGCCCAGACAGCGCAGGCGGCGCCTGCAACACCCGCCCCGGATCCGGCAAGCATCGTCCCGGCAAGCATCGTCCCGGGGAGCACGGCTGCTGTTCCCGATCCGGGTACCCCCGCGGTTCCACCTCCCGCGGCAGACGCCGCATCGCCTGCGAGCAGTACCCCGCAAACACCAGTTCCATCTACCACTCCCAAGGTTGACGTCACGGCAAAGGCGCCCAGGCCCGATTACCACCCGGCCGCGCAAGCCGACGTCGCCCCGCAGCCCGACAGTCCAAAACCGCCGGAAAATACCGGCCCCTCGGCTGAAGAAGTGGCGCAGATTCATGAACAGATGACCGGCCTGGACGCCCGAGCCAGTGCAGTTTCGGCGAGCGTGGAAGGCCTGAAGCGTCAGCAGGAGGCAGACGGCCTGGGCCTCCGCAGGGATATGGCGGCTGCGTATGCCCGCATGAATAGTTATCTGCGCGCAGCCAATGATGAATTGAACAGCGGCAACATCGCTGCGGCCCGCAGTCATATGGATAAGGCTGATAAAGAGATCTCAATTTTGGAAAGTTTTCTCGGCAAATAGGAGCAGAAAGATTATGCGCAAGGTTCTTTTGTCGGTGTTCGCTTTGTTAGTCGCACTTCCTGGAGTGGCGCAGGAAAAGCGCAGGGTGGCGGTGCTCGACTTCGGGTACGGGACGGTCATGACTAGTGTTCAGGCGATCTTTGGTTCGAACCAGGATGTGGGCAAAGGCATTTCTGATTTGTTGATCAGCGAACTGGTGAACGATGGCAACTACCGGGTCATCGAGCGCAGCGCGCTGGATAAGATTATGAAAGAACAAAATTTCTCCAACAGCGATCGAGCCAATCCGGCTACGGCCGCCAAGATCGGCGGTTTGCTCGGCGTGGACACGATCATCATCGGCGACGTTACCCAATTCGGACGCGATGATAAGCACTACGGTGGCGGAGGTGGAGGCGGCAGTATCTGGAGCGCCGGCGCCGGTTCTTTGGGCGTGAGCAAATCAAAGGCAGTGGTAGAAGTGACAGCACGTATGGTCGATGTGAACACGGGCGAGATCCTGGCGTCGGTAACTGGCCACGGCGAATCGCAACGTAACGGACTGACCACGAGTGGCGCCGGATTCTCCGGGTGGAAGGGGGGCGCCGGTCAGCTCGACATGGGCAGCACCAACTTTAGCCAGAGCATCCTTGGCCAGGCAGTGAAGCAGTCCGTCAACGATACGGCTAAGGGACTGGAACAGCATGCCAGCAGTCTTCCGGTGAATGCTCCTGCCCCGCCAGCTCCGATCGACGGCCTGGTCGCTGATGCCTCCGGCGGCGAGATCATCATCAACGTCGGCTCGAGTGCCGGCGTAAAAGTGGGAGACAAGCTGGCGGTGACCCGCGTACTCCGTACGGTGAAGGATCCTGCGAGCGGTAAGGTTCTGCGCACCATCGATTCGCCGGTAGGGATGCTGACCGTTACCAGCGTCGACAGCGGCTCCGCCGTAGGAAAGTTCGACGGCGCAGGGACCCCGAAGGTCGGGGATGCAGTGAAGCGGCCGTAGTAGGCGGCACGAGGCACCTTCGCAACGGCATCCAAATTGGCTAAGGGATTGTCAAAGTCGAAGCCAAACAGCCGCGGGTTTTCTCCGATGACCGCAGCGGAAGCAATATAGAAAACATAGTCGTAAGTTTCCTGCGGTATCTTGTCGCGATGTTTTCGCAGCAGCTTCCAGAAGTTACGATCACGCGGGTTCGCCGGCATGCTTCGAATCAACGGAAGTATCTGCGTTTCCCCCCAGTTGTAGCAAGCCATGACCAGCAACCCGGAAGCCTGTGCATCCGTGCCATAGAGATCCTGGAGATAGAGAGCCGCCGCTTTGGTTTCTTTGTCAAAGTTGTTGCGATCGTCAGCGGGGTCGGGCCGCGTTTGGTCCACCAAAGGTCCCAGATGCAAGCTGTACTTAACCGCGGTATCGGGAATGAACTGCCAAATCCCTTTGGCAAAACCCTTTCTCGTGTGTGGCCCCACGGCATAAGCGTTAAAGTTGCTCTCCTGCAGCGCCAGGTAAAAGAATTGCGGAGGAAGCCCGCGCGCCAACAGATCCCGAGAAATAGTTCCCGTGTATCCGTTTTGTTGAGCGGTGAGGATAGCCGCCTTAAGCCGTCCGGACGACCTCCATCGTTCGATGTAGCGATCGATTTCCGCTTCGAATTCGGGCGGCATATCCAGCTCGCACTCGCCGAATATCCGGGCCACCCGCAATACCAGCCGCTGTTTCTCGGTGAGCTTGGGGTTATAAATGTGCAGCGTCGCCAGGTATTTGTCGTAGCTCTTTTCCATCTCCTGGCGGCGGGCACGAAATTTAGCCAGTTCTTCCGCGCCGGCTGGATTGTTGGTATTGGCAAGCGCCCGATCAAGGTTGGCGAGATCGACGTCTTGCGCCTTAATCGCATAGAAGAGTTCCTCTGCGGTCGCCCTTTGCTGAAGTAGCTGATTGTGCTCCCAGTAAGCCAGCAGACCTGCTGCGAGGATCAGCGCAACCAGGCCTGCAACAACGACACCGAATTTCTTCTTCTGCTTCTTTTCGACGTGGGCGTAAGCCTGGCGGATGAACATGGTGTGCTCGCCAACCGGTTCATCCGCCGCGGGCTTGGCGAAATAGTGATCGATATAGCGATCCAGGCCGGGATCTTTTACGCGCAGAGTCTTCTGCGGTGGGGGCTCGGGCAAAGGCTTTTCCACTTCGAGTTTTACTTCCGGACCTTCTACACCGAGCCTTACGACGGTGACCCCGTCTACTAAAACAGACGGTATCTGCGTGCCGCGGAAGAAGAGTCCATTCGCGCTGCCGAGATCTCGAATCGTCCAGTGCCCATCTTCAAAAGCAACCGCCGCATGGACCCGGCTGACAAAAGAGTTGTCGATGAAGAGATCGCAATCTTTGAGGCGGCCAATCTTAAAAGGCTTGTCGAATCGGAAGTTACACCATGTACCAGGGCTCACTTCTGCCGTTACCTTTAGAGCTGGCACGGCACCCTTGGTGGCCTGGGTCATGGTTGTCATTCAGGTACTACCTTTGATCATCGAGCAATACAATCAAACTCATCTCCGGCGATGGGATGTCGCCGGGCACATACACACCGGCCCTGCGGGTCTGCATGATGTTCTCCCAGCATGGCCCGCTCCGGTTGATGGCAAAGTATTGGCTTTCCACTCGGACCGCCACCTCAGCGGGCGGCGTGTGCAGGTGGTTGAGCGCCAGGCCGGGCAGCGCGCGCTTGACCAGCTCAACCACAAACCGCGAGGAGCAGACTTTCACCAGCTGCGGTACACGCGCGATCAAGTCGGCTTCGCCGATGGGGGAGCGAATTTCCAGCAGCCAGCGCGAGGCCCCGACACAGCGTTCATCTTTGATCTCGCCATCGTAGATAGAGTTTCCTATCGCCCGCAAGGGAATGGTGATTGCCTTGGAGGGCATCACAATCTCCAGGTGGCGGCGGATGTGCTCGTCCAGGGCTGCGAAACAGGCTCCGATATTGCGGTGGTCGTAGACCGGTAACGATCGTGGATGCACTTCAAGGCCAAACGTACAAAGAGCACCCCCAAGCCGCGACATCTCGCGAAACAACTCTTGCGGATGTACGTGCTTCGACAGCAGGAAATGACGGAGCATGGAAACGCTCGAGTTCAGCGTGTGCAGGAACCAGTATTGCGCTACATGGCGCGGCGACAAACCAGCTTGAAACGCTCCATGACGCTGCTGTTGCTCACGCGCAAAAGCAGTGCTCTTGTCGTCAAGAATATCGACCAGGCGCCTGAGCATGGCAGTGAGAGACCCACTGGCGCTTAACGTAAGGCAGGGCGGCACAAATCCAGGATCGCTCTCAAAACGGCCGGAGCCGTCACGCACGATGCGTAACAGCGGCAGGCTCACAAACTGATCGGTTACTTCGTTTTCGGCGAGCAACTGCAGGTTCTTGCGTCCGACCTTAACTTTTTTCTCATCGCGCCCGGTGTTTTCATCCGGAAGCATCTGCTCCACGCTGTGATAGCGAACCGAGCCGGAGGCTCCATTCTCCAGGCTAGTATTGCGGCCCTCTTGCAGATTGACAGGGACAGCAAGGTGCATCGTCAGATGGTCGGCAACCGGAGAGAACAGACCGCCGAACTCGCGGGGTGGTGGAGCGGAATCCGAGCCCGGCAAATCAAACGCCAGGCCATCTTCAAACAAGCCGCGCCCGCTATTCATGGTGAGAATGCCGTTGCGTAGGGCGTCGTTGTCAAACTGCAGCCCGGCGAAGCCGTACGCGTCACGCCAAAGACTGGTGGTGACGAAGTTCAGCGAGTCTTCAAAATAGCGGCTCTGCGCCTGAAAATTATGCGGGCCGAGATACATGCCTTCTGCCCAGACGGGTTTGTTCAAGAGTGTCATGGCTTTCAACCCGCCTGCGGCAACAGGATAAGCAACTCCATTTGCGGACTTGGAAAATCTCCCGGAACGTGTACGGCGAGATTGCGAGCGCGGGTGACCGCCTCCCACGCGGGTCCGGACTGGTTCAGACTGAAATATTGATACTTCATCTTAACTGGAATCGCGCTGGGCGGGCTGGGTAAGTGGCTCAGGACAACTCCGGGCAAAGCAAGGCTGATGAGGCGCTCGATGTCGGTTGCGGAGCACACCTTCACCAGCTGGGGAACCTTACGGATGATCGACTCTTCGCTGGTCTCGGTGGAGATGGCCAGGTAGATCCGAGTGTTGTTCAGGTACTTGTCCTGGTCGATCGCGGTGGCGTAGATAGCGTTCTTCACGTGCTTGAGCGGTAGCGACACGACATTGGTCGGCACCACGGTCTCCAGCAACAGGCGTAGTTTCTGATCCAGATCGTTGAAGACCTTGCTTAACTCGAGATGGTCGTACAAGGGAAGATCGCGCGGGCGTATGGTCGCGGAAAATGTGGTGAGGGAAGCGCCAAGCGCGGTCAGCGCGGAGAAGAGTTCTTCCGGGTGGCAGCGCTGCCCCTGGAGCAGATGGCTGAGCACAGGGATATGCGAATTGACGGTGTAGAGGAGCCAGAAATTTGCAATGTCTGACGCCGTGAAGTCCGCCAGGCTTAGGTTCTTCTGCCGGCGGCTGGCGGCAAGCTGCGTGCTCTTGGCGGAGAGAATTTCCAGCAGCCCGTTCACTACGCCGAGCAGGAAGTCGCTGGCTCGTACTTCCAGCAGCGGAGGGACAAAGCGGGTGTTCAGACGGAAGACACCGGCGTCCGTGCGTTCCACGTTAGCGATGCGCAGGGCGGAGCTGCCTTCGCGCGTCTCATTGGCCGCCAGCAGACGCAAATTCTTGCGCGCGATCTGGATCGGCTTCTCCCCCGTCCCTGTGTTCTCGTCGATGACCGACTTGATCTCGGCCAAATAGCGTGAACCCGCGGACCGGCCTACGGGCGAGACGTTCAAGCCCTTCTGCCGGTAGTCGGGTACGGTGAGATAAATGTCGAGGTCGCGAACGCCTGGATCGAAGAACTCCGCCAGAGCTTTCGAGGGAGGCGGCTGATCCGACCCGGGAATATCGAAAAGCAGCCCATCCGGGAATATGCCCGAGGCGCGGGAAACTGCCAGGTGTCCGTCCGCCAGCAATTCCTGGTCGAGCACAACTTCGCTGAAACCCCAGGCGCAAAACTTGAGCGCCTGCAGCCGGAAGTTCAAGCTGTCTTCGAGGAACCGGTCCTGAAGTTGCAGGTGCTGCGGTGTCAGGAAGGTGCCTTTGGTCCAGAGAACGGGTTGCAGTTGTTTCATGGGCAATCTATGGGGCTGCGAATAAGGATAACCTTTATTCTCTCGATGGGACGGGACTGCCTTGTATAGCAAAAGGGGGGTCGCCCACCTCAGTTCATCTTCTTGCCCTGACTACCGTCATCGGCCACGTCGGGATCCTTCGGAGTGGTGGGACTTGACCCGCAACCGGAACCGGCAGCGCCGCCGCTGTTGATCATCACCATCGTACCCACTATGGTGACGCCCGCGGGACCGATATCGATAAAATTGCCGCCCACTTTGAGCGTTAACTCTACCCCGGCTTCCAGAACGACGGTCGTACCGGCCTTCAGATGAATGATCTGTCCCGCTTCATGAGCAAAGTTCATCCCCGACTTCTCGTACAGATTCTGACCCACTTGCAAAGACAAATTCTGCCCGACCTTTTGATTCACATTCCCCGTGACCTGGCTGTGGAGGTCGCCTCCGGCTTTCTCCATTTGATCCTGTTTGACGATCAGGCTTCGATTATTTCCCGCCCACTCCCGAATGTCATTTTTCATCCGGGTATCGAAGTCCTTTTCTCCGCGCAGGAAAACCTGTTCGTCCCCCTGTTTATCCTCAAAGCGCAGTTCGTTGTAGTTGTCTGCGCCGCCCCCCTTGCTGCTTCGTGTCTTGAAGGTGCTGCGGGTCTGGTTGTCGGGCAGCGTGTAGGGAACTGTCTGATCTTCGTTGTACACGCGCCCGGTGATAATCGGACGGTCCGGATCGCCTTCCAGAAAACTAACCAGAACCTCCTGTCCGACGCGAGGAATCGTGATCGCGCCCCAACCCTGCCCCGCCCAGTCCTGGGAGACGCGAACCCAGCAGGAATACTTACTGGGGCGGTCCCATGGGAACAGAACGATGACGCGCCCGAATTTATCCACCCAGATTTCTTCGCCACTGCCGCCGCCGTCGGAAGCGTCACACTTGCCGACCACTACGGCCGTCTGCGGCCCCTGCACGAACGGCTTTGGAGTAAGACGCGCGGGCCGGAAGGGAACCGTTTCCGGGATGCAGGTGAACAGGTTCGAGTAGCTCTCTCCGCCGGCGCCGCTACTCATGGCATAGGTGTCGGCCACCGACGCGCTGTGCTGGACCTCGGTCAGCACATAAGACACGTTCACTGTACTTTGATAGTGGTCTTTGAGGGTGAACTTGTAACCGCTGGTGAAGGCGCGGCAGGTACTGGAGCCATTGGCGACCAGGTGACTGGCCTCCTCTTCCTGCATGCGAATTTTCGCAAATGCCGTGCCGTCGCCACGAGTCGCGTATTCCCCGGGATAGTCGAAGAGTTCGAAGCCGCTATTGCCTCCCACCTCGATCACACTCGGTTCGGTAGCCATGAGATTGGCCGAGGGGGTCTTGAAGTTATAGTCGGTTAACGTGTACTTGCCGCTTCGCAACTCCTGCTCAATGGTCCAGGAATGGATTACGTCTTCGTCGTCGATGCCGCCGCTTACCAGGTTGTATCCAGCGGTTTCCTGTCCAGGGCACGCTTCGTGGGCACTGGGAGTATCGGCGATGACCATGGTGTGGCTTCCCATTTCATGCTGATAGAAATAGAAAATGCCGTTCTGTTCCATGAGCCGGGAAATAAAATTGAAATCTGTCTCCCGATACTGAACGCAGTACTCCATCGGCGAGTAACTGCCATTGAGCTTGATCTGGTAGTCACTCACGGAACGGTCTTTGAAGACTTGTTCCAGGATCTCCTGGACCGTCTTGTTGTGAAAAATCTTGCAGTCGGCATATCGGGTGAGCAGCCACGTCCAGGGAACCATCTGCATGCGGTAACGGGTGAAGCGAGCGTCTGATCCACTTTGCGCAAAGTGGCTCACAATGCCGTTGAAATAACGCTCCGTCTTGTCCGCTTGAGTCACTCTTATGGTGACCTTCTTGCCGATAATCTGGGCAAAGTCGATCGGCCCTTTTTCCGCGAGCAGATCGAGATCAAAACTGAACAGGCGTGAGATGGCTTCCTGGCCGCTGAAACCGGCCAGCAGCAAGGCATCTTCGCCCAGCGGCGTGGTAAGGGCAATCAGGCGTTCTTGTTGAGAATAAGGCATCGATAAACCTAAAGAGCCGATCGTCTTTCGTTAACCCGCTTCAGGCCATACTCTCCACGGCAACCTGTGCTCCCGGGAGTGCATAGACGAAATCCCCATTTTCCCCAATGCCTACATGAATGGCGGTCATCTTTTCTCCTTCGGCCATTCCGCCCAGGATCTTTCGTGAGATATCGGGCAGCAGGGAATTGGTGAGAATGTTGTCCACGTTGCGTGCGCCGCTCTCGACTTCGGTGCACCGGCTGGCGACCTCGTTGAGAAAGGCGTCGTCGTAAGTGAGCTTGATCTTGTGATTTTCCAGGATACGCCGCTGAATCTTACCCAGCTTCAACCGGATGATCTGCTTCAGCGCCTCGTCGCGCACCGGGTAGTAGGGGATCACAACCATGCGTCCAAGGAAAGCCGGCTTGAAGATCTTGTTGAGGTCCGGCTTGAGGGTGTCCACCAGCGCGCGCGGGCTGGGCGCAGTCTCCGGGTCAGCCACCAGTTTCATCAGTTGATCGGTGCACGCGTTCGTAGTGAGGATGATGATGTTGTTCTTGAAATCGATCTGGCGGCCCTCTCCGTCTTCCATGTTTCCCTTGTCGAACACCTGGAAGAAGAGCTCCAGCACATCGGGGTGCGCCTTCTCGACCTCATCCAGCAACACCACGGAGTAAGGCCGGCGGCGCACCGCTTCGGTCAGGATTCCGCCTTCGCCATATCCCACATATCCCGGAGGCGATCCCTTGAGGGTGGAAACGGTGTGCGGTTCCTGGAACTCAGACATGTTGATGGTGATCAGATTGTGTTCGCCGCCATACAGCAAGTCAGAAAGCGCGAGCGCCGTCTCCGTCTTGCCCACGCCGCTGGGACCCACCAGCATGAACACGCCAACCGGTTTATTGGGGTCGTCCAGCGATGCGCGCGAGGTCTGGACGCGCTGGCTGATAATCTCCATCGCGTGCGGCTGGCCGATGACGCGGCGGCCCAGGTGCTCCTGCAGCGCCAGCACGGTGGTGATTTCATCCTTGAGCATCTTGCCGGCAGGAATGCCGGTCCAGGCAGCAAGTACTTCGCCCACAATCTGCGCATCCACGCAAACGCGGATCAGGCCTGTCTCCCCTTGCAGTGCGGATAGCTGAGTTTCCAGGGCCTGTAACTCCGTCTTCAATGCGCCCGAACTGGCTGCGGCCGCATCGCCAGTGCCGTTCGCGGCATGACCTGCTTCCAGCTTCTCCCGCAGTTCGCGTATCTTCGTGACCAGTTCGCGCTCCTTATCCCAGCGCTCTTGCAAGGCCTTGAGTTTGCTGGCGGCCGCGTTTTTTTGTTCTTCAATCTCTCCCAGCTTCTCGTGGTGGTCAGCGCCCACGACTGCTTCGCGTTCGAGGATTCGTTTCTGTACCTCGAGGGCGTCAATCTGGCGAGTGGTGTCTTCGAGCGCAGGCGGAGTGGCGTTCTGTCCCAACGACAAGCGAGCGCAGGCGGTGTCGAGAATACTCACGGCCTTATCCGGCAATTGACGGCCGGCGAGAAACCGGTGCGAAAGACGGACGCTGGCATAAACCGCTTCGTCGAGGATACGAACGTTGTGGTGCTTTTCGAGCGAAGCCACCAGCCCCCGCATCATGATCAGGCACTGGTGCTCACTGGGCTCTTCCACCTTCACCACCTGGAAGCGCCGGGCGAGCGCAGCATCCTTCTCAAAGTACTTTTTGTACTCCGACCATGTAGTAGCGGCGATCGTGCGTAGTTCGCCGCGGGCCAGTGCCGGCTTGAGCAGGTTAGCGGCGTCGTTTTGTCCCGCCTGGCCACCAGCGCCGATCATGGTGTGGGCCTCATCGATGAAGAGGATGATGGGCGTGGCTGAGGCTTTCACTTCTTCAATCAGACCCTTGAGCCGATTTTCAAATTCTCCCTTGACCCCTGCGCCGGCCTGCAGCAGCGCCAGGTCGAGGGTGCGCACATGCACATTCTTGAGCGGCGGAGGCACATCCCCCTGGGCGACCCGCAACGCAAAGCCCTCCACCACGGCGGTCTTGCCTACACCCGCCTCGCCGGTCAGGATGGGGTTGTTCTGCCGGCGCCGGGTGAGGATATCGATCACCTGGCGAATCTCCGCATCCCGGCCGAGCACGGGATCGATCTTTCCCTTGCGCGCGTTGCCGGTAAGGTCGACGGTGTATTGGTCCAGGTTCGGCGTTTTGCCGCCGGCTGTTTTTTGGGCGGGATCGCCGGGCGCAGCTCCAGCGGTGGCGGTCGTAGTCGTCTCACTGGAGAGCGCGACAATCCCCAGCAGATCTTTGCGCAGCGCGTCGGCGTTGATCTTCTGGAACTCGCGGCTGACGTCGTTGACCAGACGCGTAAGTTCATCGTCCGAGACCAGGGCGATGATGGTGAAGCCGGTGCGCACCTGCCCGGCATTGAAATCGATGGAGCCGACCGTCCAGGCACTGGTCAGCATCTTGAGCACCGTCGGGCTGATGGCCGGGGTGCGCGCGTTGCCTGACTTAAGCTTGTCGATGCTCCGAGCGAGATCAGCAGTGAGCCGCGACTTGTCGATTTCAAAATGCTTGATGATCGCGGCAAAGTCGCCGGAGGCGGAATCGAGCAGCTTGGTGAGGTAATGCTCGACCTCGACATCGTAATTGGTGCGCGAGAGACAGAGGCCGGCCGCCCCTTCGAGGGCCAAGCGCGCAGGCTCATTCAACTTGCCGATGAGTGCTTTGAGATTCAGTCCCATAATGTTCCCCTTACAAAGTCAAGATCGTGTCGTCAGGATCGATCCCCAGAGGCGCCGTTTTGAGCCATGAGACCCATCCCAGCCGCACCGCATTTGTTGCCTCAAAATCGAGTTCAGTGCCCGGCGCCTGGGTGCGATCGAGCACCAGCTGCAATTCAAATTCCAGGCTTTGGTTGCTGAAGAACCGGGTCAGACTGCGCAAAGCAGTGTATGCGCTCGCCTCTGGCAGGAAATCGCAATACCGTTCCATAGAGAGCGGGCCAAGACGGATACGCACGCGTGCCTGCCGGTCCCAAACCGCATCGCCCACCACCGCCCCGCCGCCTATCTGGCATGAGGGCGAGTTCGTATCAGTCATGGAGCACTGCGTCGCGTCGTCGAGCCCATACCAGGCGCCGGTGAATTGCTGAATCTCCACCGGAACCTCAAAGTAGTCCGCAATAATTTGCTCCAGCGCGGTCGCTGAGCGCGCCTGCATCGCCACTAGCGATGCGTAGTGGAGCAATGCTTCATCCTCAATCTCCTGGCGGTCACGCAAGCCTTCGGTACCCAACCCGATCAAGTCGAGAAGATAGCGCGTAAACAGATCGCGTGGGCCGGCGGAATAAGTGACGGGAAAACGGGATCTCTGCCAGGCGCGATAAAAGAGCGAGAGGACGCGATGATTGAAAATGTCGAAGAAGGCCGCCAGACCGTAGTCCTTGGCCCTGATCCGCTCCAGCATCAACTCGCTGTAGGTGTAGGGGAGCGCACCGGAAGGGCCCGTGAGGCCCATGAAGTTCACCATCATCTCCGGCGGCGCATCCTCGCGGAAGTCCAGACTCTGGATCTGACTGGCGGGGAAGCCAAGCCTGGGATTCACGCGGAAATTGACTGCCTCCTCTTCCGGATGGGAGAAGCCTCCCACCGGTTGCCGGCCGGCGCCAAACCGCTGCAAAAGAGTCACCGCCTGAAAAAATTCAAACCCACAGGGGTCCTCGGCCAGTCGGTCGCCCAGCGGCGAATTTTTCAAACCAGAAGTTTCCGGCCCGATCTCGGTTGCCATTCGTGCAGTGCCCCCTTTCTTTGTGGAGTCGTGACGCTGAGCTGGGTAAAGCTGTTCAGCGAGACGCTGAGGCCGAAGAATCGCTCCAGCACATTGGCGAAAAGAAACGCACCGCCGCCGGTGAACTGGTCCTCGTCCAGTTCCAGCTCGATCCGCAAACCGCGGGCGAAGCTCACTCCCTGTTCCGAAATCAGGCGGGTGAAGTGCGGGCGGCTGCGGATTTCGAGAATGCTCTGGATAACGTTTTGCGAGTAGGCCGTGCGGCCAACATCGTAAAGACCGAGGATCTCCTTGAGCGCGTCTTTGCCTTGTTCCACTAGGGAAAGATAGTTGAGCGATAAGTGCGAAACCAGGCGCCATAAGGTGCTTTTGCCCAATTCGGGCCGCACCGGCTGGGTGGGCTTGCGCAGCGCAACGATGCGCTTCATGGCGGCTGCGCCTTCCATTTCAAAGTCGCTGTCCTGGTTACCAAACGGCAGGCGGGAGGGCAAATCGCGGTTAGTGCAGGTCGTGCGCACCGAGAGCACCGAGGCTTGTGGATCGACATTGGCTGTGGACAGATCGATCAGCGAAAGCGCTACTTCTGTTCCCTCATCGTTGAGCCGGCTCGATGCCCGCCGGCGCGCGAGCCAAAAGCAGGAGCGGTTATCTTTCTGTGCGGAATGACGCAGCGAATAAAACGGCTCGTAGGTGGTGATCTTCTGATTGGTTGAATCGATGGAGCCGACTTCATCGATGGAGAACACCTCCATCGAATGGGGCCTGCGCACATCCGGGGTTACGGTGTACTC
>JBAVQC010000303.1:0-2916 GCA_049693715.1 Acidobacteriaceae bacterium | reverse complement strand
CTGCTTGTGCTAGCGCCAGCGGTGGCAGGGCCTGCCGCGGCCGCCGCGCCTGGCGCAATGGGAGAACCCGCCACCCCGCTAGCATCTGCGGCAGCATGTGTCGCGGCGTTTCGTCTGCGTTCATGCTCCGCGCGCAGGTTGGCTTGCGCGCGATAGATGAACGCCAGCACTTCGGCGACCGCGGTATAAAGTTTTGCGGGAATGGTGTCCCCAACTTCCACGGTGCGATACAGCGCCTGCGCCAGCGCGACATTTTCCATGATCGGAATCTCGTACCAGCGCGCTTCGCGTTTGATTTTTTGCGCCAGCAGTCCCCGGCCCTTGGCTACCACCACCGGCGCGCCCATTTTTTCCGGGATATATTCCAGCGCGACGGCGTATTCGTTCGGATTGGTAATCACCACCGTGGCACGCGCCACGCGCTGCAACATCTGTTTGCGGCGCATTTCGCGGCGGCGGCGCTTGATGCGCGATTTCGTTTGCGGATTTCCTTCGGCCTCTTTGCCTTCCTCGCGTATTTCTTGCTTGGACATGCGCAGCGAGCGCTCGTAATTTGTTTTTTGCAGCGCGTAGTCCACGCCCGACCAAGCGAGCAGCACCATCCCGCCCTTCCAGGAAATTTCGTAAATCAAGCTGAACTGCCAAGCCATATCACTGGCCAGCCCGCGCTGCGAGGAATGCAGCACCTGGTACCACTCGCGCAGCAGAATGGACGAACCCAGGTACACCAGGAAGGACAAAGGAATCAGCGATTTCAGCAGCGGGCTCAATCCGCCGAAGGAGAATATTCGCGAGACGTTATTCACGGGATTAAAACGCGAGAAGCTGAGCTCGATCGCTTTCGGCGAAAGCACCAGGCCGCTCTGCACCAGGATGCCAAACAGCGAGATTCCCCAAGCGGCGAGCATCGGCGGCACCGCCCAGCGAACCACGCCCCACGCCGTCCAATTCAGCAGCGGCGTCACCATGCTCATGTCCGAACGCCCCGCAGCCGCCAGCAGATGACGCAGCAAATCGCGCCACACCGGCACCCAGCCGCTCAACCCCCAACGCAGTACCATCGCAACCACCAATAACGCGAGCGCCGAAGGCAATTCGCGGCTGCGGACGACTTGGCCGCGTTCGCGCGCCTTCTCCCGCCTTTTCGGGCTTCCTGGCTGGCTTTTGTCTTCGTCGGCCATCGCGACTTTCCCTTAACGTGCAACCGTCAGCAAATGTTCCAGCGTCGTCAGCGCCTGATAAAAATAGCGGCCCAGCAAACGCGGCCAAAAACCCACCACGCCGTACAACACCGCCAGACCCAGCAAAACCTTGAGCGAAATTCCAAAGAGCAGCACCGGAAACTGTGGCGCCGCCTTGCTCACAAATCCCAGCGTGAAGTCCGCCAGCATCGTCGCCAGCAACACCGGAAACGCGATTTCAGCGCCCACCAGCCACATCGCCGCCGCCGCTTTGATCACGCCATCCACCGGCAAGTGCATGCTGACCAGGCTTCCCGCCGGAATCATTTCAAAGCTCATGGCCGTCGCGCGCAACAGCCAGCGGTGCACTCCGAGCTGCATGAAGATCAGCAGCGCGACCAGAGTGTTCAAAGTCGAAAGCACCGTCACTTCCACCAGCGAATTCGGGTCAATCACATTCGCCAGCGAAAAACCAAACTGAAAACTGACCATCTGCCCCGCGATTTCCATCCCGTCGAAAACGAATTGCGTGGTGATGCCCATCAACAGGCCGATCATCGCTTCGCCCAGCGCCATCACGACCCATCCGGCGATGCTCGCGGTCACTGGCGCGGGTGACGTGGCGTACAGCGGCAACAGCAGTGCCGTGAATCCCAGCGCCAGCGCGGCCTTCACCGTATTTGGCAGCGAGGAATTGCCGAAAAACGGCGCGAAGGTCATCAGCCCGCCAATGCGCAGGGCCACCAGCAGCGCGTGACTCACGAAAGCTTCCATCTTGTTTTCCCGGGCGCGTCACTGACGCGCCACCCGCGCCTCATTGCGCGAAATGGCGAAAATTGCCGAACAGCGCGATCGTGAACATCACCAGCTTCTCGGTCATCCAGGGCAGCAGCCAAAACGCAAACGTCGCGACCGCCACCAGCCGCGGCACGGTCGAGAGCGTGGCGTCCTGCATGGACGTCAACACCTGCACGAAACTGATCAGCGCGCTCATAATCATCGCGGCGGCCAGAATCGGCGCGCTCACCAGAAATGCCATCTGCAATGTGCGCCGCGTCAGCTCGACTGCTTCTTTCATATCCATCTGCATGCTCCGATTTCGTTTCGCAAACCTAATAGAAACTTTTCAGCAGCGAGCCCACCACCAGATTCCAGCCGTCCGCCACCACAAAAAGCAGAATCTTCAGCGGCGTCGAGATAATTACCGGCGGCAGCTGCACGATGCCCACCGATGTGGTGATGGCCGCGACTACCATGTCCACCACCAGGAACGGCAGATACAGGACCGCGCCTATCTGGAACCCGGCTTTCATCTCCGAAAGGATGTAAGCGGGAATCACCACGCGCATCGGCAAATCTTCCGGCTGGCGCGGCCGCGGGATGTGCGCCAGCTCGGTGAGCAGCGCCAAATCTTTTTCGCGCGTGAACTTCAGCATGAAATCGCGCAGCGGAGTCGCGGCGCGCTCCAGCGCGTCCAGCGGCGCGATTTCGTGGCGCTCCAGAGGAGCGACGGCCACCTGGCCGATCTGCGCGGCGACCGGCTGCATCACGAAATAAGTGAGAAACAGGCCCAGGCCCAAAAGCGTCTGGTTGCTGGGCGCCGTCTGCGTTCCCAGCGCTTGGCGCAGAAAATGAAAAACGATGATGATGCGCACGAAGGGAGTCATCGAAAGCAGCAGCGCCGGCAAGATGGTCAGCAGCGTGAGGACCAGCACGATGGTCCACGTGGTGGTGT
>JBAVQC010000302.1:0-39271 GCA_049693715.1 Acidobacteriaceae bacterium | reverse complement strand
GCTGGACACTCCTGCACAGGATTTCAGCCGTCCCTAACGGGACTGGGTTTCCCCTTGCATTCGGTTCACCCAGGACTGACGTCCTGGCTAAGTTCAGCCGTCCCTGCGGGACTCAACCGGGCCTTTTCCGCAGCCTATCTGGCTTGTGCACAATCCCATCAAACGGTTTTGGCATTTAGCCCTAAGCTATCTGTTCTTTTTCCGCGGTCCGCCCATTCCCGCGAATCTCTACGTCTTAGGATTCGGAGGCAATTCGCAAGCCCGCCACAAATACCAGCTAGCCACCGATCGCCACGGCTTCCAGCGAGCCGCCCGGCGTTGCATCTGCTCCGGCTTGGGCAGCATATCGAGAGTGACCGGCTGCCCCGCCTTGACTCTCCCGAAAGTCAACAAATACCCCTTGCGAATTCCATAATCCGTGCGCGGAAACACATCCGGCCGTCCCAGGCGAAACATAAGCAGCATCTCCACCGTCCATGTTCCGATCCCACGCACATGACTCAACCGATCGATAATTTCCTGATCCGGCAAGCGCCGAATCACGCCAAGTGAGGGAACTGTACCGTCCAGGGTCTTGGCCGCAAGATCGCGCAGAGACAGAAGCTTCCCCTGCGACAAGCCAGCCGCTCGAAGCATCTCATCAGGTACGGCAAGGAATTGCTCCGGCTGCGGGTGCATATCGCCGAATAAAGCCAACAAGCGACCCAGTATTGCCCGCGCGGCGTTGGCGTGCAGTTGCTGGTACAGAATCGCTTCCAGCAGTGCCTCAAACGGCGAGTGTGTACTTTTCACCCGCAGTGCGAAAGGACCAACACGTTCAATCAGCGCGCCCAGCTTGGCGTCCGCCGTCGATAATTGCTGGAGCGCAAGAGCAACGTCGTAGCGAACCGGGCGCAAGCCTTCGTCCATCCAAGCATTCTAACTTTGTCGTGAGTACCGGAAATGCAAACAGCCCGGACACTGCGAGGCTCGGCCGTTGCAATCGGGCTTATTTTCCAGCATGGCTCTTTCGCTGCGATCATAAATCCGGTTCGGGCCACCCTAGAGTTGCCTACCCCCTCCGGTTTGCTGCTATATTCAACTTTCCGGGCATGATGCCGGAAGGTAATTTCTACCGCATCTTCTTGGATCGAATCGCAAAGAGTCGTAGCCGAGCCTTTCTTTTACCACCACGGAATCTGAGGAAGCAGGGACTCATCCAATGGCGCAGATTTTTGACCGGAGTGCCAACGCGTTAGCCCGCGCGAGCCTGGTCCTGACAGGGTTGATTGTCATCGCCCTGGGAGTCTCCCTTGATCAGTTGCAAGGGTCTCCATGGGTCACCAAGCAGGGGCAGCGCGCCGAACAACCGGTGCCGTTCAGCCACAAGCATCACGTCATGGGACTGGGTCTCCAGTGCCAGTACTGTCACACCTCCGTCGAGAAGTCGAGCTACGCGGGCATTCCGCCCACCAAGACCTGCATGAACTGCCATGCGCAGATCTGGACCAACGCAGGCCTGCTGCAGCCGGTACGGACCAGTTGGGCGACCGGCGAGTCCATACCGTGGATCAAGATCCACGATCTGCCTGACTTTGTTTACTTCAATCATGAAATCCATGTGAACAAGGGCATTGGTTGTTCCTCTTGCCATGGCCGCGTGGACCTGATGCCGTTGATGTATCAGCAGAACACCCTCCAGATGGAGTGGTGCTTGAATTGCCACCGCAATCCCGGCAAAAACATCCGCCCCACCGCCGAGATCTACAACATGGCGTGGGAAGGTCCCACTAGCCAGAAGCCGGTGTGGTGCGGCAGCACAGGCGTGAAGGACGGAGTTCCCACGGCGCAGACGGTAAGCTGCACCACCGTCGACCCCAGCCAGAGCGGTGCCCAGGTCGCCTCCCTGAACATGCTGCCAGGCGGATTGCACGGGCAAGCTACGAGCGATGCGCCGGGCACAGTACTTCCAGCCACCCTGAGCTACGTGAAACTCACTGACCAGGAATCACTGGGCAAGTACCTGACCCAGCAGTACCACATCCGCACGCCCCAGGAATTGAGCAGTTGCGAGACATGCCACCGATGAGCGAGATGAAGGGAACTAAGCAGGAATTGACGCTGGAAGCCGCCAGGGCAAAGCTGGCCGGCCAGACGGGAAAGAAATACTGGCGCAGCGTCGACGAGTTGGCGGACACACCCGCGTTCCGCGAAGCGGTGCAGCGTGAATTCCCCAGTCAGGCAGCCGAGTGGATCGACCCTGTATCGCGGCGCGGCTTCCTCAAGGTCATGAGCGCTTCGCTGGCCCTGGCCGGTCTTGCTGGTTGCACCAAGCAGCCGGACGAGCAGATCTACCCGTACGTGAAGGAGCCGGAAGATCTGGTGCTCGGCCGGCCGGTGTATTTCGCCACCGCCATGCCGTTCAACACCGGTGCGGTGCCTTTGCTGGTCAAGAGTGACGCGTATCGGCCGATCAAGCTGGACGGTAATCCGGAGCATCCGGTCAACCGCGGCACATCGGATCCATTAAGCCAGGGTGCGCTGCTCGATCTGTACGATCCGGATCGCTCCCAAAGAGTGAGCTACCGCGGCGAAATTCGCGAGTTTGCTGCTTTTCTTGCCGCGTTCCGAGCCATGCTCTCCGACAAGAAGGCGAGCGGAGGCGCCGGGGTCTACATCCTGAGCGACACCGTCACCTCGCCCACCTTGGCCGCCCAGTGGAAGGCGGCGCAGCAGAATTATCCCAATACGAAGTGGTTGCAATGGGATCCCGTCAACCGGGACTCCGCCTATTCCGCCTCGAAGACCGCGTTCGGCGACTACTACGACGCGCAGTACCGCCTCCAGGACGCCGACGTCATCGTCTCTCTCGATGCCGACTTCCTATCGAGCATTACCCATCCGGGCTTTCTTCGCTTGGCCGCGGACTACGCCGGCCGGCGCAAACTCGCAGACCAAAACAGCACCATGAATCGGCTGTACGCGGTCGAGAGTGTCTCCACCACCACCGGCTTCAAGGCGGAACACCGATTAGCTCTGAGGGCTGGCGACATCGGGCCCTTCGCCGCAGCATTGGCGGCGGCCGTTGGCGCCGGTGGGTCCAGTTCCCAGTCCCCTTCTGGCCCAGCAGGCAAGTTTCTCACCGCGTTGGCGGCGGACCTGAAGGCGAATTCCGGCAAGTGCGTAGTTATCCCCGGGGAGCAACAGTCGCCGGAAGTACATCTGGCCGCGATTGCCATTAATCAAGCTTTGGGCAACGTTGGTAAGACCGTGGTTTATACCGAAACTGTCAATCCCATGCCGTCTATCCAGGGGGAGGACATCGTCAGCCTGGTAAACGACATAAAGGCCGGCAAGGTTGACTGGTTGGTGATCCTGAATGCCAACCCCGTTTACTCGGCGCCCGTGGACCTGCATTTCGACCAGGCCATGAACAGCGTGAAGCACACCGCCCACCTCGGTTCCCACTTCAATGAAACCGCGGTGGTTGCGGAATGGCACATCAACGGGACGCATTTCCTCGAGAACTGGTCGGATACCCGCGCCTATGACGGGACGGTCACCGTAATCCAGCCAATGATCGACCCGCTGTACGGCGGCAAGTCGGCTCACGATGTGGTCCAATCCATGCTCAATGATCCCGACACGTCGCCCTACGATGCGGTGCGTAAAACGTGGCAGGCAAACCTGGGGACAAGCCCCGAACATGGCTGGCGCAAGATCCTCCATGACGGCATGATCACGGGAACAGCATTCCAGCCCAGGACAGTTTCCGCCAAGGCCGGTGATCTGGCGGCCATCACGCCCAGCCAGCAGGACGGGACCGTCGAAATCATCTTCCGTCCCGATCCCAACATCTACGATGGGCGCTATGCCAATGTGGGCTGGCTACAGGAAATTCCCAAGCCAGTGACCAGTATGTCGTGGGACAACGCGGCGCTCATGAGCTACACGACGCTGGCTAAATTTGGCTTGGCAGAGCAGGATGTGGTGGCCATCAAATCGAACGGCAACACCGTGTTGGCTCCGGTGATGGCGGTTCCTGGTCACGCTGACGGCTCGGTCACGGTGTACCTCGGGTACGGACGTCAAAATGGCGGCCGCGTGGCCGGCGGGCTGGGCTTCAACGCCTACGCCATTCGCACCTCGAATGCGCTGCTGTTCGCTTCCGGCGCAACCATGACCAAGACCGGGAAGACCTTTGAGTTTGCGGTGACCAAGAGTCACTATCAGGATCATCGCTCCCTCGAGGCCGGTGGAGACGGTTCCGGCACCCACTCGCTCGAAGGCAACGAGGCTGCCACGCGCGGCATCATTCGCTACGCGACATTGGACGAGTTCAAGGAGAATCCGAACTTCGCTCATGACGAGGAAAAAGAACCCGAAGATCCCGAGCCGGATAACAGCATGTTCAACAACTGGCGTTACGACAAGAACGCCTGGGGCATGGCCATCGATATGAACTCCTGCGTCGGCTGCAATGCCTGCGTGGTGAGTTGCTACGCGGAAAACAACATTGCTGTCGTGGGCCGGCACAATACCATGACCGGCCGCATCATGCAGTGGATTCGCATCGACACCTACTTCGAGGGGGATCTGGATGCGCCCAAAGCGCACTTCCAGCCCATGACCTGCCAGCAATGCGAAAACGCTCCTTGCGAGCAGGTTTGCCCCGTGGGAGCTACGGTCCATTCTCCCGAAGGCCTCAACGTCATGGTTTACAACCGCTGCGTGGGTACCCGTTATTGCTCCAACAATTGCCCTTACAAGGTGCGCCGCTTCAACTTCCTGCTCTACTCCGATTTCGAAACCGAGAGCCTTAAGCTGATGCGCAACCCCGATGTGACCGTGCGCAGCCGCGGCGTGATGGAAAAGTGCAGCTACTGCTCACAAAGAATCGCAGCAGCCAAAATCGCGGCCGACAAGGAAAATCGCGAAATCCGCGATGGTGAAGTGGTGACCGCCTGCCAGCAGGCTTGCCCCACCGGCGCCATTGTCTTCGGCAACGTCAACGATCGCGCCAGCAAAGTGAGAAAGCTGAAATTGCAGCAGCGTAATTACGGCGTGCTGGCGGATCTGAATACGCGTCCGCGCACCACCTATATCGCGGAAGTCTTCAACCCCAACCCGGAACTGGCCGAGGCGCGCATCGAGCACGCGCCTGCGAAGAGCTGAAAGGTTAGCGCAGCATGGCGACCAAACCAGATTTACCTATAAGCGATCCGCAGCTGGATCCGAAGACAGGCGAGTTCCGGGTCATCGCGCCCGGATACACCTTCAAGTCGGTTACAGATGTCATTTCGCGCATTGTGCTCACGCCGCACACCCCGCTGGGGTGGTTCTTCGGCTTCATGCTGGCCAGCACCATTTGCTTGATCCTGTTCACGGCCGTGACCTGGCTGTTCCTCAAGGGCGTCGGTATCTGGGGTCTGGATATCCCCGTCGGCTGGGGCTTCGCCATCATCAACTTTGTGTGGTGGATCGGTATCGGCCATGCCGGCACGCTGATCTCGGCCATCCTGCTGCTCTTCAAGCAGCAGTGGCGCAACTCCATCAACCGCTTCGCTGAGGCGATGACCATCTTTGCCGTCATTTGCGCCGGCATGTTCCCCCTCATTCACGTCGGCCGTCCGTGGCTGGGGTACTGGCTCTTCCCCTATCCCAACACCATGAACGTGTGGCCGCAATTCCGCTCCCCGCTGCTGTGGGACGTGTTCGCGGTTTCGACATACGCCACCATCTCGGTTGTCTTTTGGTACATCGGCATGATCCCCGATTTCGGGACCATGCGCGATCGGGCTAAGACCAGGCTTGCCCAATATTCCTTCGGCATAATGTCGCTGGGGTGGCGCGGTTCGGTCCGGCACTGGATGCGCTACGAGACCGCCTCGCTGTTGCTGGCAGGTTTGGCCACACCTCTGGTGCTCTCGGTACACACCGTCATCAGCTTCGATTTCGCTGTGGCCGTGCTGCCGGGCTGGCATACTACGATCTTCCCGCCCTACTTTGTGGCCGGCGCCATTTACTCCGGATTCGCCATGGTCATCACCCTGGCCATCCCGATCCGCACCTTCTACCACCTGGAAGGCCTGATCACCATCCGCCATATCGACAATATGGGCAAGGTGATGTTGGCCACCGGGCTGATCGTCGCCTACGGCTACTCCATGGAAATATTCATGGCCTGGTATTCCGCCAGCCATTGGGAATACTTCATGATGTGGAACCGTATCTTCGGTCCCATGGGCTGGTCGTACTGGGTGCTAATCACCTGCAACATCGCCCTACCTCAGTTGTTGTGGCTGCGCAGCACTCGTGTCAGCCCATTGAAAATGTTCATCATGTCGCTGATCGTCAACACCGGCATGTGGTTCGAGCGTTTCGTGATCGTCGTCACCAGCCTCTACCGCGATTTCCTCCCCTCGTCCTGGGGAACCTATCGCGCGACCCGTTGGGACTACGGCACCTTCCTCGGCACTCTGGGCCTGTTTACGGCGTTGTTCTTCTTATTCGTGCGCTTCCTGCCCATGATCCCCATGTCTGAGATCCGCATGATGCTGCCGCAAGCCAAGGTGACGGCGGAGCCGGAAGCGATGGAGGCGGGTGACTAATGCCTATACGTGAAGGAATCTACGGATTACTGGCGGAGTTCGACACTCCCACTGAATTGGTGTTAGCAGCACAGACCGCGTATGACGCGGGCTGGCGGCGGATGGACTGCTACACCCCCTATCCAGTCGAAGAAGCGGCGGAGGCCATCGGCTTCCATCGCAATTACGTGCCGCTCATCTGCCTCGTTGGGGGGCTCATGGGCCTGGCTGCCATGTTCCTGATGGAGACCTGGGTGTCGGTTCTGGCCTACCCGCTGAACATCGCGGGCCGTCCGCTATTTTCCTGGCCGGCGTTCATCATCCCTGCCTATGAGTGGACCATCCTCTGGGCGGGTCTTTCGGCTGCGTTTGGCATGCTGGCCTTGTGTGGCCTGCCCCAGCCGTACCACCCACTCTTCAACGCGCCTAACTTTCGCAGTGGCGCCATGGTGGATAAATTCTTTCTGTGTCTGGAAGCCAACGACCCAAAGTTCGAGGTGGTGGAATCGCGCAGCTTTCTGGAAAGCTTCAGGCCGGTTTCGGTCGTGGAGGTGGAGTATTAAGCTGACGACCCGAATCCGTCCTGTGCGCCTTTTGGCTCTGGGCTTTGCTGCGCTCGCGGTTGCCGGCTGCCGCCAGGACATGCAGAATCAGCCCAAGTTCGTTCCCCAACGGAGCACCACTTTCTTCGCTGACGGGCGATCGGTTCGACCCCAGGTCGCGCATACCGTGGCTCGCGGACAATTGGGCGAAGACAGCTTCTATTACACCGGCGTGATCGACGGCAAAGAAGCCGACTTGATGCCTTTCCCGGTTTCCATGCAGGTGCTGGCTCGCGGTCAGGAGCGCTACAACATCTATTGCACGCCTTGTCATTCACGCGTGGGCAACGGCGCCGGCATGATCGTGCAGCGTGGCTATAAGCCGGCGGGCAACTTTCACTCTGCACGCATCCTGGCCGAGCCGCTGGGTCACTACTTCTACGTCATGACGAACGGGTACGGAGCGATGCCGGAATATGCGGCCCAGCTCACTCCTGCCGACCGCTGGTCGGTCGCCGCCTACATCCGGGCCCTGCAGATCAGTCAAAACGCACGGGAAGGCGAAGTTCCTTCCGGGGTCCAGGTCCAAAATTTGAAGGATCTTGCCGAGCGTGCAGGATTGCCTGAGTCCTTTGCCGAGCCCTGGTCGCTGCCGGCAACCGCGGTCTCCGCACTACCGGCCGACCCCAGTCAGGGCACGCCGGGCATGGCGCCCGCGACGGCAGACAGCCCGGTACCGGCCATGACCCAGCCAGGCGGTGGCGCGGCCACCAGTGGCAACGCAGTGAAGCCGAAGGGATTGAAATAGGTCAGGAAAAAGACATGGCTCACGAACATCACGCAAATTCACTACCTTCCGAGCTGAATGCTCCGCTGCTGCTCCAAGCGTGGCGGCGGCGGGCCATGGTTGTGGGCGGTATCTTTGCCGTTTTGTCGATCGTGCTGGCTGTGCTGGCAGCGACTGTCGACCACGACGGCATCGACCACCTGCTGCGCTCCTACCTGCTCGGTTACATCATCAGCTGGGGCTTCACCGTGGGCGGCCTGGCGTTGCTGATGGTGCAGTATTTGAGCGGCGGCAAGTGGGGCTTACTCCTGCGCCGGCCCCTGGAGGCAATGTCCCGTTGCCTGCCATTGATCATCGTCTTGTTCCTGCCCATCGGCATCTTCATGAAGAAGCTCTACCTGTGGGCCGAGTTCAGCGACCCCGCACAAGCGTTTCACCTGCACTTCATCTCCCACGAGCAAGAGCACGCGATTGCCTACAAACACCCCATGCTCAACGTGGGCAGCGTGTGGGTGCAGTCCGCGGTCTGCTTCGCCATCTGGTTTATCTTTATGCACCTGCTGAACAAGTGGGGGTTGCAGCGCGATGCTGATCCTCATCCGAACGTTCGCTTTTGGCAGGTCAGGCTTGAGAATCTGAGCGGTTTTGGCGTCCTGGTTTATTCCATCACCATGAGCTTGTGCGCCATCGACTGGGTCATGTCCCTCGACCCCACCTGGTATTCCTCGATTTATGGCCTGATGTTCCTGGTGGGCCAGGGCTATGGGGTTTTGGCGCTCGGCATCATCACCGTGATTCGGCTTTCGCAGGCCGAGCCGATGCACACGCTGCTCCGCAAAACTGAGCAGCACGACTTGGGTAAATTGGCTTTCGCCTTTGTCATGCTCAATATCTACCTTGCCTTCTCCCAGTTCCTCATCATCTGGTCAGGAAACCTGCCGGAGGAGATTCCGTGGTATCTCGATCGGCTTCGCGGTGGCTGGGGCGTGATCGCTTCGTTGGACTTCGCATTTCACTGGTTCATTCCCTTCACACTCTTGCTCTCCCGAGACCTTAAGCGGAACAAGGAGCGCCTGGTCCTGGTCTGCAAGATCATGATCTTTGCCCGCTGCTGGGATATGTTCTGGCTGATCGAACCGAACTTCGCCGACGCCCGGCGTAACCTGCATTTCAGCTTCGGCATTCTGGAATACCTGACCGTGCCGGTCGTCGTGATTTCTCTCTGGATGTGGTTTTACTTCGGCCAGTTGGAGAAGCGGCCGCTGATCCAGACCAACGATCCTCACCTGGAAGAAATTTTGGAGGGCGAGCATGCCCACGCATGAGCCGCAAGATCCGCATCACTCGATCGACCCTTACGCAGCGGAAAGTGAATCCGCCGGTTATGAGGTCACGGATGTCAACGTCAACGGTATCGTGGTCTTTCTCGCCTCGCTGGGCGCCTTTGTCGGGGTCTTCTTCATCTTCTGTTTCGGCATGGGCAAGGTCATCAACACCGCCATTCTCAAGAGCGACGGGCCGCCCAACAAATGGAACATGATCGGCGCACAGCCGGCCGGCAAGCGTCAGGATCTGACCTCAAATGCGGTCATGGAGCAGAATCAGCTGAACCAGATGGTGCAGCGCTTTCCTACTCCCCGCCTGCAAATAGACGACGGCAACCAGGAAATTGCAGAAATGCACGCTCGCGAAGATTTGCTCCTGAACTACTACAGCTGGGTCGACCGCTCCAGCGGCAAAGTGCGCATTCCCATCGCCCGCGCGATGCAGATCATCGCGCAAAACGGGCTCCCGGTCGCTCCTGAGGAGCAAACCACCGAACCCCTGATGGCGGGGGACCGGGCTCCGGTCGTGACCGTGCCGCTTACCGACGGATTCGCCCGGACGGGCTACGAGCAACAGTATATGGAGACCCTGGAGCAGCAGCGGATGCGGGGCGAGAAACCAGGAGATCAGGCCGCTCTGGGAGCGAGTCGCTGAGCCGCGGTAGAGGTTTCTAGATGCAGAGGAAGGGCACAATCCGGTTCTTGTTGGCGGCGGCCATGCTTTTGCCCGCGGCCGCGCCGGTGTTCGCCCAGGTGGCGCCCTACGGGGAAAAGACTATGGGCGACCCCGCCCAGGACCATCTGCCCGATATCCTGAACACCGTCAAAATCGATCAGCGGTTGGGGCAACAGTTGCCCCTCGACGCCACTTTCCGCGATGAAACGGGCAAGGCCGTCAAGCTGGGAGACTACTTTGGCAAGAAGCCAGTGATCCTTTCGCTGGTCTACTACCAATGCCAGATCCTGTGCATGGAAGATCTCAACGGCCTCGTCGGCGCCCTGGAGATGGTGAACCTGACGCCGGGCAAAGACTTCCAGATCGTGATCGCGAGTATCGATCCGGCGGAGACGCCGGCCATGGCCGCAGCCAAAAAGGCGTTTTACGTAAAACGCTATGGCCGCCCGGAAACCGAGGCAGGTTGGCACTTTCTAACCGGCGGTCAATCGGACATCACGGCTCTGGCCAAAGCAGTCGGATGGGGTTATGTGCGCCTGCCGCAGCCTGATGGCAAGCCGCCGATGTTTGCGCACGCCAGTTCGATCGAAGTGGTTACACCGGAAGGACGCATGGCGCAGTACTACCTCGGGGTGGAATACGCGCCCAGGGATCTGCAGCTGGGATTGGTCGAAGCGTCGCACAACACCATCGGCACCCCGGTCGACAATATTTTGACCTACTGCTATCGCTATGATCCGAAGCTGAACCGCCATAGTCTGGTCATTGCCCGGGTGGTGCAGGCAGGGTGCCTGCTCACTTTTCTGGGCCTGGGCAGCTTCATGCTGGTGAGTTTCCGCCGGGATTTCAAGGGTAAAGGGTAACGATGCATATAAGTCCAGTGCTGTGGCAGTTTCTCGTAAGGTGGCTGACGAACTCTGCCCTCTTTCCGCCGGAAGCGTCGGCTATTTCGCCCCAAATGGACGCGTTCTACTTCTTTCTGGTCGCGATCTCCGCTGTGGGCATGCTTGCAGTCATCATCCTGGTTTTCGGCTTCTCCATCATGTATCGCCAGGAGAAGAACCCAGTCGCCACGCAGATTGAAGGCTCCACACTGTTAGAGGCCACCTGGACCATCATTCCTCTGGCCCTGTTCATGATCTGTTTCGTCTGGGGTGCGCTGCTCTACTTCCGTATCTACGACCCGCCCACTAACGCCATGAACATCTACATCGTAGGCAAACAGTGGATGTGGAAGGCCGAGCACCCGGGTGGGCAGCACGAGATCGATTCCCTGCACATTCCTATCAACCGGCAAGTGCAGTTGACCATGATTTCTATGGACGTATTTCACAGCTTCTCCATCCCTGCGTTTCGCGTAAAGCGGGAAGTGATCCCTGGCCGCTACTCTACGGTGTGGTTTGAAGCCACCGCGACGGGAACTTATCATTTGTTCTGTACGCAATACTGCGGCACCGACCACTCGGCCATGATTGGAGAAATCGTCGCCATGACCCCCGACGACTATCAGAAGTGGGCTTCCGGCAGCACCAGCGGAGCATCGCTGGCCCAGAACGGCGAGCGCCTGTTTACCAGCCTCGGCTGTGCCGCCTGCCACTCGGGCGAGGCCAGTGCGCGCGGCCCCAACCTGGCCCGGGTCTACGGCTCCAGGTTGCAGTTGGCGGACGGCTCGTCTGTCACGGCCAATGATGCCTTTCTTCGCGAGGCCATCCTCAACCCATCGACCCGCGTGACCGCGGGCTACGCGCCAATCATGCCTACCTATCAAGGGCAGGTGAGCGAAGAAGGTCTGATCGACCTGGTCGAATACATCAAAAACCTGAATTCAAACTATCGCGTTCAACAAACTTTAACTGCGAACCAACTCCCTGTGGGGCAAGCTGGCACCTCCAGTTCTGGCTCGACCTCGCCCGCAGTGAGTGGACCCGCAAAATCGGGCAGGACGGCACCCGGTGTGCCGGGGACGGTGAACCAATGAGTACCATTGTCACGCTTCCAAACCAGGAAGAAGCACAGCTGCCGAAGCTGAGCTACCTCAATAGCGAATACGGCCTCAAGAGCTGGCTGCTCACTGGCGACCACAAGCGCATCGCCATGCTGTATCTGATTTCGATCACGTTCTTCTTCTTTATCGGAGGAGCCTTTGCCGGGCTGATCCGTCTGGAGCTGTTGACGCCGCTGCCCGATCTGGTGGCCTCCGATACCTACAACAAGCTCTTCACCATGCACGGCGTGATCATGATCTTCCTCTTCCTGGTGCCGTCGGTTCCGGCAACCGTTGGAAACTTCGTCATCCCCATCATGGTCGGGGCCAAAGATCTAGCCTTTCCCAAGATCAACCTGCTGAGCTGGTATCTGTATGTTGCCGGCGCCTGTTTCCTGGTTTTCGCCTTGCTCAACGGTGGCGTTGATACTGGCTGGACCTTCACTACTCCGCTCAGCACCCACTATCTCAACACCCACGTCATCACCGCGGCCATGGGCGTTTTCATCGCCGGGTTCAGCTCCATCTTTACCGGCCTGAACTTTATCGTCACCGTCCACCGTATGCGCTGCCCGGGTATGACCTGGTTCCGGTTGCCCTTGTTCATCTGGTCACACTATGCGGCTTCTATCCTGATGGTTTTGGGGACCCCGGTACTGGCGATCACGCTGGTCCTGGTGATGCTCGAGCGGACCATCGGCATCGGCGTCTTCGATCCCACCAAGGGTGGGGACCCCCTGCTCTTCCAGCACCTCTTCTGGTTCTATTCCCACCCCGCGGTGTACATCATGATTTTGCCCGGCATGGGGGTGATCTCAGAAGTCATCAGTACTTTCTCCCGTAAGCGGGTCTTCGGATATACCGCGGTCGCTTTCTCCTCGGTCGCTATCGCCGTCTTTGGATTCTTTGTCTGGGCGCACCACATGTTCATCATGGGTGTCTCCAACTATTCGGCGCTGGTCTTCTCGCTACTCACCATGCTGGTGGCCGTGCCTTCGGCAATCAAGATCTTCAACTGGGCGGCGACTCTCTATAAGGGTTCCATCACCTTTGAGACGCCGATGCTCTACGCTTTCGGCTTCATGGGCCTCTTCACCATCGGTGGTCTCACCGGGGTGTTCCTGGGATCGCTGGGCATGGACATCCATCTCACCGAGACCTACTTCATCGTGGCCCATTTCCATTTCGTCATGGTGGGCGGTATGTTGATGGCCTACCTGGCGGGGGTCCACTTCTGGTGGCCCAAGATGACTGGCCGCATGTATCCCGAGTCCATGTCGCAGTTGAGTGCGGTGACTACCTTTATCGGGTTCATCCTGACCTTCTTTCCCCAATTCATCGTGGGCTACCTGGGCATGCCGCGCCGGTATCATGCGTACCCGCCTGAGTTCCAGGTATTGAATGTCCTCTCGACTGCGGGCGCAACCGTTCTGGGCATTGGCTATCTGCTACCTATGCTCTATATGCCGTGGTCGCTCAAGTACGGTAAGATCGCGGGCAGCAACCCGTGGCAGGCTACCGGCCTGGAGTGGCAGACCCAATCGCCTCCCCTGACCGAGAACTTTGTCGATATTCCGATCATGGATCACGAAGCATACGACTATGACTGGTTGGCTCACAAGACCGAACACGAGGTAACGACTGTTGGATAGCCAGGCGATCGTCACCGGACACGCGGATCCCCACGAGGGGCACGAAGAGCATCCCGCTTATCTGCGCCACCATTTCGTCACGGTGGAGCAGCAGCGGGAAACCGCCAGCTTCGGCATGTGGCTCTTCCTGCTGACCGAAATCATGTTCTTTGGCGGCCTGTTCATGGCCTACCTGCTGTATCGCAACTGGTACTACGACGCCTTTGTCGCCTGCAGCAACACGCTGGGCATCGGCCTCGGAACCACCAATACAGCAGTCCTCATCCTTTCCAGCTTCACCATGGCCATGGGCGTGTACTCGGCGGAGACCCGCAACCGCAAGGGCTTGCTTACCTCGCTCGGCCTGACGATTTGTTTAGGACTGGTCTTCCTGGGCATCAAGACGATCGAGTACCACGACAAATACACCGAGCACCACATCCCCGGGGCAAGCTTTAGCGTCGAAGATTTTGTCCATCCAACCGACAAAAGAGATGTCCCGCTGGCTCCGGATATGGCGCAGCATGCCCAGCTCTTCTTCTTCTTGTACTTTGCCATGACCGGCATGCACGCCCTGCACATGATCATCGGCATCAGTATTTTGTTCGTCCTGTTTTACCAGGCTTACCATGGCGCCTATACCAATGGGCATACCTCCACCATCGATAATTTTGGTCTGTATTGGCATTTCGTCGATATTGTCTGGATCTTTCTTTTCCCGCTGCTGTATCTCATCAGCCGCCATCCTTTGAAATAAAGGGAAAGCACCTATGTCTGCTCCTACTGAACACGAACATCACATCGTCGGGCCCAAGACCTACTTAAGCATCCTGCTCGCTCTGTTGGTACTCACTGCCACTACCACCGGTGCGGCGTTTATCAACATGGGCGTATTCAGCCCCATCGTGGCCCTCGGGATCGCCTGCCTCAAGGCTGTACTGGTCATTCTCTTTTTCATGCATATCCGATACAGCTCAAAAGTTATGATGCTGACCGTAGGAGCGGGCTTCTTCACCTTTCTGGTGTTGATCACCATGACCCTATCCGACTACATCAGCCGCAACTGGGGCCTCTGGTAACAGCCAATCCGGCTAAAAATTTCGGCCTCAAAAAAAGGCTGAGGAGCGGGACGGGTGCCCTAGGTTCGCGCTAGCGTACCTGGGCCGAATAAGACGGCCGAAGGCCCTCATCCGCTTTTACCCTAATCTCCCGCTATGACCTCCAAACCAACAGACGACGAAGTCCCCGAAGCCCTGCGCAAAATCGCCGCCAACCCCAGAGTTCTGCTCCGGCGCGGCGGAGCCCCGGCGTCAGACGGGAAGTGCGTCGTCTACTGGATGCAGAGAGCAGAAAGAGCGCTGGACAATCCCGCGCTCGATGTCGCGGTCGAAGTCGCCAACGCCCTGGATCTCCCGGTTTTGGTCTACTTTTCGGCCATCTCTAACTTTCCTCACGCCAATCTGCGCCACTACCTCTTCCTGAACCAGGGTCTCGCCGATATCGAAGAGGATCTGCAACAGCGGCAGATCGGGTTTATCGTCCGCCGTCCGCCCAACAATTCTTTGCAAACGTTGCTGGCCGAAGTAAACGCCGCCATAGTTATCGGCGATGAAAATCCCTGCCGTGAGCCAGAGCGCTGGCGAAAGGTGTTGGCAGGCCGATTACGTATCCCCTTTTGGACTGTAGACGCAGATGTAGTAGTCCCGTCCGGTCTGTTCCAAAAGCGCATGTACGCCCTGCATATTTTCCGGCCCAAGCTCTACGCGGAGCTGCCAAAGTTTCTGCTGCCGCAACCCAATCTGCAGCCCCGGCACGAATGGAAACCTTCAAACTCTCTGGAGTCATTTCCCGTGCGGGAAGATATTACCTGCGGATGGAAGACCCTGGATCGTTCCGTTGGCCCTGTCCAGAGCTTCACCGGCGGAACGCATTCCGCAGTCAAACGCCTTCACGATTTTGTTCATAAGGACCTGGCTGCTTACGACCAGAACCGAAATCATCCCGAGGTGGATGGAACCAGCCGCCTCTCGCCTTATCTGCACTTCGGGCACATTAGCCCCATCACCATCGCCTTGGCCGTCGAGAAAGCATTCAAGGATGGTAAAGTCCCCCAGGCAGCAAGGGATTCGTACATCAGCGAGTTGATCGGATGGAGGGAGTTGGCGGTGAACTTCGTCAAGTTTACCGAGAACTACGATTCCTTCGACTGTGCCGAACCGTGGGCTCGCAAGACCCTGATGGAACACGCCCGCGATCGCCGGGAGCATCTCTACTCCATCGAGCAGTTGGAACGCTCCGAGACGAAAGACGAGCTTTGGAATGCAGCCCAGACGCAAATGGTCAAATTTGGGTGGATGCACAATTACATGCGCATGTACTGGGCCAAAAAGATCCTCGAGTGGTCCCCTGATCCGGCGAAAGCGTTCGATACCTGCGTCACCCTGAACGATCGCTACTTTCTCGATGGCAGAGACCCCAATGGATACGCCGGAATTGCCTGGTCGATAGTGGGCAAGTTCGATCGCCCCTGGTTTGACCGCCCGATTTTCGGCACAATTCGTTATATGTCGGGCGCTTCCACCGGCAAAAAATTCAATTCTAAAAAGTACATACAGAGAATGCAGGAAGATTTTACGCAGACTGGCTTCTGGGCTGAGGAATAGTCCCTGAGTTATACGGTGTGCTATTTTCAAGGTTGGCCCTGGTCGTCGATGGCGAAATATCTTATTACTGGAATTGCGGGTTTTATTGGATCGTCCCTGGCGAGAGCCCTGGTAGAACGCGGGGAAGACGTTCGGGGTGTAGATAACTATCTGACCGGCAAAACAGCGAACCTGGCCGGCTACTTCGACCACATCGACTTTCGCGAAGTGGATCTCCGTGATCCTTCCGCGATCCGCACTGCCTGTGAAGGAATTGACTACATCCTGCATATTGGGGCGCTGCCTTCCGTACCCCTCTCTGTCGCACATCCCGAACCCAGCCACCGTTGCAATGTAGATGGGACATTTAATGTCCTCGAAGGCGCGCGAGCAGAGGGCGTGAAGCGAATCGTTTATGCGGCATCCTCGTCCGCATACGGGAATCAGCCCGTTCTGCCCAGCAAAGAATCCATGCGTCCCATGCCGATTTCCCCTTATGCGGTACAAAAGCTGGTCGGCGAGTACTACATGAGCAGTTACTGGCAGGTATATGGACTGGAGACGGTGAGCTTGCGCTACTTCAATGTCTTTGGACCGCGCCAGGGAGCCGATTCGCCGTACAGCGGCGTCCTTGCCAAGTTCATCCAGCAAATGCTGGAAGGAACACGGCCCACCATCTTCGGCACAGGTGATCAGGGCCGGGATTTTACCTATATCGACAACATCGTTTACGCGAACCTCCTGGCCTGCGCGGCGCCGGCGGAGAAAGTAGCCGGCAAAGTCTTCAATACCGCTTGTGGCGGCCAGTACACACTGAAACAGATCTACCAGCTATTGGCGAAACTGACCGGCTTTGACCTGCCCCCGCTGTATGCGAAGTCGCGGACCGGAGACATCCTGCATTCGCAAGCCGATATTTCCGCCGCCGCGGAGGCCTTTGGTTATCGTCCCCTGGTGGGCGTGGAAGAGGGATTGCAGCGGACCGTGGAGTGGTATCGCGAGACCCTGAAGATCCCGGTTGCCTCACGATAGGTGCACCGCGTTCCCCTCACGGTAAGTGAGCCCGTTCGATGGAGAAGCGTTTGGTCGATCAGCAAAATTTGCCACAATGGTTGTCCCTGGTAGAGACGCGGGACCTGCGGGTAGGGATTATCGGTCTCGGCTACGTCGGTCTCCCCCTGGTACTGCTCTTCAGCCAGGAAGGTTTTCGCGTAACCGGCTTTGATATCGATGTGGCGAAGGTAGAACGGCTCAACGCAGGCGAATCCTACATTCATCGCATCGACTCCGAACAGATCAGCGGTGCGCAGGCCAGGGGTTTTCGCGCGACCGCCGACTTCTCTGAGATCGGCAGTGTCGACGCCATTCTCATTTGCGTGCCCACACCGCTGAGCGACCACCATACGCCCGACATGAGTTACATCGGGGCCACCATGGACTCGATCGTTGACCATCTGCGCCCGGGCCAACTCGTGGTCCTCGAAAGCACCACCTATCCCGGCACAACCGACGAATTGATTGCCCCGGCGATTGAGCGTGCCGGCCGGATTAAGGTCATTCGCGATGCCGTGTTGCCCGACGGAGTTCTGGTTGCCTATTCGCCCGAACGGGAAGATCCCGGCAACACCAGCATTGACCGCCGAGACATTCCTAAGGTG
The DNA here is from genome assembly GCA_049693715.1 of Acidobacteriaceae bacterium. Classification (GTDB taxonomy): domain Bacteria; phylum Acidobacteriota; class Terriglobia; order Terriglobales; family Acidobacteriaceae; genus PALSA-350. Next base: position 21,457 of record JBAVQC010000302.1, on the reverse strand, counting down.
GTTGGGGGCTTGGGGCCTTTGGCCGCGGAGGCTGCCGAAGCGCTCTATCAGGTGGCTTTTCACCGTGTGGTCCGTGTATCCAGCCCCGCGGCAGCGGAAATGACCAAGCTGCTCGAGAATATCTATCGCTGCGTCAATATCGCCTTGGTGAACGAACTGAAGCTGCTTTGCCTGCGCATGGGCATCGACATTTGGGAGGTGATTGGCGCGGCTGCGACCAAACCCTTCGGCTTTCAGCCTTTTTATCCTGGCCCAGGGCTTGGCGGCCACTGCATTCCAATCGATCCCTTTTATCTCAGCTGGAAGGCGAAGGAATTCGACTTCAGCACCCGCTTTATCGAGCTCGCGGGCGAAGTGAATGAAGCCATGCCCTATCACGTGGTGGCGGCGGTTTCCTCAGCGCTGAATCAGCGTAGCAAGCCGCTCAAGGGCTCACGGCTTCTGGTGCTCGGCCTGGCTTACAAGCGGGATGTGGACGATCTCCGCGAATCCCCCTCGCTGTCGATCATAGAAATGTTGCAGCAGGAAGGGGCTGCAGTCAGTTACAACGATCCCTTCTTTCCCGCCGTGGGAAGGGGCCGAAAGTACAACCTGAATATGAAGTCGCAATCGCTCGATAACCTCAACGGTTACGATTGCGTTTTAATTGTGACCGATCATACCGCCTACGACTACGCGCGCATCGTGGAGGAGTCGCAGCTAGTGGTGGATTCGCGAAATGCGACCAAGGGCCTGGTTTCCGAAAAAATCGTGCGCTGTTGAGAGCCGAGCGACTGACGGCGGACGGGTGCCCCTGTTTGCACCGGCGTAGCCGGGGCACTACATGGGTTGAATAAGATGGGGCGAAGCCCATTCCGCTGTTCTCCTTCCCGTGCAGCAAAGCGAACGAGCGAAGCCGACGACGACGTCAGCGCTGGCCGAAGAAGAACGAGCCATCACTGGTCGAAGGTGTGCCCGGTTTTCCGTTCACGCAGTAAGCATTCGGCTGGTAGATCGCGTTTTTCGAAATCCAGGTACGGCTTGTTCCGGTCATGTTGATGAAGCAATTCTTCGGGCCGATCGATGCTACCACTTCGCTGTTGCCCTCGACCATCGCACTATCTGCATTCTGAATTTCGATGTTGTAGGTAGTTCCGCTGGCAGTCGTGAAGTAGTTGTCACGCACGACTGGTCCGTAGGCGCGATAGCCGCTTCCGCCGTTCGGTACGCCCAGCACCACCTGGCGAGCAGAGCCCTCGAAGTAATTTGCATCAATGACGGTCCCGCGGGATCGGGTCAGATAGATAGCGGTGCCGTTCTGTTCTAAATCGTTGCCCATGTAAAGATTGTTGAGCGCTTCTGACACGCCGCGGCCCACCACCACGGTATCTTCCCAAATACCAAATTGCCAATTGTTGGTGATCTGGTTGTAGGTGACGTGGATGGCGTTGGCGGCATACGGAAGACCGTCGACGGCCGCCCCACAACGGACGGGGTGGCCAGTGCTGCAAAACGTGGGGATGAGCCGGATTCCGTTCTTGTTGCCCCCAATCAGGTTGTCGTAGATGTTCGAGCTGTCCGTTCCCTCGACTAGGATCCCGTCCCCACCGTTGAAGTCGAGAATGGCCATGTTGCGGATGCTGATGCGGTTGGTCGGCATCAAGTGGATGCCCGCACTCGCGTGTGGATTGCCCTTTAGCTGAAAGCCCTCGATCAGCAACTGCGAATATCCCGGCTGCTGACCAACCGGGGTCATGATCGCGTCGCCGTTGCCGGTATAGGTGAGGACTGCTGCCGGATCACCCGTCAGTTTGTATTTGCCGAATGGATTCAGTTCGAGCGCGATAGTCGTGGTGAACGAGTAGTTTCCCGGTGGAATGTACACGGTGCATTGCAGGGCGCAAGCCTTCAGCGCATGGTTGATACGCTCCCCAATATCTTTTCCGCTCACGCTCGTCGCGTTCACCATGCCCGGCATCATCGCTCCTTGTGGCAAGGAGCGCGGCGGTTGCTGCGCCTGCAGCCCGATTGGACAAAGGCTCACTGCCAGAAGAGATACGGTCCATCGAATGTGAGCCGCTAAGCGCACGAATGCCTCCTGAATCCCACGATCGTAAGATTCAAAATACCATTACGTACGCCGTGTTTTGAGGAAAGCCGCTTACTGCACCACCAGCATGTAGGCGGATTGGCTCTGAACGCTTCCCGAGCTCGCCGTGACGGTGAAGTTATATGTGCCTGCTGCTGTTGCTGAGGGGGGAGCAGAGCTACCGCCGGCGCTGCTGCACCCAGTGAGCCCCAGGGCCCCCAAGGCTACCGTGAAGATCAGCATCGCAAAGAGCGGAAATCCCCTGCGCCGTATCGGCCATAGCAAGACCAGTCCAGCGAGCCCCAGTCCATAGGCGACTCTGCCGAGTCTTAGCTGGCTCGTTGTCGTGCCCGCCACCGTGTTAATGGAAAGCAGAGTGGAAACGGCGGCCGTCCCAGACACCATGATGCTTGCCGGGCTAAAGCCGCAGCTGGCATTCGCGGGCAGACCAGAGCATGCAAATGTGACTTGCCCTGAGAATCCGGTTGTGCCGGTTACATTGATGGGCGCGCTGACCGTCTGACCAGCTTTGACCGTTAATGTCGTGCTGCCGCTGCCGCTGCCGCCAGGTGCCTGAGCGAACGCCGCATCGACCACCAGGCTAATGACGTCAGAAGAAGCCTGCGTGTTCCCATCTCCTGAATAAGACGCAGTGATCGTCTGCGTGCCCGCGGCGTCAAAGGAAGTGGTATAGGCGGCCGCTCCGCCGCTCAGAGCGACTGTGGCCAACGTTGTGGAGCCGGAGGTAAAAATCACATTGCCTGTGGGTGTTGGTCCATCGCTGGTGATCTTGGCCGTCAGCGTCACACTCTGACCGGCAAAGCTGGGATTGGCGGAAGATGTGACCGCTGTCGCAGAAGCCGCCTGGGTTACGGTAACCGCAACCCCCCCAGAGACATCCGCGGCATAGTTCGCATCGCCGGAATAGCGAGCGCTCACCGTATGCGTTCCCACCGCGAGGGTCGTTAGGGAGAGCGCAGCCGAGCTGCTCATCTGTGGCGTAAAGACGGCCGCGGGTGGTGGTGTGGCTGACGGCAGCAGGTAGACCAAGGACGGCACGGGATTTCCGGCCAGTTCGATCTGTGCAAGCGGATAAGAATAAGGTGCATTCGTCAAGGGGAACAAGGGCGCTCCCAAAGTGAAGGTACCGTCGCCATTTCCCAGGGCGAGTCGTCCGCTGCCGAAGACCAGGTCGAGCTTCCCGTCCAAATTGCCATCCTGGACGATGAAATTGGGAATGATGGGAACGATCACATTCGGCGGCGTAGGCAAAGCAAAGTAAAGTGGGCTTTCAAACGTCCCATCCCCTTTGCTCAGCAATGTAATCGCGTCCGAGTTGCCGTAGTCGTCCCAGAGAGCCAGCATGAGATCCTGTTTGCCATCTCCGTTGAAGTCCCCGCTGCCCATCTGGTAGGACCTGGACGTCGAATCACCGATATTGGGTGGATACGGCACCGTCAGTGGTACTGGGGTGCCAAACGTGCCGTTGCCGTTGTTCAGCAGCACGCTCACCTGGGGAGCCCCCGCCAACACCACGCTCCACTGTAAAACCAGATCGAGGATGCCATCGCCATTGAGATCCACAAAGGTAGGCGTGTAAACCAAGAATTGCCAGGGATATGAATCCACGACAAATGTCCCTGCAGACGTAAAAGATCCGCCACCTTCGTTGAGGAAAACTGTCAGCGCAAACTGAATCTGTCCGCTTGTAGATGGGTAAGGAAGTGTTGCGTCGATGGCCAGAATGTCAGTCTTGCCGTCTCCATTCAGGTCGGCGGCATACGAAGTCTGGAAACCACTGGACAGGAACGAAACCGGCGTGGCCTGAGCGAAGGTACCGTCCCCATTTCCATAGGCGACCTCAACGCCGTCCAGTAGGTCCAGCTTGCCATCGCCGTTCAGGTCAACCAGCACAGGAACCTTGGAGACGCCGGGGTTAGAAGAAGGCGACGCGCCGGTGAAGCTAAGAGTTTGCAGTGCGCCGGTCGTGTAGCCGCCTTTACCGTCGCTGAGGAAAGCCTGCGCAGAACTCGTCGCCGGAGGAGCGAAGTTGTAGATAAGCAGATCGGGGACGCCATCGCCGTTCAGATCTCCCGTCAGTTGGCCCAACGAGGGATTTGCCGGAACCAACGTCGGATCAAGCGTTCCAAAAGTTTGATGAAAAGTGGCGCTGGCAAAGCCGTTTGGCGTCAGCGCCACCGTACTCAGCGGCGTACTTCCATCCAGAAATGTAATCGTCCCAGTAGCCCTCGAAATGGGCTGGCCCATGACGCGGTTTGGCTGGACGGTCACATTCAGTGCGACGGCTCCTCCGACTGCAGTGGTGGCCGGGTCGGCGGTCACGGTCGTTGTCGCGGTGTGGCTTCCGCTTTGTGCATCAGCCAGGCCAGAAAACGCAGAGACCATCAGCAGCAAGAGAGGTAAAAGAAACACGCGGCGCATAGAACCTCACCTTCGGCCTAAAGGGTCAGTGCTTTACCTGGGGCCATCCGAAGTCGCCGCGGGGGAACGAGGACAGCCAAAGTATAAAGGTCATCCCCATCCCGAGCGGAATCAAAGGGCACCCTTTGCGGTTACGCTCGTGCCTCCGCGTCGCCGACGGAAGCCGTTCACTCTGATTCCCGGTCCTGCAGGGACGGCTGAACAGCCCTGCCCTGTTTGTGTTTCAAGACTGGTTTCCCACCTCGAGGGAAAACAATTTGCACATCCCTCGACAGGCCCTAAACTAAGGGAGGAACTAAACTCAGGTTGAAATGGACCAGTCCGTCCGGGATGGGACAGGGCTGCCGATGGTAAAGGAGTAAAACTTAGCAGGTACACCGGCTGTGCGCCGAACAATCCCCCTGCTTTCACAAATTATGGGTAAGCGTTCAGGTCTCATCTTTGCGATCCTGCTGGTCGCTGGCTTTGCGCAGGTCGAACTGCCGGTTGCTGCTGCTCAATCCTCAAATTCCGATACCTTTGATTGCCCGTCAGGCGTTATTTCCTCGGTCGATGGAAGCTGCATAAGTGACGACCAGACCCCGAGCACCACCCAGGGTCTTGGCTTGTCTGGCCCGCTACCCGGTTCATCCGTGGGCGGCAGCTACGGCGCTGGGGGTGTTACACCCGGTCAATTGTCGTCGCAGTATCCGGGCCTGCAATCTCAGGGCCTGAATGCCAGGGTCCAAAGTCTTACCGATCAGGGCGGCCTCGGCAATGCCCAATCCCAGCTTGAGGCTTTCGAGCAAGCCCGGCTATTGGGCGTGAGAGCCCCGTCGGCTCCCACAGACTTTCAGCTAATGGTCCGCGGCTCCCTGGGCGCCCTGCTCCCGGTGTATGGGGATAGCCTCTTTCGCCAGGTGCCTTCGACCTATGCCCCGTTGCGTGAGGTCAATGTCACTCCCGGCTACGTTCTCGGACCGGGTGACCAACTGGTGCTTCGAATTTGGGGCCAAGTCAATTTAAATGCGCAACTTACCGTCGATCGTGCCGGTTCGATTTATCTCCCCCAGGTAGGGGAAATCCACGTCGCCGGCCTGCCCTATTCCGAAGTCAGGGAGCATATTCACGACGCCGTCAACCACATTTACAAGAGCTTCGATCTCGATGTTCAAATGGGGCAGCTCAGGTCGATCCAGGTCTTCGTCGTAGGCCAGGCGCGGCGTCCCGGCACCTACACCCTGAGTTCGCTCAGCACCCTGGTCACCGCCCTCTTTGCTACCGGCGGCCCCGCTGTCCAGGGTTCTCTCCGCGACATTGAGCTCCGCCGGAATGGGCAGACCGTCACCCACTTCGACCTCTACGACCTGCTTATCTTCGGAGACATGTCTAAGGATGCTTCTTTGCTTTCCGGTGACGTAATTTACATCCCTCCCGTGGGTCCACAGGCCGCCATCGCAGGGAATGTTCGCATTCCGGCCATCTTCGAGCTCAAGGGCGCCACCACGGTAGACCAGGCTCTCCGGCTTGCCGGAGGACTCTCGGCCACAGCTTCAACGCTGCGGGCCTCGCTCGAACGTCTGGATGACCACAAGGACCGCACCGTCCTGGACATCTCGCTCGAGGGCGACGGCCTGAAGACGGATTTGCAGCCGGCCGACGTCCTGCGCGTGCTCCCCATCTCTCCCGGGTTCCAGAACACGGTCACCCTGCGCGGCAATGTCGCAGAAACCGGACGTTTCTCCTGGCATCCGGGCATGAAGTTGAGCGACATCATCCCCGACAGCAAGTCGCTCATTACCCGGGATTACTGGGAGCGCAGGAACCAGTTAGGCGTCCCGGGGCCGGAGTTCAAGCCGGAATACACCACCAACCCCGACTATTACCCCCGCGATCTCAACGGCTACCAGACGGGTTCTGCCCAATACGACATCAATGGCGTTCCCATCTATAACAACAGCCAGACCACGAACGGCCAGGGGCAGTCCAATGGATCGCAGGGCCAGAACAGGGGCGCGGCTTCCAACCAGAATACGGCTTCTGCGCAGAACAACGATCCGAATTGCATTCCAGGGGCGGGCACGGCCGGGCAGCAAAATCAATACGGGCAGAGTGCGGGCTCGATCGCCTCGAGTTCTTCCAATACCCTGAATGGCCAACCCTGCAACAGTCCTGGCAGCAGGTCGCTTGCCGATCAGGAACAGTTATCCGCTGGCAACCTTCCTCGCCCGGCTCTGACCATCGCTCTACCCGTGCCGGAGATTGACTGGTCTTACGCGGTGATTGAGCGCCTGAATCCGCAAACCCTCGCCACCTCGCTGGTACCCTTCAACCCCGGCCAGCTTGTCCTTGACCATGACCCCAGCCAGGACTTGGCACTCCAGGCAGGCGACGTCGTCACCATCTTCTCCCAGGCGGATATCAAAGTTCCCCAGGCCCAACGCACCAAGTTTGTCCGCCTGGAAGGCGAGTTCAAGCAAGCGGGTATCTATAGTGTTCTCCCCGGTGAGACGCTGCCTCAACTGGTGGCGCGCGCGGGCGGGTTCACTCCCGACGCCTATCTTTTCGGATCGAACTTTACTCGGGAATCCACCCGGATCCTGCAGCAGTTGCGCCTCAATGACTATCTGCAGAATCTGGAATTGGAAATCGACAGGTCCACCATCGCCGCCTCAGCCAGCGTTGGTAATGTCGATCCAAACGCGACTGCGGCCTCTCGAAGTTTGGTCGCCAGGTTCCGCACTATCCGCGCCACCGGGCGCGTGGTGCTGAATATCCCCCAGAATGCCTCGGGAATCGACAATTTGCCCAACATCCAGCTGGAGGACGGCGACCGCTTCGTGGTCCCTTCCACACCCAGTACGGTGAATGTCGTGGGCGCCGTCTATGATCAGAATTCCTTCCTTTTCCGCAACACCCAGCCGGTCGGGAACTACCTGCGATTGGCGGGCGGCCCGACCAAGAGTGCCGATGGAAAGGATTCCTTCGTTATCCGGGCCGATGGTTCGGTGGTGAGCCGGAATTCAAAGAATGGTGTCTTCGGCAATACCTTTGCCGGCCTGAGACTGAATGCCGGGGATACGGTCGTGGTTCCGGAGAAGGTTCCCAGGCCTTCTGGTCTGAGGAATTTTATCAATTACACCCAAATCTTCTCCCAACTCGCCTTGGGAGCAGCGGCGATTGCCGTGCTGCAGTAACATAGTGGGAACGCAATGCGGTAGGGAGCCTGTTTCCAGTTAGTTGCCATGACCCCCATCACGGAAGAATACAGATCACAACTCGATAGCACCCTCCAGAGCGGGATTGAATTTGATCTTTTCGACCTGCTGATTGTGCTGGCTGAGCGCAAGCGAAGTATTTTCCTGACTACGATCCTTGGCGTGTTGATCGCAGGGATCGTGGTGATGTTTGTGAAGCCTTCTTTCACCTCAAAGGCCTTGATCATGCCCCCGCAACAGGGACAGTCAGGGGCCGCCTTGGTGTCGCAGCTTGGGGGACTGGCTGCCGTCACCGGGCTCGGCGGTAATCTCCAGCAGAGAGATCCCAATGATCTCTTCCTCGGACTGTTCCAGAGTGTCACGCTCGAGGATGCGCTGATCAAACGCTTCGACTTGCAGAAAGTCTACAAAGCAGCCAAGATGAGCACCGCCCGTGCCATCCTGGAAGGACGCTCCAAGTTCGTGGTTGAAAAAGGCGGCTTGATCAGCATTGCGGTCACGGACAAGGACCCGAACCGGGCTGCGCAGATCGCCAACGCATACGTCGACGAGCTGCACAAGATGAACAGTAGAATCGCCATCGGCGATGCGGCTCTGCGCCGGACGTTCTTCGCGGAACAGCTTAACGAAGAGAAAGACCGGTTGGCGGATGCCGAGATTGCCCTCAAGAAAACGGAAGAGGAGACGGGCGCGATCGCCCCAGCCGGCCAGACCTCGGTGGTCATTTCACAGGTAGCGCAATTGCAGGCGCAGATCATCAGTCGCGAAGTACAACTGGAGACTCTGCGCACCTCTTCGACTGAGCAGAACCCCGATGTCATCCGTGCCAATAGCGAATTGGAGAGCTTACGCGATAAGTTGCATGCTCTGCAAAATGCCCGCCAGGGGCATGAACCCGGCGATATCAGTCTTTCCCCGCGTGGTGTCCCACAAGCCCAACTTGAATACATCCGCAAGCAAAGAGATGTGAGCTACCACACCCTGCTCTTTGACCTGATTGCTCGCCAGTTTGAGGGTGCCAGGCTCGATGAGGCCAAGGCTGCACCGCTCATCCAGCTGGTTGACCCCGCCATGCCGGCCGATCGCAAGTCGGCTCCCTACCGCGCCTTGTGGGTTTTGGTGGGCTGCCTCCTGGGCTTCTTTATCGGCTCCGTGCGGGTCATTGCCGGCTACGTCTTCGACCGTGTCAATGCAGACGAAGTCCATTCCAAGCGACTGCTTACCTTGCGCCGCGCTCTCCGCTTGGGCGTCTGACACTACGGATTACAAATGAGTCCTGCAGGGACGTTGGAAGTTGCCCGAACGTCTGGGCTAAGTTCAGCCACACCTGTCCAAATTAGATTTGAAGAACCCAGCGGTTCAGCAACCGCTCTTTACGTAACCATTGCCATTTCCTTTGTCATCCCGATAGCCTGTGACTTTTTTGCTTTCGTACTTTGACAACCGAACTCCGCCCTAACAGTCACCCTGTCCTTTGACAGCTGACAACCACCCTGTCCTTTGGCAACCGCCCTCTCCCTCGCCACCACTCCCCCCCTTGTTGTCATCCCGAGCGAAGCCGAGGGATCTGCAGTTCCGCGGACCTCTCTTGCATTCGCTAGGTTCTCACACACACTGAAGCCCAATTCCCTTTTTATCCTTTACGGCTAGACTAGTCGTTCCCCTGGTACGTTACTAAAGTCAAAACAAAGCTCCATGCCTCCAAAGCAACGTACTGCCAAGCGAAAACGCTCCTTAACCCACCACCCGCCCCTCCTCAACTATCGGCAAATCCCGGCGCACGAGTTGTTCCCGCCAGGTTCGAATTCTCCTGGCTCGCGAATGAAAGAGGCGGCGGCGAAAGTACTCAAAAGTCATCCTGGAAAAAATCTTGTTTTGATATCGCCGGCGCTGGCGTAACGTTCGCCCCAATAATCGAAGCAGATGAACCGCCCGCTCGGGAGCAGACGAATACAAGTCCACGAAGGCACTCTCTGCGGAAAGAAAATTACGGTAGCGTTCAGGAGCCATGTCATGGTCAAAGTTTGTGCTGGTTAGGGAATGCTGCAGCGTAAGATCGCCTGCGACGTAGATGTGTTTCCCCTTCTGATACATGGCCTGGAAAACATAAACATCGGAGAGGTCGAGCCAGAAGTCATCGCTATATCCGCCGATCTCGCGCAAGGCTTCCACGCGCATCAACGTAGCGCTGTTCACGGCAAATGCCTTGTTTGGGAATACTCCGTCAAAGGGTGGCGATATCTCGCTGTGATGGTTGAACCGCCCAAGCCTTCTCGGAGATATCAAAAATCCGCTCGAGTAAATGAAGGGAACGACAGATCCTATTTCCTTCCGTTCCCGCAGTAGATGACTGTATGCCAGCATCCGAGGAAGAAATTCAATCGACAGGGTCGTGTCCTGGTCGAGCAGCAGCAGCCAGGGAACCCCCTCTGCTTCTGCAACCTCCATGGCGTAGTTGTACGCGCCCGAGGTCCCCAGGTTCCGGCCGGCATGGCCGTATGTATAAGGAAATGGTAGGCGCACCTCGTCGAGTGGTTTAGGGCTATTGTCGAAAAGAATGACCCGGGTGGAGTCGAGCAGCTCTGGATTGGCCGCGAAGATTGCCGCCAGGCTGTTGATCGTCTGACTTTGCTCCGGCAACCGTTTGTAAAGTACAACCACGGCTACGATCTGGTTCTTCTTCATGTGCGTTCAAACAACCGGAAATCGTGCTTTTTGCGCTCGCCCATACTTGTCTACGGCCGGCAGTGCCTGACCAAAGCAAATTATACCCATCTACGGCTCCGCCCTAGGCGAGGGGTCTCTCCAGCCGGAGCAATGCGGGTCCTCGGGTAAACTGTACTGGTGGCTCCGCTAAGGAACTCTCTGCACCCTCTATGAAACGCGCCTTCAAAATGTTGCGGCCCCAACTAAAGCAGGTTGCGGAGAGCCTCTTTCCTAAAGCGATGTACGCTAGGCGATTCCGTTCCTGGGTCCTGGTGGAGCCGGAACTGCCACTTTTGCCCGCGCTCTGCCGGAAAGAGGCTGTTGCCCTGGATATTGGAGCCAATGAGGGTTTTTTTGCCCACCATCTCTTGCCTCTGGCCAAGAGCGTCATAGCCTTCGAACCGCTTCCGCAGATGCTTGCGCGTCTACGGGAAAATTATGCCGGCAAGATGGAAATCCACGGTGTCATTCTTTCCGACCGGGAGGGCCAGGGGGAGCTAAAGTATCCCGCGGGCGGTTACATGTCGGCGAGCGTCGCGGAATCGAACTCGGCTGCACTGGAAAGCGGCCGGGTCATCGAAACGGTAGTCGCGCCCATGCGGACCTTGGACAGCTTTCACCTTACGAATGTCGGCTTTGTGAAGATCGATGTGGAAGGACATGAGGAAGCTGTTCTGCACGGCGGCCTGGAAACATTGAACCGCGAGAAGCCAAACCTGATGATCGAAATTGAAGAGCGCCATGCCCCGGGCTCACTCGACCGTGTATCGACACTTCTCACTGGCATCGGCTATCTCGGATTCTACCTGGACGGAGAGCAGATCAAGCCCATGGCGCAGTTCGACCCTCACCGTCACCAGGTAATTCAGAACGGTAAGGCCGGGAAATACATCAACAATTTTCTTTTTTTCCCCAGTGGCCGGGCAGCCGGCATCCTGGAGAGTGCGCGCCAATATCTTTGACTGCCAGGCTTCAAGCCCATTCGGGCTGGAGAGGAGATTCATCATTCAGAATTTCAGAAAACAAGCCGCGGAAGGGGTGATGATGCGGTGCTGGAGGATGGCCGTAACCCTCCTTAGCCTCCCCATAGTTCTGGGCGATTATTTCCGCTCCGAAACGGGAGCCGAGTTTGGCGTAGGGCTGTCCAAAAAAACCTGGCTGCTGATGAAGATGGTGCGCAATAACCGCAGGATCCCTACCGCCTCTCATTTTCTTGAGCATCTGATGATGGCCACGCAAATACTCTCTCGGGACCTGCTTCACTTATCTTTGGCCGCTGTTGCGGAACGGATGTTATTTGTTTACCCATGAAGCCCACCACATGGAGATTGCGGGATTCTTTTTTCAGGAAGAATGGTGGAGAACAGAAATGCACAGTGCGGCTCACGGCCTCATCGGTGCGGGCACGGGTCTGGGGCTTCTACCAGGTCCCGGAGGGTTCCGGAGCGCCTTGGGGTATACGATCAAAAACCCAAATACTCAGGATTTCGATTTAAGCCGCCAATATCTGGAACGTCCGTCGCCGGCGGGGTAAGCTTCGGCTTCTCCTCCTCAGGAGTTTCCTTCTTGGCAAGTTCCAGAGCGAGCAGCACATAAACGAAATAGTTGTAACGCGGCTGAACGAATGGTGTGATCGACGTCATGATGAGGTAGATGAGGATCAAAAATGCGATAGGGCGTTTAGGGTTCAACAGGCCCCGGCGGTACGCCAGCGCCAGCAGCACGATGAGCGAGATCGAAAACAGGGGAATGATGAACATTTTATGGACGTCGCCGATACCATAAATGTCAAACTCACCCCAATAAGTTTTGGGTCTTAGCAGTTCGCCGCAAACGTCCAGAATGATCTTGGGAACGATGACCAGGGGAAAGCCGAAGTTGTTCTGTATATTATCCAGTTTGGCAATTGTGTTCGCGCCCTTCGTGTACTGGGTGAATGCGCCAAGATGCGAGCCGGGAATCCGCGCAATCAAGGGATAGATGATCGTGAGCGCTGCAATCATGCTGGCTAATCCCAGGTAGGGTTTGCGATCGCCCAAAGAGCCCCTTCTCCGCAAGAAGAGGAAGGCAAGGATAATCGCGATTTGCTCCCAGCGGGCAAAGAGCGACGCCAAAAGAACCAGGCCGAGCAGTACCCAGGAACGCCTTGGGGCGTAAACATACTTGGCCAGAAGAAGAGCGGACACCAGCACCAGTATCTCTTTGTTGAGCGTCGACAGCGCCGGGAGCGTCTCCGGACAAAGCACCAGCAGGAAGACCAGCCAGTATCGGTCGACACCTGGAATCATGCACGCGATCTCAACCGAGAGGAAGAAGAGCAGCATGTTGAAAATCACAACCCCTAGACCGTTCCGGCAAAGCTCGGCGATCATGACCGGTCCCAGGTAATTACTGGTGAACGAGACCAGGTTGCTGTGATACGCATGCTCGTCGCGATATTGGGCCGCCTCCCAATAGGTTGGTGAGTCCGCGCCCAACCTCACCGAGGGCTCATTTTTCAGCCTGGGCAGCTCCCAGTAGAAATACGCCCCCACGCAGAGTGCGAGATAAAAACAATATGTCCAGATGAGCAGCCATTTGCTCAGCGACCGCCGCTCCAACAGCAGGGAGAGAAAGGGAATTCTGACTCGCGGGACTTCCCGTGAAATGAAAAATGACGGGGCTTCCGGCAATCCTACAGACGGGATGGGGACGGTTACCTTCATTGCCGAAACCTTATTATATGATTCGCGGAGCTATCGGACGCATCCACGGCAAAGAACCGCGGGGAAGTGAGGTTCTATGGGGTCTGTATGCAAAGCATTGGTGAAGGTGAGCGGTTGGGGCACGATGCTTCTATGCCTTCCCCTAGGGGCCCAGACAGCGCCAGGGGTAGCTAACGCCAGGACGCTCCCCGGAAAAGGTGATTTGGGCGCAAAGATCAACAGCTACTTCTCCTCCTGCTCCCCCGCCTGCACGGTTTATCTCCCTCCCGGAACCTACACCTATTCAACGACGATCACCATCGCGCCGCCGGCCTTCGCTACGTATCGTCTGATCGGTGAGAAGGGAACAGTTCTGAAGTACAGCGGCTCAGGAGATGGGATCTTCGTCACCACCAACCATGTTGCGCAGGTTGGGGTCGCAAACCTGCAAATCTCAGGCTTCCAACTCCTCGGTACATCTTCAGGAGTCGACGGCATTCGCATTCAACCCACGAACGGTGTGACCGTCGACCAAATGTTGATCTCTGGTTTCACGTCCGGCTCGGGGATCTGGCTCGAAGGGCCCAATTCGATGAGTATTCAAAACAGCATTCTTATCAATAACCAGTACGGAATCATGGCTGAGGCGACGTTCTGTTCCAGAGCGTCACCGTATGCCTGCAGCCCAACCGGGCGGGATATTGAATACGACCCCAACGCTGTCCACATTCACGACAACTACATTGCTGCAAATGGCAAATGGGGCATATTCGTGCAAGCTCCATCGCAGCACGGCATCGCAAGAAGCAACATTGTCGCCTCCAACGTACTCGAGAACAATGGCTCTGCCGGTCCCGCCTACGGAGACATCTTCATGGCCAGAGACCAGGGAACCGTCATCGAAGGAAATTACTTTGAGGCCTCGCCCCGGCATATCGTCTTAGGCACCAAGGGGACTGGGCCCGCCTCCCAGTCTTCGGGAGACCACATTACCGGCAATTATTTCAACAGCGCTAAAACGGCTCCCTACAACATCGAGCTGGAAGACGCGCGATGGACCGTAATCGATGCCAACAATGACTACTACATTTCCGGAGAGATTTGTGAAATTCACACCCCGGGTACGGGGGACGAATACGGGACCGTGGTTGGTCTCAATGGCTTCACCACCGGAAACTATCTCACCTGCGTGGGTGCAGGTATCTCCCCGGCCTATCTTCCCGGGGCCAACAGCTTTACCCAGCCGGTGACCCAAAGCGTGACCTTCAGCGGATGCCGCATTCCTGCCGGATCGATTGGAACCATCTGTATAGCATCCGGTCACTGGCCTGCCCCTTTTGCCGGCAAGCCGTCCTCGGTCGTATGCTCGATGGCCTCTGCGGGCGACGGTGCAAATACGGTTGGAGCGCTTACCGCCATCAGCAAGTCCGGGGTAAGCGTGCAGGAGATATCTCTCTCCACCACCGCCGCGGGCCGCGGTTCCATTACCTGCCGAGGGGAGTGGTCATCCAATTAAGAGCGTTCCCCGCCTGGCGCACTGGTAGCATCGAATCATGGCTTACGGCACGAACCGGCGCGCCAATCCACATGAGAAACGCGGTATTCATGCGCATTCTCTATGACCATCAGGTCTTCTCGCTGCAGGATACCGGGGGTATTTCTCGTTACCACTACGAACTAGTGAAAGGTCTGCAAGTCTTCGAGGACCTGCAAATCGAATTGCTGATCGGCGGCAACGCCTCGGTGCTCCCCTTAACCATGCTGCGGAACGCGCAGACGCGAGTGACCGCCTGGAAGACCCGCACCCAACCAGGCTATGCGCGCTATGCCATCAACGAGGCGCTGCTCTCGCTGCTGGCGCCCCTGTGCCAAAAGCTCGACGTCTATCATCCGACGCTGAATCGCACCATGCCCGCAGTCCGCAGCCGTCGCATTGTCGTGACCCAACACGATTGCACACACGAGCGTTTTCCCCATCTCTTCCGGAATACTGAAGCCTTCATTCGCATCAAGCGCAAGATCCTCTCCATGGCAGATGCTATCCTCTGTGTTTCTCAGTTCAGCCGCCAGGACCTTCTGCATTTTTATGATGTCGATGAGGCCAAGACCCACGTAGTGCATCACGGTTTCTCTCCCCTGGAAGAAGAAGATCCGGCATTGAAACCAATTGACCCGCTATCTACCCCGCCCGTCGACCCCTACCTTCTCTATGTGGGCTCGCGGACAGATTACAAAAATTTCAAGTTGCTACTCGAAGCCTATGCCCAGGGCGGCTTGGCGGAGGGTTATCGCCTGGTAGCCGTGGGTGGCGGCCCCTCTTCGGCTGCAGAAGAAACCAGGATTACCCAGCTCGGGGTCGCCGGTCGAGTCTGCCTGATGCCCAGGGCAAGCGATCCAGCGCTTGCAGAGCTGTACAGAAACGCCAGCCTGTTTGTATATCCAACTCTTTACGAGGGTTTTGGGTTCCCGCCCCTCGAAGCCATGAGTCTGGGCTGTCCGGTGCTTGCGAACCGTACCTCCTCCATACCGGAAGTATGCGGAAAGGCGGCCTTCTACTTTCAATCCCAGGAACCTGCGGAACTGGCAGCTGCCCTGATAAGCACGCTCCAGGACGTGGAGGGCCTACGGGAAAAACGCCGCCTCGGCTATGAACAGGTAAGGCTGTATGACTGGTCGAGAACGGCCCGTCGCACCCTCGAAGTTTATGCCGGTTGTGCTCCCCACTCGGGCGATCCGCAAAGCCGCGCGTCGATCGGCGTTGCCGGGAGCCCGGCTCCCAGGTAATTCTATTAACCTGGCGATCCCGGGCATTTCCCTTATGTCCAGGCTGGTAGCATTGTCTGAGGTCATGTCGCAAGCAAAGCCCTCGATAGCAGTCCTTTATCATTACTTTCCGCCCGACGATATCGTAAGTGCTGTTCACCTCGGCGATCTGGCTTCCGGTTTAGCGAAGTACGGATGGCAGGTGAGTGCTCATCCCTGCATATGGTCCTCGGACGACCAGGGAATTCGCTTTGCATCCCGTGAAGTCTGGCAGGGCGTGTCGGTTAGCAGGGTCTGGCGTCCCAATCTGCGCCAGGCATCCGATGCCGGAAGATTCCTGAACGCCGCCTGGATGATCTTTCGATGGTCTCTCCTGGCCATTACGCTCAAGCCTCGTCCGGATGTCCTTTTGATCGGGACCGACCCCATCCTTAGTCTTTCGGTGGCTCGGATTTGGAAGCTATTCAGGCCCAAAACCAAGGTGGTGCATTGGTGCTTTGACATCTATCCCGAAGCCGCGGTTGCCGATGGTTTTTTGCCCCGGCGCGGCCTGCTGACACGCTTCTTGGCCGCCCTGATGGGCTCGGCCTATCGGAAATGCTCTCTCATTGTCGATCTCGGTCCCTGTATGCGTGCTGTCCTGCTCAAATATCCCTCCCGGGCCAAACGGGAAACGATCGTTCCCTGGGCCTTTGAAGAGCCGGCCGCGCCCCTCCCCATGGCTGTTTCCGAGCGTCTACCTCTTTTTGGCAACGCCCGCCTGGCCCTTCTTTACTCCGGGAGCTTTGGCCGCGCCCACAGCCATCAGGAAATCCTGGATCTGGCAGAGTTGCTCCACCCGCGGGGTGTGAAGCTGGTTTTCAGTGTGCGCGGCAAGCGCCAGGAGGAGCTGAAAAAAGCCGTGGAGCAGCGGAATGCCGGCATCGGCTTCGTCCCCTTTGCGTCCTCCGATAAACTGCAGGACCGTCTGGCCTGCGCGGATATCCATGTTGTAACCCTCCGCTCCGACTGGACCGGAATGGTCGTGCCATCGAAGTTCTTTGGTGCCTTGGCGGCTGGAAGGCCGGTGTTGTTTGTTGGGGGTGCTGACTCATCCCTCGCCCGCTGGATTCGGGAGCTCGAGATCGGATGGGTATTGACCAGCGAAAATCTTTCCCAGGTCAGCGACCAGCTGCTGTCCTATATGGAATCAACAGAGAAGACCGCAGCTATGCAGCAAAGATGTTTCACTGTGTATCAGCAGTTTTTTTCCCGCGCTACGCAGGTACAAAAATTTGACCGGTCTCTCCGGTCGCTGCTGCGTTTGTGAACAACTGATGAACGTTTCTCTGCAGACCTCAGATCCCTGCTTTAGGTTGTCTCTCGATAAGACAACTCCCCAAATGCGTTATCTCGTAGGGGTAGATTCTTTACCCCTACTTCTGAGACGATAGAGGGGACCCGGGAGACAGGTTCCGTAGCTTCCCGACGGAGCTGCCGGGATGCCTGATACGACTTGCGTTTTGGTTCAATTTCTGCTTTTGGTTGTGAAGTTTCGAGCGATCAAGAACGTTTGTTCTGCGGCCTATACCGTTGAAAGTATTAACTGCAGTTCACAAAATAGGGAATCTTGACTGACATCAACAGTGGGGTACCCTAAGGAAGCAAATGCTGGTATTTTGGTTAAAAGGCTGAATCGGAGAAAGTTCCGCCCCGGCGCAACATCCTTTTTGGCCGTGTGTTCATCCCTGTACGTAACGGGAGTGGGGGTATTCGCTTTCGCGCGCAGAAGATGCTCAAAGGGGAGATTTTCATCCAGCGGTCAAGATATTGGCTAAGGTCACCACCGTCTCAGCCGATCAAGCAGGTGTCTAGAAAAACAAACTGCAGGCTACAAGGCGCCGTAATAAAACCTGATCAATAAGACCCGTACCACAGTTTTCAGTAATCGCTCTTAAATTTTAGAACAGGTCTTAAAAAACGCATGGACACAAGCTTTGCTCCCCCGCAGCCCAGTGCGGGCCTGCTTTGGAATGATGTCGTCTCTGAGGTTAGCAGTCATTCGTCGACGACCTTGTTTCCACCCTTTTGTGCCATACCTCAGGACCCAACGGCCTACTATGCCCAACCGAGCGCCTGGAGCGTATCGGCAATCAAGCGGTGCATTGACTTCGTATGCGCCGCAGTGGCGCTCGTAGTCTTTTTTCCTTTGCTGCTGCTCGCCGCGGTCCTGGTTCGGTACAAGTCCCCCGGACCCGTGATTTTCCGCCAGAAGCGCGTCGGCCGCGATGGAGAACTCTTTACCGTGTTCAAGTTCAGGACCATGACCATCGCCGCTCAGCAGGACGGCCCCTCTTTAACCAAGCGCGGAGATCCCCGGATCACCCGGTTCGGCGGCCTCCTGCGCAAGTACAAGCTGGATGAACTCCCTCAATTCGTCAATGTGTTGCGGGGCGAAATGAGCCTGGTTGGACCGCGGCCTAAGCTCCCTCACCTGGAAGTAATGCATATGCCCTTTCGGCCCGGCCTGACCGGGGCTGCCACCCTTGCCTTCCGCTGTGAAGAAGAGATGCTGCAGGATATTCCCGACGAGGAGCTGGAAGCCTACTATTGCCGCATGATCAAACCCCTCAAAGCAAAGATCGACTGGGACTACATGCGTGAGGCGACCCTCATGAGCGATTTCTCGCTTCTTTATGAGACCGTCTTCTGCTGTGTCTCCAGCCGCGCTAATTCCTGGGTCGATGATTTCTCCAAGTCGGCATAACACCCTATGAGCGTTTCCCAGCAGGATGTCGAGCGTGTCGCCGAACTCGCCAATCTCGAGTTAACCAACGACGAGAAGGCCGGCATGGTGCGCGATCTGAATTCAGTGCTCGGCTATTTCAGCCAGCTCAACGAGTTGGATACAACCGGCGTACCACCCATGTTGCAGGTTGTTGAGCCCTCTCAGACTGGGCAGCCCGGGGCAACTGCTTCTCTGCGTCCGGACGAGGTCGTCCCCTCCTTGAGCCGTGAGAAAGTTCTTGCGTGTGCACCGGATACCGACGGCGTCTTCTTCAAAGTGCCCAAGGTGATTGAACGCTAGCCTGGCTTTCGCATCGCTCCACTACCGGCGTTCCACAACTCCGACCAAACCCTGCCGTCACGAATGATAATAAAAGCATGAATTGGAAGCAGGCCTGTATCACCGAGGTTCGAGCGGCAGTGCGAGAGGCGAAGCCCAGCGCAACTCAGTTGGCGGAGCTTTGCTTTCAGGAGATCGAAGCCAGGAACCCTGCAATCAATGCTTTCCTGGCGCTGAGCCCGGAGCGCGCCTTTCGTGCGGCTGCAGCGATTGATCAGCTCGCGGCCCAGGGTAGTCCACTGCCCCCGCTGGCAGGTGTTCCCGTCGCCGTCAAAGATGTGCTGGTGATGGAGGGTTATCCCGCCACAGCAGGCTCACGCATCCTGGAGGGTTACCGGCCGCCCTACGATGCCACCGTCGTCCAGCGCCTGGAGGGTGCGGGCGCGGTCCTGGTGGGCAAGCTGAACTGCGATGAGTTCGCCATGGGCTCGTCGAACGAGAATTCCGGTTACGGTCCTGTGCATAACCCCGTCGCCCTTGACCGGGTACCCGGCGGCTCCAGTGGCGGTTCGGCCGCCGCCGTTGCCGCGGGCATGGCGGTCGCTGCTCTGGGCACTGACACTGGCGGCTCCATACGCCAGCCTGCATCTTTCTGTGGCGTGGTAGGTGTTTTACCGACCTACGGACGCGTATCCCGTTACGGTCTGATCGCCTTTGCCTCGTCGCTGGACCGCGTCGGTCCCATCACCCGTACCGTACGCGGTGCAGCCACCCTGCTCGGGGTGATTGCCGGCCACGACCCGCTGGATGCCACCTCCTCCACGCTGCCGGTTCCCGATTACGTGCAGGCCATGGAACAGCCCGTGAAGGGGCTGCGTGTCGGGGTACCCGCCGAGTATTTCGGGGAAGGGCTTGACCCCGAGGTTCGCGCCGCTGTGGAGTCCGCGATCGAGCACCTGCGCCAGGCGGGATGCACCGTTCAGCCCGTTGCGTTGCCCCACACCCGGTATGCCATTCCCACCTATTACCTGGTGGCCACCGCCGAGGCCAGTGCCAACCTGGCTAGGTTTGATGGAGTGCGCTACGGATTCCGCGCCAAAGATGCAAATACCCTCTCCGCCATGTATCGCCGGTCGCGGGACATCGGCTTCGGCGCCGAAGTGAAGCGTCGCATCCTGCTGGGCACCTACGCCTTGAGCGCGGGCTACTACGACGCTTACTACAAAAAGGCGCAGCAGGTGCGTACCCTGCTTACCCGTGATTTTCTCGCTGCTTTCGAGCAGGTCGATGTGATAGTGACCCCAACCGCGCCGACGCCGGCCTTCAAACTGGGCGAGAAAACCGACGATCCCCTCTCCATGTATCTTGCCGACATCTACACCGTGACGGCGAACCTGGCAGGAATTTGCGGCATCTCCGTGCCCTGCGGGAAGTCGTCGCAGGGGCTCCCTATCGGCGCCCAGATCCTGGGCAAGCATTTCGATGAAGCGACTATCCTGCGCGCCGCACTAGCGGTCGAGGCGGCCGTACAGGCCGCGTAGAGCTCTGTACGGCCGGCACAGCTGAAAGCTGTGCCGCAAGGATTTTCGGCTCGTGTAAACCAATCGTCTCTCCAAACCACCAAAAGAAAACCGGCGGTTCGGAAATCAAACGGCGCATAGGGCGCTTAGGGCGCACACCTCCACCCAAAGTGCACATACCCGCTTGTGTGGTGTCATGGGTGATACCATATTATTGTGAGAATCGTGCTCGATACGGCATCGTTTGTGACCGCCGTCCGATCGAGCGATGGGGCTGAGGGGAACCAGGATGGCGACTGAATCGCGCAAGACCGCGATCCCGAAGTTTCCGCTGCGGCTGATGCCGTCGGTGCGGCGAACCGCAGAGGTGTTTTCAGAAAAGGAGGGTGTCTCCTTGAATCAGTTCATCAATGTGGCGGTCGCTGAAAAGCTGGCTCATTTGGAACACGAGGAATGGGCGCGAAAGCGAAAACAGCCGACGAAAGAACTCGCGGCTAGGGCATTGAACCTGCTCGATAAAGCTCGCAACAAGCCCGCGGAACCGGGAGACGAATTGCCGCACGGCTACCGGGCTAAGCGACGGTAACTGTCGCGCTGTGCTGAATCGAAGCGTCGAGGATGTCCTGATGCAAGCATTGAAGGCGTCGCCATTCATCACGGCCTTACCCTCGTGACGCGTGACCGAAGTGACTACGACATGGCGCGGGTGCCGGTCATTAATCCCTGGGATCGGTGTCAAGCCGAATGTCCATCTCACGTGGTTTGGATGGGGAAAGCCGGTTGGAAAGAGTATCCGCTGCTTTGCACCGGATTTTCCTTAGGGGTTGCTCCGTCCCCCGCCAGGCCTCAGCTCGCAAGGATGGGTGCTTAGTTCGTTCCCAAAAGGTCACGCTGCGAGAGGAACCAGGCCAGACTTCACGATCAACCTGTCGTGCGTCAGAAGGCGAATGCCCTCAACAATCGCGGTTGCTCCGATGATTCTGTCCTGCGGATCGTTTGGGTATGATTTTGGGAACTGAACAGAACGAACC
>JBAVQC010000301.1:0-4143 GCA_049693715.1 Acidobacteriaceae bacterium | reverse complement strand
AAAAGTTTTTCAGTCGTCCCTTCGGGACTTTTCCATGGCGCGTGCAAACCCAGGACTGCGTCCTGGGCTAAGGTCAGCCGTCCCTGCGGGACTCGGGTCTTGTCATGGTAGTTCTCACGCAGACTCTTAAAGCCCGTACCCTTCAAATTTTCAGCAGCCTGTCAAGCCGTGTCTTGCCGGCGATAGAAAGGGAATCTTATGTCACTCCGCCCAGTGAAACAAATCATCGAAACAACACCCACCATCGAGGGAGCCGGGGTAAAGCTGCAACGCGCCTTTGGCTTTGGCAAGACCAAGGACTTCGATCCGTTCCTGCTGCTGGACGACTTTCGCAATGAGAATCCGGCAGACTACCTCTCGGGATTTCCATGGCATCCTCACCGTGGGATCGAAACCATTACCTACGTGCTTGCCGGCTCCGTCGAGCACGGAGACAGCCTGGGCAACCGGGGAGAAATGACCGCCGGCGACGTGCAGTGGATGACCTCAGGCAGGGGGATTCTCCACCAGGAGATGCCGAAGGGCGATCCGCAAGGCCGCATGCACGGTTTTCAGCTGTGGGCGAACCTGCCTTCCTCGTTGAAGATGACAGACCCGCGCTACCAGGACATCCCCGCGAGCGCGATCCCCGAGATCACCGATGATGACGGCACCCATGTGCGTGTGATCTGCGGTGAGTTCTGGGGCAAGAGAGGACCGGTCGAGGGTGTGGCTGCCGACCCTCACTATCTCGACATCTCGGTCGCTCCGGGGCAGCGGAAACGGCTAAAGGTGGAGACGACTCGCAACGCCTTCGCCTATGTGTTTGCCGGGGAAGGCACATTCCGGGAGGCTTCCCGTCCGCGCGCGGTCCTGACCGAGCAAACGGCAAAGCCGGAGACGCCCCCGGTCTACGATGCCCGTAATCATTCGCTGGTGCTCTTCGACCGTGGAGACGAGATTGTGGTGCAGGCGGGGGAGCCGGGCATAAGGTTCCTGTTGGTGTCGGGGCAGCCGATCGAGGAACCCGTCGCGTGGTATGGACCGATCGTGATGAACACCCAGGATCAGTTGCGACAGGCGATGGCTGACTTACACGATGGCACCTTCATCCAGAAGGGTTAATGCTGGTTCTAACCGGGGTTATGACGCGGCCGGCTAGAACCAGGCGGGTAACGCAACTTCATCTTGTTGTCATTCTCCTGTAATACGGTTGTCGCACGGAGGGTTTGTGTGACAAGCGCCATCGGGTGGGGAGTTTTGGGGTTCGGCATAGTGGTGCTGACCGGCCGCCGGGTATGGCTGCGACTGCAGCTCTCGCGCGCCAAGCACCGCTCCCTCGCCGGCCACGCGCGGCTGGGACGCCGGCTGGCGGGGCTGGTGCCCTACTACGAATATGACGAAGAACGGTTTTTCCGGGCAGACGACGCCCCGGAGCATATCGGCGAACAACGCCGGGCAGCTTTCACACGCCTGACAGCGCTCTATAGAGACCGCTTCGCTCGCACGGTGCGGCAAACCGCCGAAGTTCAGGACGAGATCTCGGATCTACAATTCACGGCGCGCTACCGCGTGCCGTTCCAGTTCAGCCGCTTCGTCCGCCAGCACCTTGATTCCGGATCGTTTGTGGTTTCCTCCAGCGGCCGGACTACCAGCGATCTAGACGGCAACCAGCGCTACGACCTGACCGGCTCCTACGGAGTGAATGTTTTTGGTTACGACTTTTACAAGGAATGCATAGAACGCGGCAGCGCGCGAGTGCGCGACCTGGGCCCGGTGCTCGGCGCATACCATCCGGTGACCGCCGGCAATGTGCACCGGCTGCGCGCGATCTCCGGGCTTGACGAAATTTCCTTCCACATGTCCGGCACCGAAGCCGTCATGCAGGCCGTGCGTCTTGCCCGCTACCACACGGGACGCCGGTACCTGGTGCGCTTCTGCGGCGCCTATCACGGCTGGTGGGGTGAGGTTCAACCCGGGGTCGGCAACCCGGTGAAAGAGCGCGACACGCTCACGCTGAAGGATATGAGCGAACAAAGCCTGCGGGTGCTGGGCAGCCGGGGCGACATCGCTTGTGTGCTGGTGAACCCTCTGCAGGCGCTGCACCCAAACGCCGGGGCGCCGGCGGACTCCACGCTGGTGGACAGCGGCCCAAAAGCCGCCTTTGATCGCGCCGCCTATACCGGCTGGCTGCAGCGTCTGCGGCGCGTGTGTTCAGAACGCGGCATCGTGTTGATTTTCGATGAGGTGTTTCTCGGCTTTCGGCTGGCCCGCGGCGGCGTCCAGGAATACTTCGGGGTCCGCGCCGACATGGTGACCTACGGCAAAACGGTGGCCGGCGGACTGCCCATCGGGGTGGTATGCGGCCGGGCGGATTTGATGAAGCGGTTTCGCGAGGACCGGCCGGCGGACATTTGCTTCGCACGCGGGACATTCAATTCGCACCCGTATGTCATGGGGGCCATGGCCGAGTTTCTTGAGCGCCTGGACGCGCCCGAGATCCTGAATTGCTATCGCGATCTTGATGCGCTGTGGAATGGCCGGGCAGCCCTGCTCAATGAGCGTCTGCGCGAGGCCGGGGTGCAGGTTCGGGTGGCCAACTTATCGTCAGTATGGATGGTCTGCTATTTGCAGCCCTCGCGGTACCACTGGATGTTTCAGTATTATCTTCGCGCCGAAAACCTGGCGTTGAGCTGGGTGGGAACGGGCCGTCTGATCTTCAGCCTGGATTACACGGATGCAGACTTTGCCGCGGTCACCGAGCGGTTCGTCGCGGCGGCGCGGCAAATGCAGCAGGATGGTTGGTGGTGGGCGGACGATGCGCTCACCACCAAACAGATTAGGCGTCGCGTACTGTTAGAAATGTTTCGGGCTCGTCGCGCACATCGTCCATCGGATCGATCAGCTGGCCCCCCAGCAGGTACAGCGGCGCTCGATAGTAAAGCATGAAGTCGTGAAACGGATCGGTGAGAATTTTCGTCATCCAGACCAGGCCGGTCCGGACATCCCTGACGAAGAACAGTTGCACGGTGCGGAACAGCAGCGCGCCGAAGCCGACAGCCAACCAGATCTGCCCGACGTGCTGTACGAAAGTGGCACGATCGGCGTGCGCCGGAAAAATTCCAAATAGCGTCGGCTCCCACCACAACAACGCTGGTGACAGGGCCCAGATGGTCAGGAGCACGATCTTGCGCCGCAGGTTGTAGCCAACCTTAATGTCCTCCTTGTGCTCATGGCTGGCTTGATTTACCTGATCGTAACCTTTGGGTTCGAAGAAGAAGTGGCCCGCCTGGCGGCTGACCATGGCCACCAACCAGCCGATCAGCGCCGAGGCTGCCGGGTTCTTGAAGATCAAACCGTACGCGGTTAGAAAGCTGAGGGCGCTCACCAGGTGAAGCGATTGATTAATGCGGCTGTGGTGATAGTAGCGATGGTCGTCCCATCGCTGAGTTCGCAGAGCTTCGAGAAAACCTTGCATGCTTTGTCCTTCCCAGGTTAGCCGGCGATCCATGGCCTTAAAGAAGGGAATATAGCAATCTTGTTACAGTCTTATGACAGTTTGTGGCATGTAGCCCGTATGCTCTTGGCAAGTAAGACACCGCCGCCGCGCGGCGAAGTTGTTTGCGCGTCTAGTGCTGCTGGGTTGAACTCCTGGTGACGGTTCCGTTTCGGTGCGGCTTTTGCCTGACCGTTACGGGTTGGCTCGCCCGAATGTAGGAGGCCGCTGCCATAAGCCGCACGACTGGCTTTGGATCATCAAATGCGCCCTGAAGCGCGTCTGTTACTTGCTTGCCTCGATAATCGCCCAGCTCCCTCGCCGCGGCTGCACGCACAAAAGAGTCGCGATCGTCCAGGGCATCCAGAAACTGCTGCATGCTGGCTTTGGATTTGTCGTCCGCCAGCAGAGTAGCGGTCAACACGCGCGGAGAGTTTCCGTTGTTCCCCTTGTGCATTAAACGGAAAGCATCCACACCAAACCCGACCGGACCCAGCAACGCGTATGCACCCTGCTCCGCGCCAATCTCTGCCAACTTAGACGGGCTGTGCAGGTCCTGATTGGCTTGGTGTAGCCCGGAACCAACTGCTCCTTGTTTTACCTTTCGGTCTCCCGCGAGCACAGCGTACAAAATGCTCTCGCCGCTGCGGTCGTTCATCTTCCACAAA
>JBAVQC010000300.1:0-2998 GCA_049693715.1 Acidobacteriaceae bacterium | reverse complement strand
GGGAAGACCTATTTCTCTGCAGTCCGTCTGAAGCTCTAAAGACGCCGGAGCAGAACTCAGTCTATCCTCGGGCAAGGTATGCGCCGGTCCGGCTGAGTTTTCACTTAGCCCCTTTACGGTCCTCCCGAGATCGGCGGCACCACAAGCGCGCTTCTCTACAACTTATTCGGCTCGTAAAGCCAGGACAGGATCGACCGAAGCCGCACGGTGAGCGGGAAGAGCCGAAGCTGCGAGAGTCAAGACGAAGACAGGGACCGCCCCCACGATCATAACCGCAGGGTCAAAGGAACTGACGTGAAACAGAAAGGAGCGAAGAATGTTCGATGCGGCGGCCGCCCCGGCCAGTCCGAGAACGCAGCCGGTGGCGGCCAGCTTGAGGCCAGAGATGAGAACAAGGCGCATGATGTGCGAACTTTGCGAGCCGAGAGCCATGCGGATCGCCATCTCCTGCACTCGCGAAGCCACGGAAAAGGCGACGATACTGTAGATGCCGAGCACGGCAAGCAACACCGCGGTCAGTGCGAAACTGGAGATGATGATGGTATTGAAGCGGCGCGGTGCTTCACTTTGGGAGACCACCTGCTCCATGGTCTGCACCTGGGTGAGCGGCAGTTGCGCGTCAATGGAACGAACGGCAGCCCGCAGAGCGTGCTCCGCCTGCTCGGGAGGCAGCGCAGAACGAACGACGATGAAGCCGCCGTTGCCATTCAGATCGGTCGGTGAGGCCAGGGAGCCAGCATCTTTCTCCAGCTGCGCGACAGGCTGGTAGAACTGCTCCAATGCATCAGCGTCGGGCGAGTTGAGCTTTGCGTCGGCGACTTCGCCGACGACGGTCATCCAAGGAGTACCTGACTTCAGCAGGCCGACGCGCATCCTCCTCCCAATGGGATCCTGATGCGGCCAATAGTGTTGGGCGAATTCGCGATTGACGATGACGACAAGCTGGTTATCGGCGGTGTCGGCCTCGGTGAAGTAACGGCCACCAATTAGTGGGATGCCCATGGCGTTGAAGTAGTCGCCAATGACCTGAGAGGGCGAAGCGGCGGTCCGGTCGGGTCCACGTGGATCGACATATCCTTCGGCAACGAACGCCTCGATGCCGTCGCCGGTGGTGGGAAGGGTGGTGGTGAGGCCGGCGGATTCAACGCCGGGGAGTTGTCGCAATTGCTGAAGGAGCCTGTTGTCGAAGGAATCGATGTAGGTCTGTGTGGAGTATGGCTCCTGGGGCAGCGCGTAGGCGGCTGTAGCGACATGCTCGGGGCGAAAACCGAGATCCACGGCGCTCATATTGCTGAAGCTGCGCAGCAGCAAGCCGGAAGCGGTGAGCAGGATGAGCGCGATGGCGATCTCCGCGACGACGAGCGTAGAGCGCAAGCGCGCGTGGCTGCCGCTGGCCGAGCCGCTGCGTCCGCCTTCTTTCATCGTGGCGTTTATATTGGTGCGAAGGGCGGCAAAACCCGGGGCTAATCCACAGAAGAAGCCCGTGAGGAGCGCGAGCCCGAGAGCAAACCCGGCAACGGTCCAGTTGAGGGTGATCTCATTGATCAGCGGCAGCGTCTCCGGGAGAAGATTCTTACCGATGGCGAGCGCAAGCTCCGCGAGCCCGATGCCGAGGAGACCACCGGTGAAGCTAAGGACGAGGCTTTCGAGGATCATCTGCCGCAGCAGTGTAAGCGCGGGCGCGCCGAGGGCGAGCCGCACGGCGGTTTCGCGTTGTCGTCGGATGGCGCGGACCAGGAGCAGTCCGGCAAGGTTGGCGCAGGCGATCAGCAGCACAACGACGACGGCGAAGAAGAGCATGCGTAGCAGCGGACGAGCCTGAAGCACAGTAATCTGCTGCAAGGGATAGACCACGGGATGGATGCGGAAGTTCGCTTCATCGGGCGGATAGTTGCGCATGATCTGCTGCGCGACGCGATTAGCATCGCTCTGCGCTTGCGCCGGCGTGATGCCGGATTTGAGCAGGCCCACCATGTTCAGATACCAACTGCCGTTGGCCTCGGGAGACAGCTCCTGCGGAGTAAGACTCATGGGCACCCACAGTTCGCAGCGATTGAGACGGCCGGGGTAAAGCGGAAACTCGAAGTTGTGGGGCATGACGCCGATGATTACATATGGCTTGCGGTCGAGCAGAACCTTTGTGCCGAGGATGTGCGGGTCGCCGTTGAACCGGCTCTTCCATGTGGCATAGCTCAGAACAGCTACCAGCTCCTTCTGCTGATCTTCCTGTGCCGTGAAGACACGGCCCATGAGCGGCTCAACGCCGAGCGCGGAGAAGACGGAGGGCGTCATGCGCGCGGCGTTGATCTGAGCCGGTTGGCCAATTCCGGAGAGACCGAAGCCTATGGAGCCGTAACCGCCAAGGTTTTGAAAAGATTCCGTGTCGCGTGGATAGATGACCACCTCGGGGCCGGTGACGGGTCCCGGATCCTGGTGGCCCCAGTCAGTGCCGCTGACCTGATCGCCGAGCGTGACGAGCCGGTTGGCGTTGGGAAAAGGCAGCTGGCGCACTAGAACTCCTTCGACGATGGAGAAGACCGCCGTGGTGGCGCCGATGCCCAAGGCCAGCATCAGCACCGCGGTTGCTGTAAAGCCAGGAGACTTGCGCAATTGCCGGGAGATCAATTTCAGTTCCGAAGGGATCCTGTTCACGAAAATCCTCGCAGGCGGGTTTCAGGCTACGGAATAAGCCGTTCTTTAGGTCACGCTGCACTCTTATAGCACGCATTCAAGAGCATCAGGAACCCGGGGGGCACGCGGCTTTCGCTTGGAAACAGGACCGACGCCATCGCGCCATAGCTCCGAGGTGAGAAGCGGAGGCGCGATTTCGGGTTGCCTTGCAAGTGGACGATTAACGTTAGTGTCTTTAGCGGGCAATCTGGGAGTTGGACTCGGCTGCAACCTCAACGAGATTGGTCGCGAGTGACGCGCTTGTGTTTACCAATCCAATTCCACATGCCTGATAAGTCGGGTGATCTCAATGGGTCGACGCAACACT
>JBAVQC010000299.1:0-7169 GCA_049693715.1 Acidobacteriaceae bacterium | reverse complement strand
CTCCCGCACCCTTCGGCTACAAACTGAAAACATACAGTACCCGATCCGCCGCGATCGCGATGCACTGCTGTCCGTCGATCGTGAAGGAGACAGGATTGGCAACGATGGAACCGCCTGTCTGGAAATCCCACAGCGGCTTACCACTCCGCGCATCCAGCGCGTAGAAGTTCCCTTCGTCCGATCCGGAAAAGACCAGTCCACCTGCGGTGGAAAGTACGCCAGCCCACGGCGGCGAGAGCAACTTGAATTCCCATCGCGTCTCTCCTGTTTCCGCCTGGAGGGCCCGGATCGCGCCCCACGAATCATCGGGAGACAGTTCGTTTTCGCCGCCGCCAGCGAACAGCACCCCCGCTCGGTACGGAGTATTCCGCCTGAAGTAGGTGGCGCCGATCTCGCGCACAGGAACATAGACCAGGCCGGTTTGTGGGTTGTAGGAAGGGCTCAGCCACACTGTGGCGCCGTTCGCATTCGGCCAGATGAGCGCGCCTTCTTCAGTCGGTTGCGAGTTAGGGGCTGGAATTGGCCTGCCCCTGGCGTCCAGCCCTTGCGCCCACGTCTGCTTTGCATACGGACGGCCCGTAATGAACTGCCCGTTGGTGCGGTCGAGCACGTAGTAGAACGCGTTGCGGTTGGCGATGGAGATAAGCTTCCGCTTCTGTCCCGAAACCACCGCGTCAAACAGGATCGGCACATGCGTCGCATCCCAGTCGTGAGTATCGTGTGGCGTGAACTGGAAATGCCAGCGGAGCTTGCCCGTATCGGCCTCCAGGGCTACGAACGAACATGTGTACAGGTTTTCCCCTGGGCGAACATCGCCGTTCCAGTCTGGACCCGGATTTCCCACACCCCAGTACACCAGCTTCAGTTCCGGATCGTATGCGCCGGTGACCCAGGTCGGGCCGCCCCCCGTCTTCCAGTCGTCGCCCGACCAGGTTTCATGGCCGGGTTCGCCGGGACCCGGAATGGTGTAGAACCGCCAGGCCTGCTTGCCGGTGCGTGCGTCGTACGCATCGACGAAGCCACGAATGCCGGCTTCGCCTCCACTTACGCCCACCACCACTTTGCCATCGATGGCCAGAGGCGCCATGGTCATGCTGTAGCCGAGCTTGTAATCGAGCACCCGCGCAGACCAGCGTTCCGCGCCGCTCTTCAGGTCAAGAGCCACCAGATAGCCGTCCAATGTTGCCACGAAGATCCTGTCATCCAGAACAGCCGCGCCGCGGTTGGTGTGACCGAAGCCGATGCTGACAAAGTCGTGGGGCAAGGGGCGGCTCCATTGCCACAGCGATCTCCCGGAGCGCCCGTCTATGGCCGCCGCAGAGTTCGGGCCCGTAACGTATAGAATGCCATCGACAACAATCGGGGATACTTCGGTGCGCGGGTCAGCAAATTGATAGGCCCACCTTACGCGCAGCTTCGACACGTTCTGTGCATTCACCTGGCTCAGCGGCGAATAGCGGTGTCCATCGAGAGTACGCGAATACGTCAACCAGTTGCCCGGCTCCTGGTCAGCGTTGACAATGCGCGTGAATGGCACCTGCGCTGAGGCTATAGACGCCGACAGGAGAAACAGTACGAGCCGCCTCATGACTGTCCTCGCTGCGCCGCCAGGTACGCCACCAAGTCATCCAGTTCCGTTGCCGATAATCCTGATTCGTAAGCGGGCATCGGGGTCACGCCGCGAAGCTTCTTGAGTTCCTTCAAGTCCGCCTTGCGAAAGCTGTAGAAGCGGCCCGACAAGTCACGGATCTGGATCGAGAAGGAATCTTCATTCATGCGCACGCCCCGAATGGTGTCGCCGGACGATAGGATCGCCTCCACGAGCAGGAACCCGTCCGGAATCGTGCGGTCCGGATGCTGCAGCGTCTGGCGCAACTGAGTTGCTCCGCGTCTAGCTCCGACCTCGGTGAGGTCGGGCCCAACACTGCTTCCCTGGCCGGCCAGGGTGTGACACATACCGCAGTTGGCTTGAGCGTACAAGGCCGCACCGTGGGTAGCATCGCCCGGCACTTTCTCCCGGGGAACGCTGCCCAGGGTCAAGACGTACCCCGCCACAGACGCGACCTCATCCTCAGTCAAGTACCATGCAGCGGGCATCTGGGGCGAGATCCCGTTGCCGATAAGCGCCCTCAGGCCATTCTCATCGCTCGCATGCTTCAGCGTTGGGGTATGCAGGCTCGGTCCGCGTCCGCCGCCTCCTTCCAGGCCGTGACAAACGGAGCAATGCTCTTGAAACAGCTTCTTGCCGACAACGGGGTCGGGCTTTGCACCAGTAGTCTGACCCCAGACTGTAGAGCTGTTCCAGGATGATGCTCCCGGGCAGAGCAGGACCGCGCAAAGAACAAGTGTCGGAGGGCGCATACGGGTAGTAGGACCGTAGCGACTCATTTGGATTGTTGTCAACCAGATCTCCTGGCGCTTTGCTGCCAGTCAGCGCCGGAGCCCACATGCGAGACGCCGCGGGTCGGAATGAAGCGCGTCGAAGGCCGGATCCACATTCACTAGGGTCGCCAGAGCGAATCGTTCTTCATAATTGCGCTGCAGCTCCTTCAGAGCCTTCTCCTCCTCTCCGAGCCGGGCATACAGTTGCGCCGCCCCGAACTCTCCAATCGCGGAATCTTCGTGCTTTTGAAGCTGCCACCAGAGCGGAGCAACTATTTGTAAGTGGCGTTGGAACGATCCACGCCATCGTGATGCGCGCTCATGTCGACCATGGAACCAAACGCCACGCCGCCCAGCGGGTTGGACATGATGGCCTCTTTCAGTGCCGCGTTGACCTTATCCAGGCCTTCCGCGTTCGCCGCCAGGTAGACAATCACGAACGTGCCTGGTGCTTCAGTGTGGACCGCCTGGGTATCGACTTCGTACTCGCGCAGCGTGCCGTCGGCGACCAGCTTCTCCAGCAGTGGGACGATCAGCCATTTGCTGAGCGTATCCACTGCGTCTTGCGGTGCGTCTGGCTTTACCCGGTAGTACGCCTCATAGGTGTACCCATTCTTAACCGCTCCGGGAAGCCAGTGGTAATAACGGCTGACGTAGATGCTATCGGAGTGATTGGTGGCGGTGGTCAGGACGGAATTCGCCGAGTCGGAGGACTTCTCCAACTGATCCAGCACGTTGAGCACGCCGGCCATGGACATGGCTGACCACCAATCGTCGTGGGTCGTGCCGTCCCCTTGGTGGACCAGGGTCACATCATTGCCGTAGCCCACGATCGTGCCGTCGGCGATGGCTTTGTCCAGGATCTTCTGCTCAGGCGCGTAGGACTTCTCCATGTCGGCCCACTTTTCCCGGGGAATATTCCAATCCGCGACGTACGTGTACAGCGCAGGTTTTTCTTTCACATCGGATGTCTGCGCGCCTGCCTGCCCGGCCCAAACGGCCGACAGAGCCAGCGCGCCCACGGCTGCGAAATCTTTCCACACTTTCCCGTTCATGATCGTCCATCCTCCGTAAGTTAGACCGGGTCTAACGTTCGGTATGCCCGGCCCCACCGAAGTGTACAGGGGAATGTCTCGGCGGGATCAGAATTCGCGCGCACAAATAATTCTGAAAGCGACACGCCTAGTGCAGGCTGGGTATGGGGGCAACGTCCATGTCCCCATAGTCCTGATTTTCTCCGCCCATTCCCCAACAAAAACTATAGGCTCGCGTGCCCACCCCCGCGTGAACTGACCAGCCGGGAGAAACCACCGCCTGCAGTTCTTTCATCGCGATATGCCGCGTTTCTTCGGGAGGCCCCATCAGGTGAAACACCACTGCATCCTGGACAAGGTTGAAATAAGGTAAACCTCCGAACGGCGCATGGGCGTATGCGAAGGCGTCGTGTTCCACACGCTTCCGGCATGCAGGTGAGTTACACCCATCACCAGCTGGCAGCTCTTAACACCGCCGACATAGATATTCCATCCGCCGGCAGCTCCTCTTATGGACGGGAGTAATCGAGGTCATAATGGTGCTAAGAGGACAAAAATGGCACAGCAGCATTTCCCGGCAAACCGCGAAATCGAGATGGTTGTGCTCGCTCTCCAAGTGTTTCAGGTTCTTTTCCTCTGGGTTCACGACTGGATTCCCCTTGGACGTCTCAACGATGTCGCAGCGGTGCGCAGCCAGGATACGACACGCCGTCTCGTCACAGTGACGCTCATTCAAAGCGTACCGTGGACCATCGGGCTGTGCTTTAGCCTGTTGCACTTTAGACGACCGTATCCCGACTGGCTCTACGACTGGCTCGTGATTAGCTATGGCCTGCTCTTCATCGGGCAAATCCGCGCCTGGTGGATACCTTATCTTTTCCGACCGGAACCGAAGCGAGCCGCTCGTTATCAAATCATGTTCGGCAAAACGTATTCCTTCTTGCCGCCGCGCAATGGAATGGTCCCAAACACTGCGCATATCCTGCTTCATCTAGCGACCGCCGCCACATTGATCGTTCTTCTCATGAAGTGAGGACGGCAATCAGTTCACGTCGAAGCTCCCGGTTAGTCGGCAACTCGGAAGTCGGCACCCGGACGAGTAGCCGACTTGAACGAAGCCGCTGGCGCGGCGGATCTAAGAGCGAGCCTCAAATGAGATAGTCGTATTGTCATCCACCGTGATGGTCGTCCCTTCGAGTTCGGCCAGGAGAACATCAATGTCTTTGCTACCGACCTTACCGAAAAGCGTTTTATCCTTTCATTTTCGGCATTACGACCAAACCCGCGCTCCAGGTCCTGAGGAATAAAGTTAGTCAACACTGGCCGATCGGTACTAATCCGGTGTCGGTGAGCTTATGGCGATTTGTCGTAAATCCAGACAGAATTGCCCCTAATTTCCCAGTTTGGCAACAATCCGCTCTGAAACCACTCGCGTGCGCACAGGCCGGCGCTTGACAAGAAGCAACGTCTTCTTCTATAGCTGGCTACAGGAATGACAAAGTGCGCACACACACCAATGACCGTCTCAAGGGGACACTCGATTTGCTGGTGCTGAAGACTCTGGCGTCGCAGGGCCGCATGCACGGCTACGCCATCACCCTCCGCATTGAACGGGTCTCTGAGAGCGTACTTCGTCTTGAGGAAGGCTCTCTCTACCCCGCCCTTCACCGCATGACCCAAGCTGGCTGGCTCAGATCCGAGTGGGGCGTCTCAGAAAGCAATCGGCGTGCCCGCTTCTACTCCATCACCGCCGCGGGGCGGAAGCAGTTGGCGGAGGAAACGCAGGAGTGGTCCCAGTTGACTTCCGCTGTGGCGCGTGTGCTCAGTCTGGCTTAACAAGGAGCTTGTGATGAGTTGGTTCAACCGATTCTCGAATCTGTTCCGCCGCGACAGTGTGGACGAGGAACTCGATGAAGAGTTGCGGTTTCATCTGGACGCGCGCACCCGCGACAACCTCAATGCCGGCATGAACGCGGGAGAGGCGCAGCATGACGCGAGAAGACGATTCGGCAACGCCACCCTTGCGAAGGAGCGGGCGCACGAGATGAATATCGTGATGTCGATCGACACGATTGGCCGGGATCTGCGCTACGCTCTCCGCAGCTTGCGCAAGTCGCCGGGATTTACGGTGGTGGCCATCCTGACCTTGGCCGTCGGGTTTGGCTCGAACACGGCCGTCTTCACTGTTGTGAACGGCGTTCTGTTGCGTCCACTTCCGTTTCCCGAACCAGGGCGTCTGTTACTGATCTCGTATCAATCGAAGCAGGCCATGTTTGAAAACCAGCCTGGTCTTTACGACACGGACTATCTTGAATACGAGAAGCACAATCGGGCATTCGCGCAGATCGCAACCTTCAACGAAGACTCCGCCACGTTGACCGGAGCAGGAGATGCCACGCGCGTGCCGATGGCGACGGTGACATCCAGTTTCTTCCCTGTGCTGCAGGTAAACCCTGCGATGGGACGAACGTTCTTGCCGGAAGAAGAGCGTCAGGGCAACAATCGTGTAGCTTTGCTCAGCGACAAGATCTGGCGCGACCGTTTTGGAGCGAATCCAGATATCCTGGCGAAAACGATCACGCTCGACGGAGCTCAATACAACGTAGTTGGCATCATGCCGGCTGGTTTCACGTTTCCCCATGAAGCTGTATTTTGGCTGCCGCTGGCCGTTGGCACCGACCCCGGCAACACCTATACCCGCCCAGTCATAGGCCGCCTGCGTCCCTTGGTTTCCCGTCAGCAGGCCCTGGCTGAATTGGAGGCCTTCGCAAAGCATCTTCCGCCCAGCCCCGGAACCACCCGTGAGAGCATGGTTGCAGAAATCCTCCCGCTGAATGACCTGCTCGTCGCAAAAATCCGCAAATCGTTATTGATCTTCATGGGCGCCGTCGCATTCGTGTTGATCATCGCCTGCGCTAACGTGGCCAATCTGCTGTTGATGAGAGGCACAACAAGGCAGCGTGAAATCGCAGTACGCAATGCATTGGGCGCGAGCCGCGGCCGGGTGATTCGCCAACTGCTCACTGAGAGCACGCTTCTATCGTTGACCGGCTCCGTTGCAGGAATACTACTAGCAATATTTGGCGTACGTGCTCTGCTAGCCCTTGCTCCTGCCGCCGGAGTACCGCGCCTTCAGGGAATACACATCAATGCTCGCGTGCTCATTTTTGCGGTCGCGCTCGGTGCACTCATGGGCATTCTGTTTGGCCTGGTCCCGGCCCTCCAGGCAACGGGAAGCAGGGTGCGCGACTTCCTCAGTCTCAGCGGGCCCACCGCAACCGCGCCCGGCCAGCGCCTCCGCAGTGCCCTTGTAATTTCAGAGATCGCCCTGGCACTCGTATTGCTGATCGGTGCAGGCTTGATGCTCAAGAGCTTCATGCGTATGCGGACGGTGGATCCAGGTTTCCGTACAGAGAACATTCTCACGATGACCGTCGATCTGCCCGATTCCACTTACCCGACTGCATCAGCGATTCAAGCATTCGATGCATCCGTACTTGCCAAGCTGTCGAAACTGCCAGGAACCGTTGCCGCCGGCGCGGTGAACTGGATGCCGCTTCAGCCGATGATCGTTCGTGGAACCTTTCAGCTCGATGGCGGACTAAAGCGGCCACCCGGCTATATCGTAGCCAAGCCCGCCGTCAGTCCAGACTATTTCAGTGTCATGGGAATCCGATTGTTGCAAGGAAGAGTCTTTACTGGACAGGACAATAGCGGAGCTCCGGGCGTCGCGATCGTCAGCCAGTCTGTAGC
>JBAVQC010000298.1:0-2908 GCA_049693715.1 Acidobacteriaceae bacterium | reverse complement strand
TCGGCGCCACATGTCGCTCTTCTGGATCGCAGAAAGCCCAAATCGTTTTCCTGGCCTCATACCACACCACCTTTAAAGAACAGATTTATATCAGATGGTGTTGCACCGACCCATTGAGACCACCGCGTTTACCAGGACTTGAGGTTTACTTCCGGGTTGCCCGCTACTCAGGCAGAATCGCCAGCGTGACGAGGCAATCCACTCATGAGATCTGCAAGACGACGCGTTCGCTTGAACGATATACAGGCGAACCGCAATAATGAGAAACTGTCGGCCTATGAATCGCGATAGGCTGACCCTCAGTTTATTTCTCTTCCTTCTTGTGGCGGTGATCATTGCTCCGCCAGCGCTCCGTTCGCAATCTTCTCCACACGTCAATGGAGACCGCATGATCGAGCACCTGAACGCCATGGGCGCGATTGGGAAAGATCCGGCGGGAGGTTACAGCCGTGTGGCCTACACGGATGCCGACCGCCAGGGCAGAGAATATGTGATGGGCTTGATGCGGGCTGCGGGGCTTACGGTGAACATCGACGCGGCCGGCAATATATCGGGGCGGCGGGTGGGCAGTGATCCGGGATTGCCGGTGCTGGTTATCGGCTCGCATATCGATTCCGTGCCGCAAGGCGGCAACTACGACGGCATTGTGGGTTCCTTGGGTGCGATCGAGGTAGCCCAGTCTTTAGACGACGGCCGCGTGGCGTTGCGCCATACCCTGGAGGTCCTAATCTTCCAGAACGAGGAAGGTGGCTTGCAGGGGAGTCGGGCCATCTCCGGGGAGTTGCGCGAAGAAAACCTGAATGAGACGACCCGCAGCGGCAAGACGCTGCGTGACGGGATTGCGTTCATTGGGGGTAATCCCAGTAACCTGGTCAGCGTACGCCGCAAGCCCGGCGACATTTTTGCCTACCTTGAGCTGCATATTGAGCAAGGGGGCACGCTCGCTGCCGAGAAAATCGACATCGGCGTGGTGGAAGGAAT
This sequence comes from Acidobacteriaceae bacterium, assembly GCA_049693715.1. Classification (GTDB taxonomy): domain Bacteria; phylum Acidobacteriota; class Terriglobia; order Terriglobales; family Acidobacteriaceae; genus PALSA-350. The sequence goes on along the minus strand of JBAVQC010000298.1, from coordinate 1,927 downwards.
CGTCGGCAATGGCCGGTGGGATGTGACCATTGACGGCTTTGCGAATCATGCGGGCACCACTCCCATGAACCAGAGGCATGATGCCCTGCTGGCAGCGGCGAGGTTCATTGATGCAGTGAACCGGATCGTGACCAGCATTCCCGGTCGCCAAGTGGGCACGGTGGGCAAGATTCAGGCGCTCCCCGGGGCTTAGAACGTGATTCCCGGAAGAGTACTGCTGGGTCTAGATGTCCGCGATCTGGACCAAGCGAAGATTGATGCGCTGTTCAGCAAAATGCGCGACGAAGCAGAGCAGATCGGGCAAGCTAGTGGAACAAAGTTCAGCTTTCGCCAGGTTGTCGCGGACAAGCCAGCGCTGACCGACCCGCGTTTGCGCCAGATCATCGGAGATGGGGCCAAGCAATTGAACCTGAGCACCAAACTACTTCCCAGCGGAGCTACGCACGACGCGCAAAGCATGTCACGACTAGCTCCCGCCGGGATGATCTTTGTCCCGAGCATTGGCGGTATCAGTCATGCCCCGGAGGAGTTCTCGCGCCCGCAGGATATTGTCAATGGGACGAACGTGCTCTTGGGAGCCGTGCAGCGGCTTGATGCGCAGAATTGGTGAGATGATGCCAGGCACATCGTGAGCGCATCGTCGGCTACTCGGAAGTTATGCAGGCGGTGGCAAATTGCCAAGTCCTGGTTAGTCGGGTGGTCTCAATGGGTCGGTGCAACACCATCTGATATAAATCTGTTCTTTAAAGGTGGTGTGGTATGAGGCCAGGAAAACGATTTGGGCTTTCTGCGATCCAGAAGAGCGACATGTGGCGCCGATGGAAGGCGGGACAGACGCTGCATGAGATTGGGCGCGCCTTTGACAAGCCACATACTTCGATTCGCTGTTTGTTGTTGCCTCGCGGTGGGATTCCCCCGGCAGCCCGTCATCGCTCCCGTATCGCACTGACTCTTGCAGAGCGGGAGGATATATCTCGAGGAATCGCTTGCGGTTCGTCGATCCGTGAGATTGCCAGACACCTGGAGCGAGCGGCTTCGACCGTGAGTCGAGAAGTGAAGCGCCATGGTGGTCGTTCTGTTTATCGCGCCAGCCAAGCCGATGATCGGACTTGGGATTCGGCGTTGCGGCCTAAGGAGTGCCTTCTGGCCCTGCACTCCAAGTTACGGGAGATGGTTGCGAGTAAACTGATTCTGGACTGGTCGCCCGAACAGATTTCCGGGTGGCTGAAGAGCGAGTATCCCGGCGACGAGGGCATGCGCGTGTCCCACGAAACCATTTATCGCAGTCTGTTCATTCAAGCGCGGGGAGTATTGAAAAAAGAGCTGATGGACCACCTGCGGTCGAAGCGGCGCATGCGCCGCTCACGGCACTCCCGTATCTTCAAAGACTCACGCGGTCAAATCCCAGATGCCATCTCGATTAGGGAAAGACCTGCTGAAGTTGAGGACCGCGCTGTCCCTGGTCATTGGGAAGGCGATCTGCTGAGCGGCTCAAAAAACAGTTACATTGCAACGCTCGTAGAGCGTCATTCGCGCTTTGCCATGCTGATCAAGGTGCCGAGCAAAGAGACCGCAGCTGTGGTTGCGGCTTTGAGTCAGCATGTTCGTAAACTCCCCGCTACGCTGAAACGCTCGCTAACCTGGGACCGCGGACTGGAGATGGCGAAACACAAAGACTTTACGGTAGCCACGGATGTGCAAGTCTACTTCTGCGATCCGCAAAGTCCCTGGCAAAGGGGCACCAACGAAAACACGAATCTACTGTTGCGGCAATACTTCCCGCGAGGCACCGACCTGTCCGGCTACTCTCAAGCGCAGCTCGACCAGGTATCGCTGCGCTTGAATCAACGTCCCAGAAAAACTCTAGGATTTCAAACTCCAGCGAGTAAACTCCAACAAAGTGTTGCGTCGACCGCCTGAGCTGGCA
>JBAVQC010000297.1:0-11801 GCA_049693715.1 Acidobacteriaceae bacterium | reverse complement strand
GCCCCAACAGTAGCCGCATAAAAGCTCTCACACAACGAGAGAACCAAGGCAGATTGGCCCCTCACCCGAGGGGCCCTTTTTTTTGGTACCCCCAAGTCTTACAGTTTCAACAAAAGTCTAGGCCTATTTTGTTACCTTCGTGTCGGCCATCCAGCGCCTTAATGTAACCAAAAAACGAAGCCAAAGCTATTGGCTTTTTCGTAATACCCTGTGGATATCTAGCAAATCTTCCAAAAGCGGCCTAAGCTGCTTCAAGTTTAGTGCATTTGCCCCGTCGGATTTGGCGTTGGCCGGGTCGTCATGCACTTCAAGGAAGACTCCGTCCACCCCCGCGGCAACCGCAGCCCTGGCCAGCACCGGAATAAACTCCGGTTGCCCCCCGCTTTGTCCGCCCGCCGAAGAAGGAGTCTGTACCGAATGGGTGCCATCAAAGACCACCGGCGCCAGCTTGCGCATGATGGCCAACGAGCGCATATCCACCACCAGGTTGTTGTATCCGAAACTGAAACCGCGTTCGGTCAGAAAGACCCGAGGATTGCCCGCGCCCGTGACTTTCTCGACCGCGTAACTCATGTCCCAAGGAGCGACGAACTGCCCCTTCTTGATGTTGACGGCCCGCCCCGTTTTGGCAGCCGCGAGCAGCAGGTCGGTCTGCCGGCAAAGGAAGGCCGGAATCTGCAGTACGTCTACGGCTTCGGCAACGCGCTCGCAGTCATCCGCCTGGTGCACGTCGGTGATGACCGGCAGACCGGTGGCCTCCGCGATCCCGCGCAGGATGCGTATACCCTCTTCCCGGCCCGGCCCTCGAAAACCTTTCACGGAGGTCCGGTTAGCCTTGTCGTACGAGGCCTTGAATACGTACGGCACACCGAGGTCAGTCGTAATCCGTTGGATGGAATCGGCCATGAAGCGGGCGTGCGTTTCGCTCTCGATCACACACGGCCCCGCAATGAGAAACAGCGACGGTGACCCTACGCGTACCGAACCAATTTCAAAGTCGTTCATTGCCGGGACTGGGTGAGGCTGTCCTGCTTCACGGTCTTAGAGTGAGAGCGGAGCCGGTTCTGGTACGAAGCCGAAATAAATGACCTGAACAACGGATGCGGCTCGAGCGGTTTCGACTTGAACTCAGGGTGAAACTGGCAACCCAGGAAGAAGGGGTGATCCGGCAGCTCGACGATTTCCACGTAGGTCGCATCGGGCGTGGTGCCGGTAATGCGCAGGCCGGCGCCGGTCAGCAGCGCCTCGTACTCCCGGTTAAATTCGTAACGATGGCGGTGCCGTTCACTGATTTGGGTTGCTTCATAGGACCTTCCTGCGATGGAATCCTCGGCCAGAACGCAGGGCCATGCACCCAGGCGCATCGTCCCCCCCATTTCTTCCACGCCCGTAAGTTCGCGCAGCTTGAAGATCACCCGGTGGGGCGTGGCCGGGTCGAACTCGCTGGAGCTGGCGCCGGCCAGCCCGCAGACATTGCGGGCAAACTCTATGCACGCCGTCTGCATGCCCAGGCAGATCCCGAAGTAGGGAACACCATTCTCGCGCGCGTAGCGGATGGCATTGAGCATGCCTTCGATACCTCGCTTGCCAAATCCACCCGGGACCAGGATGCCGTCGAAACCGGCCAGCTGCTGCTCGTACTGCCGGTCCCCGGGATGCTTGCACTCCAGGCCCTCGGCTTCGATCCAGGTGACGCGCAACTTGAGGTCGTAAGCCAGGGCGCCATGGACCAGCGCCTCTTTGAGCGATTTGTAACTGTCTTCGTATTCGACGTATTTGCCCACGATGCCGATCGAGACCTCGTCGCGCGGGTTGTAGCAACGTTCCACCAGGCTCTTCCAGCGGATCAGGTCGGGTTCCCTGGCGTCAATGTGAAGGTACTTTAACGCCAGCTTGTCCACGCCTTCCTGGGCGAAGGTCAGCGGCACCTCGTAGATCGACGCCACATCTTTGGCCGCAATCACCGCCCGCTCCTCGAGGTTGCAGAAGAGGGCGATCTTGCTCTTGATTTCGTGGGCCAGGAAGCGATCGGTGCGGCAAAGCAGAATATCCGGCTGGATCCCGATCGAGAGCAGTTCCTTGACCGAATGCTGCGTGGGCTTGGTCTTCAATTCCTGTGCGGCGCCGATCCAAGGGACCAGGGTGACGTGCACAAAGACGGTATTTTCCCGCCCAAACTCCTGCCGCATCTGACGGATGGCTTCCAGGAAGGGCAGAGATTCGATGTCCCCGACCGTTCCCCCTATTTCCACGATGGTTACATCAGCGTCGGTAGCCACCTTGCGCATGGCGTTCTTGATTTCGTTGGTCACGTGGGGAATCACCTGGACCGTCTTGCCCAGGTAGTCTCCGCGGCGCTCCTTGGTGATGATTTGCTCGTAAATCCGGCCCGTGGTCAGATTGTTGTCGCGGCTCAGCCGGGCGTGGGTGAAGCGCTCATAGTGACCCAGATCCAGGTCAGTCTCCGCACCGTCGTCGGTCACGAAAACCTCTCCGTGTTGAAAAGGGGAAAGCGTGCCTGGATCGACGTTGAGGTAGGGGTCGAATTTCATGAGGTTGACGCGCAGACCGCGGCTCTCGAGCAGGCATCCGATGGAGGCTGCAGCCAGGCCCTTGCCCAGGCTGGACACAACTCCGCCCGTCACAAAGATGTACTTTGCTGACATTGCTTCTTCACCTTTTTATTGTGGATGGGATGGACGTACCGGGTGGGCACGTACAAGTATCGCAGGAAGTGAAAACGAATGGAAGTTAGAAGTGAGGGGCGGGCAAACATCGTCTTCGCCGTTTCGTCTAAAGTAAGCACACGGCTATGTTGCCTTTTCGCCTCTTGCTCGTTCTCGCGTTGCTCTTGTCTGTCATCTGCCCTGGAGGGTTGGCGCAGGCCCCCAACCAGCGCCTCGTGCTGAAGGACGGGACCTACCAAGTCGTTACCAAGTACCAGAAGGTAGGCGACCGGGTACGGTATTTCAGCGCCGAGCGCGGCCAATGGGAAGAATTGCCGGCAAGCCTGGTGGATTGGGCGGCAACCGAGACCTGGGCCAAAGACCACAAGCCCGGGGCCGAACCCGTCTCCCCAGCCATACCCGAAGCCGCCGCCATCGACAAAGAGGAGCAGCATGCGCGGGCTCGGACTCCCGACGTATCTCCTGGTCTGAGGCTGCCCGATCAGGACGGCATTTGGGCGCTTGACACTTTTCGCGATCAACCGGAGTTGGTGGCGCTTGCCCAGAATTCCGGCGGTGTGAATCGTGAGACCAGCCACAACGTACTGCGTGCTGCGCTGAACCCACTCGGTGGCATCCAGCAGAGCGTCCAGATTCCCGGTGCTGAATCCAAGGTAAAGCTGCACGTCAACGACCCCGCGTTCTACGTCAGCATCGTCGGGTCAGACGACAATGAGGCAGAGTCCTCCGCACTGACGGTGGACACGCGCGGCGGGGGATCCGTCAAGGAAAAGAACCCCTTCAACTCCGCCAACAGCCAATACGCCATTGTGCGGGTCAGCAGCAATTTCAAAAAAGACTATCGCGTGGTCAGCGGGATCAAGATTGGAGTGGGCGGCAAGATCACGCAAACCGAAGACGTGATCCCGACCACGGTGCAGGTGCTCCCGGGAAATCGTTGGATCCGGCTAACCCCAAAAGAACCACTGACGATTGGCGACTTTGCCCTCATGGAGCTGCTCGGGCCCGGAGAAGTGAATCTGTCCGTTTGGGACTTCCGCATCGATCCCCGGGGCCCGGATAACAAGAACGCCCTGATGCCCCTGCAGCGCTCCAGCGACAACGACCGATAGTGCTTTGACGTACCCGGCGACTGTCACGCGACTTGTGCGGAGCGAAGCACTAGACAGTGATCTTGCGCGCCACGTATGTTATTCTTAACCTGCGCTAAATTGTTTGGTTGTCAGCCTTTCTCATGTCATGAGCTAGACTGCCTGCACTAGACCTCTTTGCTTATCCGCTTGAAAGCGGACAAGAAAGCCGGTCGGATACCGCCCAAGCCCTTCAGCGTAGTCGCCGCGAATCCGCAGGCGACGGTAGGAAGCACGCGCTTCCCTGGCATGGTGCGGTTTACGGGCAATGATTGGCCTTCACGCCAAACACTCCTTCCGCAGCGCAAATAAACTGCACATAATGTGATGCAGCCTACAATGCCAGTTTTAAGCAGCAGCCTGAGGGCCGAAGCCGACGGTAATCTTCGTGTCGGCACGCGGAACACCGCGACGAGGCAGTTGGGCTCTCATTGGATCGCCGGGTGGACGAAGCCGCGCGGGGATGAACAGTACTCCAGGTCTCAAAAAGAGACCGGAAGCAAGGGATCTTCATTTTGAACGAATTTTCAGCATTACCTATTTCGGCGGCGCTCAAGCAGCGTCTCGCCAAAGCAAACTTTATTACGCTCACCCCGGTACAGGTGGGAGCGATTCCTCCGGCCCTCGAGGGTAAGGACGTTCTGGCGACCGCCCAGACCGGCACCGGCAAAACGCTCAGCTTCCTTATCCCCATCATCGAGAAGCTGCAGAAGACCCAGGCCAAAGTGGCCAGTGCTCTGATCCTGCTCCCGACCCGGGAACTTGCCATGCAGGTGCAACAGGCCTGCGCGCAGCTGATCAGTTTTCCCACCGCCCTGGTGGTCGGTGGCATGGCCGAAGGTCCGCAACTCGACGCTATCCGTCGCGGCGCGCGGCTTATCGTCGCCACTCCGGGCCGCCTGGAAGACTTTCTGGGCCGCAGGCTGGTCAAGCTCAACCAGGTGGAAATCCTGGTGCTGGATGAGGTCGATCGCATGCTCGACATGGGCTTCAAGCCGGCCATTCGACGCATCGTCGCCGCCATCCCGCCCGTCCATCAGACGCTCTGTTACAGCGCTACCCTGGAAGGCGCCGTACGGGAAGTTGCCGGCGACTACCTCAAAAACCCGGTTCGCATCGAAATCGGTTCCGTACTCAAGCCGGCAGAAAACGTGAAGCTGCAAACCTTTGAAGTGAGCGCGGATCGTAAGTTGCCCTTGCTGGAACACCTGCTCCGTTCTGAGGATGGAAGCTTTTTAGTCTTCGTACGCACCAAGCATGGCGCCGAACGCGTAGCGAAGAAACTGGCCCACGCCGGTTGGAAGGCTACCAGCATTCACGGCGATCGCAGCCAGTCGCAACGCAACGCCGCATTACGCAGCTTTGCCCAGGGCGGACATCGCGTCCTGGTAGCTACCGATGTAGCCGCTCGCGGCATCGATGTGGATCACGTGGCCCACGTCGTGAACTACGATATGCCCAAGGTCGCGGAGGACTTTGTACATCGTGTCGGCCGCACTGGCCGCGCTTCCCGCAGCGGCGTAGCCTCCACCTTCGCCTCGCCTGAAGAAAAGGGCGACCTGCGAAAGATAGAGCGGGCGTTGCGCATCAATATGCAGCGTTTTCGCGTGAAGGACGCTTTACCGCTAGCCGTCTAACAAGGGGTGCGGAGACTGAAGGGCACGACCTCCAAATCCTCAAGCAGTGCAGCCCGGAGCAAATAACAAAAGGGAAGCCCTTGGGCTTCCCTTTTGTTGCGAACGCGGCCTACTTCTTGGGCTGCGTAGCGATGATCAAACCACGAATCTTGGTATACGTCGCAGAGGGAATAACCTTCTTCGTCACCAGGTCCGTCTTGGTCTTGTAAGGCCGCCCGGCAATAATCTTCTGCGAATATACGTCGCCGATTCCGGGCAGCGCGCTTAGTTGCTCTTTGGTGGCGGAATTGATATCTACCAGGCTGGAAGCGGCGGGAGGCGTCGTCTGGGCCATCATGGCGTGGGTGACCGAAGGCTTGGCCCCCAACTGCGCCGCGGCTGCCCCGCCCAGAAGACCCAACGTCAGCAGGATGGTCAAACTCTTTTGTGACACGCGCCTCAACTTCGTGGTCAGCATGATCGTTCTCCTTTTCCTCATGGCGAATCCTGGTTGCAGCGAAATGCTACACCAGCGGAAGGCCATTGCGTCAAAGCTTACATGATGTGCGTCGACTGACCAGAGGAACTGGAGCGCGGCGGGGAGATTGCCTTACGCCGGTCGAGTTCCCCCCGCACCATATTCAGCCCATAAATACAGGCCTCGAAGGATCCTGAAAGACGCGCGAAGAAGGGCGCCTCCTGCGCATACTCAAAGACGTCGAACTGCGACACGATGTAGTAGCTCTCCTTGCCTGCCTGAACCATCTGCAGAAAGCTGTCGTGCTGCCGCTCTCCCCAGCAATCCATCGACTCCGGATACATACCGGTACAGAAGAGCGTGTAGTCCCCAATATGTTTCCGGCGCTCCCGCTCTTCGACAAAAGACGAAGCAGTGCCGTGCACAGGGTCAGAAGCACGCAGCATCTCACCCACTTCGCGCAAAGGATTACCCGAGGCATCGCGGATGCGATAAATGTTGTCGGCCCGGCAGAATTCGGTAAGCAGATCGGCGACGTAGCTTGAGATCTCCGCATCGCGCAAACCCAAACGCGCGTCGTAGCATTCGGAGACAACTTCGTGGAATAGCTGGCGTAAGGAGTGCTCTAGCGGGATCATAATCCACCTCCAATGAAGGCTGGGTCTGTTCCTTGCTAAGGCCGCGGAGCCCGGTCTAACTCTCCGAAGCCGCTTCTATGCTTACGTATGACACGAAGACTAAGCGATTTGTTGCAGATTACAAAGTGATGAATTTGGTGTTACGAAAAATTCTTAGCAGTTTCGAATCGCAAGTGCGAAATGGAACCTCTTGTGGTAACACCCATCGGTGTTACCCATCGGCCCTGACCGGGTGATTCGACATTACCGATTCTTAATTCGTAACGGAGTTAGTACCAGAATGCAGCGCGGCCGGCTGTGAAAAGCCGGCCGCGTTGGATGTGTGTTGCGGGTTATCGGGTAGCGACTGCTTCTTGTTTGCCGGCGCCCATTTTGGCCAGCCGGTCGGCCAATAGTTTTTCCAGCTTCTCGAGTGCTGCGCTGAAGCCTTCAATGCCTTCCTTCAGCTTGTCGTGCGCCATCCGGTCTTCCGCGTGCATTTTTTCAAAGATCGCCTCGTTCATCGGGATCCTGTCGATCTGCAAGCCCGGGGCGTTCTTCGCATCAAGCCTGCGCGGCAGATCGCTTACCGTTTCCTGGAGCTCTTCCAATAGCTTCGGAGCAATGGTGAGCAGGTCGCATCCCGCAAGCTCGCGAATTTCCCCAATATTGCGGAAGCTTGCGCCCATCACCACTGTCTTGTAGCCGAATTTTTTGAAGTAGTTGTAAATCTTGGTCACCGATTGCACGCCTGGATCGTCCGCACCCTGGTAGTCCTTACCGGTGTCTTGCTTGTACCAATCGAGAATGCGGCCTACGAAGGGCGAGATCAAGGTCACCTTGGCCTCTGCGCACGCAACAGCTTGATGCATGCCAAACAGCAGCGTCAGGTTGCAATGAATGCCTTCCTTCTCCAATTGCTCCGCGGCTTTAATGCCAGGCCAGGTGGAAGCGATCTTAATCAGGATGCGCTCACGAGAGATGCCTGCCTCGTCGTACTGCTTGATAATCTCGCGTGCCTGCTTCATGGTTGCTTCGGTGTCGAACGACAACCGCGCGTCGACTTCGGTGGAAACCCGGCCGGGAACGATGGCCAGAATCTTCTTTCCAAAAGCAACTGCCAGGTGACGGAAGGCGAGGTTGGCGACATCACTGTCTTTGGCCTGGGGGCCCAGCTGTTTTTTCGCTTCGAGGAGCACTTCATCCACAAGGGGCTGATACTGTGGCATCGAGGCGGCCGCGGTGAGAAGGGAGGGATTGGTCGTCGTGTCCTGGGGCTTGAATTTTTCAATCGATTCAAAATCCCCGGTATCGGCAACGACCACCGTCATTTCCTTAAGCTGTTCGAGCAATGACTTGGCCATATGAGATCTCCTTGCGTACGTCTTTTAGTGTAAGGCTTCACACCGTGAGATTCTTAAAATTGCAATTAGGGTTCATCCTGCTACGGGATTCCTCAACGTCCCCAGGCCTTCCACCGTCACCGCCACTTGATCGCCGGGCTGCATCGGAGCCACGCCCGCCGGTGTTCCAGTCAGTATCAAGTCTCCTGGAAACAAGGTCATGGCGGCCGTGATATAGCGCAACAGACGGTCCATGGAAAAAATAAGATCGCGCGTGTTGCCTTCCTGCCGCAGTTCCCCATTGAGGTGGGTGGTGATGTTTATGCCTGCTGCTGGATCCACTTCATCGGTAACCAGCGGCCCCACAGGACAAAATGTGTCGAAACCCTTGGCGCGCGACCATTGCCCATCCTTCTTCTGCAAATCCCTGGCGGTTACATCGTTGGCGATGGTGAAACCGCGAATGTAGTCGCCAGGGTCTTCCTCGGGACCAATCTTGCTGCACCGCTCGCCGATCACAATCGCAATCTCCCCCTCGAAATCGACCCGTTTTGAAAGCTCAGGGATGCGGATCGCCTCTCCCGGGGAGATGAGCGCGGATGGAGCCTTGAGGAACAGCAGCGGCTCCGCTGGAACTTCATTGCCTAACTCCGCCGCGTGCTCGCGATAATTTCGTCCCACGCAGACAATTTTCGAGGGCGCGACGGGCGCCAGGAGATTGGCCTCATCGAGGGGCACGGGAACAAACGAAGTCTCGACAAAATCGCTGACCGGGCCTTCCTCGAAAGGCGGAATCAGGCGTTCAACCCATAGCCGGCCACCGCGGTCGACGACCTCAGCGTATTGCGCTCCGTGCCTGGTTTGCAGTCGGCAGTATTTCATGAATGACACTCCTCTCTCGGTTAAGGGCGGGGTAAGGTTTCCTCGACTTCGGGGGACCGTTTGCTCTCGTTCCCGCTTTGATCGACGGCCGACACGGAATACGCGTAGGCATGTTCCGGCTGCACTGTGGTGTCTCTGAAGGAGGTCTCGACCCCTACCGAAGCAACGCGTTGAGCGGGCAAGCCTCCCTGCACATCGCGGCGGTAAACACGGTAGGCAGCCAGGTCGCTATCGCTGTCAGGCGTCCAGGAAAGATCTATGGCGCCGGCAGCCGCATCCGCCACGGCGACCAGCCCCTGGGGAACGGCCGGCGGAAAAACGTCGGTGGTGGTCACTTCGATGGCCTCGCTCGGCAGACCCTGGACCTCCACCGATCGTCCCGAAAGGTCGAGCGAGGGGACTCGTTCTACCACGTAGCGATAGCGTTGGTTGAAGAGCGCGGAGGTATCGATGGCATGGCCCGGGTCCTCGCCGTCCCGTCCGTGGACGACCAGGGTCTGCGTAGGGGATGGCGGCGTGGACGCGAGCGGAGAGCTACGAACCTCCTGGGGAGCCGGGACGGTCAGTTGCAGGCGCTCGATGCGGAAAACTATGGAGCGTCCGGGGTCGGGGACCGGCTTCCAACTAAGCAAGACACCATCCTGCCTCACCTGTGCAGTCAACCCCGTGACGGCGGCCGGACTATTCCCGGCAGCGTTGTAGGCAGGATTGGAAGGGCCCGCGGACTTGCCCGCATGGTTCTGCAGGACGACTTCATAGCGCAGCAGCCGGTCGGGCTTTTGGCTGAGATCTGAGGGTAGTGCGTCCGTATAGGTTCCGGCAGCTCCCGGCGCCAGGGTTAGGGTGCCGGTCCTGGTGCAGGGGGCGCCATCCACCCCACGGCAAATTTGAGCTGTAACCGGATGCCGGAGGGGGAGATGGTCTGTGGTCCTGGCCGGCATGGTCCAGGCCAAGTGAACGGAGTCGCCGATTCGCACCGCGGAGAGATTCACGACCGGCGCCGGCAGATTCAGACTCGGGGGTGCCGGCGCGGCGGGTGCTCCGCAGCCAACCATGGTGCACGTCATGGTGCACAGAAAGATCAGCGGGAGAGTGAGAACCGGGAGCTTGCGATGCATGCTCTCCAAACGTAAATCATTCTTTTCATGGCAGCAGAATCGCGGGCAGCGCAGCATCAAGCCTAGGATATTCGAAGTGGAAGCCCGCAGCGCTCAGCCGGGCAGGCACTACGCGTTCACTTTGCAGGATCGTGGCCTCCGCCATTTCGCCGAAAGCCAGTCGCACCGCGAACGCGGGGACGGGCAGCACCGCCGGGCGGCGAAGGGCGCCCGCCAGCGACCGGGTAAACTCCTGGTTGGTAACCGGGTTGGGTGCAACTAAGTTGACCGGTCCGGAAATGCTCTTTGTCTGGAGCACAAACTCGATCACCCGGATTACATCAGGGAGAGCGATCCAGCTGATCCACTGACGGCCGGTGCCCAGCCGTCCACCCAGGCCGGCTCGGAAGATCGGCAGCATCCGCTCCAGGGCGCCACCCTGGGGAGAAAGCACCACGCCAAAGCGGAGATGTACTACGCGGATTCCAGCATCCTGCGCCGGCCGGGATGCCTCTTCCCAGGCGACGCATAAGCCGGGCAGAAATCCACTTCCAGGCGGAGAGACCTCACTCAGCTCTTCGTCCCCGCGATTGCCGTAGATGCCCGTAGCCGAGGCGCAGAGCAGCACTTCGGGCTTCAATCTGAGGCCGGCCAGGAGCTTGGCGAGCGCGTAGGTCGGCGTAACCCGGCTCGCGGAGATCTCACTTTTGTAAGCGGGGGTCCAACGCCGCCCGGCGAGGTTAGCGCCCGAAAGGTGCACCGCTGCAGTAATCCCTTCGAGTCCCTCCGGACGGCTTACCGGTGTTGCCGCGTAGGGATCCCACAACTCCGAAGCCTCTGTTCGTTGGGCGGACGATCCCCGATGCAAGCTAATCGTGGAAATCCGGTCTTGCTTCAGCCTTCGTACTAGAGAAGTACCGATGAATCCCGAAGCCCCAGTCAACAAAATTCGTTCCACTCTCATCTCACTGATCCTCAGGTGATGCCAGTTTGCCCGGCCAATGTTGCATTAACCTTGACAGAAGAAAAAACTATTTTATTCCTAGCAACATTTAAGAAACCGGGTGAATCAAATAGACAGGACAAATAACTCAGGAGCCGTGCCGTGGACACCAAAGACACCGCCGCTACAAGTTCTCAGATTGACCCAGCCAGTGCTGAATCCTTCATCGCCGAAAAGCGTATCGGCGAACGCATCAAGCGCCTGCGGCTGAAGAAATCGATGGGGTTAGTCGAACTCGGCCGCCACACCGGCTTGTCGGCCAGCTTCCTCTCCCAGCTCGAGACCGGGCGTGTTGTGCCCACATTGCGTAACCTGGCCCGGGTGGCGATGGTTTTCAGCAAAGATCTGTCGTACTTCTTTGAATCTGAGCCGCATACGCTCTTCCGTATCCACCGCAAGAAAGAGCGGGTTCGCTTGCCCCAGACCGGCGTCGACGATCCCACCTATTACTTCGAGAGCCTTGGATACATGGTCCCCGACCGTCAGTTGGACCCTTATTTTGCGGAATTTGTCCCCCTCAAAAAGAATATTGAGGTCCGGCCGCATGTGCATCCCGGATACGAATTTCTTTACATCCTGGACGGCGAGTTGGAGATCCGGCACGCTGACAAAACCCATGTTCTCACTCCGGGCGACGGCGTCTATTTCGATGCCAGCACGCCTCACGGGTACCGTTGTGCCGGCAAGTCAGCCGCCCAAGCCATCATCGTGACCATGCACCAGCTGCAAACCCCGCAACCGGCGATGAATCTGCGGCCTTTGGGAGGGGCGATGACATCCAAGGGCACCAGCGTGAACGCTCCCGCCGGCAAGCCCGCAACGACTGTTCCGATGCCGGCACGCGTCAAGGACGACGCCCCGGCTCAACAGTAAAAACGTAAGCCCATCCTGAACAGGGTGTGTGAAAAACCCTCGTTGAGTCCCGAAGGGACGGCTGAACTTAGCCCA
>JBAVQC010000296.1:0-2149 GCA_049693715.1 Acidobacteriaceae bacterium | reverse complement strand
CGCAGGTCCCTCCGCTCCGCGGAGCAGCGCATCGCTACCGTCTACCATCAAGTGCGCGTGCTAAAAGCTTTGCTCCGTCTGCAATCTGTTGATCGTTAAAAGCGGCGAACCCGAGCAACAATCCTCGGATGTCCTGTCTCTGCCGGACAAAACGATCCAGACCCAGCGTCTGGATGCCAAGTTTGGTTGCAGCCAGTTCTGCCTGGTGGGACGTTAGCCGCGTTCGCAGATACGCTGGCGTGTTCAGTCCTGCCTCAATTGTTGGCAACGAGAGATGCCTCGCAAGATACCGGTCAGCATTAACTCGAAGTGATCGCCACCGCTCGGCGTACAACTCCCGCATCTTTCGAAGATGTCTTTCGAAATGTCCACCATTGATGAAGTCGCAGAGAATTGCTTGTTGTGGCCCCGGTGGGTAGCGATCAATTTGGAAGCGCAGCCGAAGGATCCGTTCGAGCAAAGAATCCGGAGCGATAATGTAGCCAAACCGCAGCCCTGGAAACAGGACTTTGTTGAAACTGCCGAGCAGCAGAACCAGCCCATTACGATCCAAGCTCTGCAGCGCGGGAATGGGACGGCCTTGAAAGCGAAACTCGCTATCGTAATCGTCCTCGATCAAGATCGCGCGCGTGGCTCGCGCCCATTGAAGAAGTTCCAACCGCCGGTCCAGGCTCATAGTCGAACCAAGCGGAAACTGATGGGCTGGTGTGACGAATGCTGCCTTGGCCCTTGGAGCTTTTTCTTGCCCGAGCGACACAATCAATCCCCTCTCATCCACGGGAACGGCGATAGGAACTAACCCGGCATTCTGAATGACCTCTGTGGTTCCGGAGTACCCCGGATCTTCCACCCAAACCTGATCGCCCGGTTTAAATATGCTTCGCGCAATCAGATCCAAGCCATGGTGCATTCCCGTAGTTACAATCACGTTCTCCGGACGGGTGTTCACGCCACGGGAGGTTCCCACGTAGTCTGCGATTGCTTCTCTCAATGGTGCATAGCCGGCGGGATCGCCCCCTGAAAGCAAGGTCGCGGACAGTTGCCGCAAACGACGCGAGGCCAGGCGTGCCCAGAGACTAATGGGAAATTCTGTAACTGCGGGACTGATGGGGTCGAAGGGACGTATCGGTGGTTGCAGTCGCGATAAAATATGCGCGACCACACGCTGTTTGGATAGCGTTTCGGGGCGGCGATACGGAAGGAAATCATTGGGAAGAGTGCGGCTTACCGTGGTGCCATGCCCAGTCCTGCTCGTAATGTAGCCTTCGTCCTGAAGCAGTTCGAAAGCGGCAACGACTGTGCGTCGCGAGATTCCATATTGGACGGCGATGCTGCGAGTGGCCGGGATGCGCACGCCGCGCTTTAGCCGACCGCTCAGTATTGCGAATCGAAGCTCTTCGTAAAGCCACTGAGTCAGCGTGCAGCCCGGCCTGCGATCTCCAATCGCTATTTCTGTACCACGCGACTTGACCATCACAAAATGGTCTCATGGATTTTTCAGAAATGGATCACCAACGGGGCCAAAAAGGTCCTAAAGTGAGTGAGATGATCGAAGGACAACCGCAACAGATTCTGCATGCCGGCGACACCTTCTATGAACCGCCTGGAGCCAGGCACCTCGTCGCAGAGTCTGCGAGTTCTGATCGGGCTGCGCGGGTTATTGCAGTCGTAATCGCGGATGCCAACAAGCCAATCGTGGAGCCAGCATGAAGATCCGACAAGTAGCCCTACTTACCGCCAGAATCGCCTTGGCGGCTGCCTTTCTCTCTTCCGTCGCCGACCGCTTCGGCGTTTGGGGACCGCCGGGAGCCACGGGCGTAAGCTGGGGAGACTGGAAGCATTTTGTCGATTATGTCGGTGTCTTAAACCGGTTTGCTCCGCATGTACTGCTGCCAGTTCTAGCGGTGATTACCACTTGCGCGGAGATCGGGCTGAGCTGCTTACTACTCGCCGGATATCGGCTTCGCTGGGTCGGCTATGCGAGTGCCGTGCTCCTTTTGCTCTTCGCTTTAGGCATGATATTCGCTTACGGAGTTAAGGCCCCGCTTGACTACTCCGTGTTCTCAGCGTCCGCAGCGGCGTTCTTAGTTGGAGCAACTGCGGGTGGCACATGGAGCGAAACTACTGCGCACGAACATTCCACCCACGC
>JBAVQC010000295.1:0-6482 GCA_049693715.1 Acidobacteriaceae bacterium | reverse complement strand
TTGTAGGCGTCTACCACGGCTTTCGTAATGTCGGACGATTGATTCGCCCAAAGTACAGGTGTCTGCTGGGCACTGGTGTCGAGCACGATGGTGAACTTGTTCTGGTTCGAATAAGCGTCCAGCACCGTGTATACCTTCTGTGCCAGTTGCTGATACATGTCGTTGATCGCCGTACTCGCTTCGTTTTGCGCGTCTTCCGCCGAGCGCTGCAGAGACTTCGTCTTCTCGTCAATCGTCCTCAGGCGGCTGTCGCGCTCCGGCTCACTCAAAGTGGATCCGGCATCCTGCAACTGCTTCTTCAGCGAATCGATTTCATCGCTTTGCGACTTGAGCGTAGCCTGTTTGGGCTCGAACTTCACCCGCAGTTGCGCGAAGTTACGCTGCCCTTCATTGGTTGCCGCCACCGCTTGTTGGAAAGCGATGATCGCTATCTTGGGATTGCCGGGAACCTCCGCGGGGGCGGCGCCCGCGGACTGCGCGGCGGGTGCGGGGGCGGAGGGTGTCTGGGCGAATGCTATGCTGCTCGACGCGACGGAACCCACGCCCGCGGCGGACGCGAGCAGGCAAACTAGTGTCAACGAACGCTTCATTGGAATACAAAACTCCTTTTGATCTTTTGAATCCAGATCGCCCGCTTCTTTCAGCGGAAAGCGGGCCTTCGCTTGCGGGTCTCCCGCAGACGCATTTGCATGGCAATCACCTGACCAGCGCATCTGGCTGCAAATGCGAAGTAGAGGCACGGACCGAGATAATCACAGGGCCAGCAGTGATTATAGGGGTGGGTGAGTAGAGCGTCAACGCAACCGGCATGGACGTTTCCTAGAAAGTTGTGCTGACGCTCAAACGGAAGGTTTTTCTCGGCTCGCGGAAGTGCAATAGCGAGTCGTAAGCCGCGATGGCGTTTTGATAGGTGAAGTCCCCTGCGCCGCCCGCCGGGAACATGCTGCGCGTGATCAGGCTTTCCCCTTGAACATCCTCAAACAGCCGCAGAATGTTGTACGCGTAATACAGGCGGAAGGGCGCATTCACGATCGGCAACATGGCTGAGATTTCGCCGCCGACTGACGTACGCGGTACAAAGTTGGTGCCGTGGATGGGCCGAATCTGGTTAATGAACTGGATCGTTTGTCCGCCCTGGCAAGACCCGTTAAAGTACGACGTGCAGCCATAGAGCGGTGAATTCAGCTGGTCGGAGCCTTCCACGCTTTGCCGTAACTGCGACTTCCGAACCACCGAAGTGATGTCGAAATCGTCGAAGATGGCAAACTGGACCGGCCCGGCGATGGGAATCCGATATTCCACCGTGGATGTCAACTTGGCATCGCCACCCACGGAGACGGGGCGGTAGATGGGAATCGGGATGGGGATGTTGCCCAACGTAAAGTTGCCCGGCTGAATGGGAACAGGCGTGCCATCGGGATTGGTAAGCGTGATGTTGGTCCGCACAGGAATAAATGCGTACGGTGTTGCTGCACGAACATCAAAGCCACGCAGTTCGTTATCGCCGCCGGAATAGAAGCGGGAGAAGGGTGGAGCGACATCTCCGCTGAAACCCTGTATGTAGGAAGCCTGGACGCGATAGCCAAGCACGTTCCGCCCGTCCGGGTTGGGCCGCAGGCCCTTGAACGCAATGTAGTGCTTGTAGAGCACAACCGGAGTGAAATAGCGAACATTCCCAAACAGGCCGGCGACCTGTAAGGCAGCGGAGACTTCCGATCCAAAACGAGGCCGGAAGACGGACGGGCCCACCTTGTTGTACTGATAGCTCAAGGAAACCGAGCTGGTGTAAATGCCTTCCAGGGCATTCGGCCCCTGAATCTGGCCGCTGCGGAAAGCGAGTGTCTGGAAGAGGTTAGCCGACGCTTGGCTGAATGTAGTGATGGTCGACTTATCCCAACTGTACGTCAGGCCAACTCGCTTGAATGAGTGTTTGATCGGATAGCTGACAGAGAAATTCACCCCGGTCGAAGACTGGTTGTAATTCTGCGTAAGCGATTGCTGGGCGGCCGTCAAGGCGGAGGATTGGCCGGTGACACTGGCGAAATTGCGGGCTGAATTAAAGTCCGATTTCCTGGAGAAAACCTGAAAGCCCAGGCTGGTCGACTTGTTGTGCAGATAGGGCTCGGTGAACGCAAAAACCACATTGCGCGCCAGGTTGCCGATGTTGCCCTGCACGCTCAGGGTTTCGCCCAGGCCGAGAAAGTTATTGGTGGAGTAGTTTAGTCCCAGGAAAGTGCCGGAAAGTCCGCTCACGCCGCCATTCAAGCCGATTGAGTTCTTGCCTTTTTCGTGCACCTTGAGCAGCAGCGAAACTGTGCCGTTGTCGGCGTCGGTGTGTTCTTCAGAATCCTGATCCACCTTAAGCGGGTCGAAATAATCCAACTGGTTCAGGCGAAGCAGGCTCTGCTCCCACTGGTTGCTGTTATAGACCTGGCCTTCCTCCAGTAGCAGTTCCCGCCGGATCACGCGGTCGCGGGTAATAGTGTTGCCCTGGAACTCGATGCGTGACACTGTGAAGGGCTTACCCTCGTCAATGTCGATGTCCAGAAACACCTCGTGCTTGGCATCATCGATGCGCGGTGTCGGGACCGCCGTGAAGTTGATGTAGCCCAACGAGCCATAGGCCTTGCGCAAATTATCCAGGCCCTTGCCGACCCCCGTGGCATTGAACCATTCCCCGTCCTTGGTGGGGAACTGAGCCCGCAGCGCCTTTACGTTCTGCACATGGGTGTTGCCGGTGAAGGTAACGCCACCCAGGCGATAGCGCTCCCCCTCTTCGACCGGAATACGAATATCGATACGCTTTCCCTGGCGAGGGCGGAAGGTAAAGAACGAGAGCCCGCCTTCATTCCGGATATGGGTGATGGGATCGGTGACCCCAGCCCGGAAATAACCGCGATCCTGCAGCGCCCGGCGAACCCGCTCCGTATCCTCCTCCAGTTTGCTGGCATCGTAGGTGCGGGCGAAGATGTTCTCCAGCACGATCGAGTGCGGAACCCCGATTGGCCGCAGGTTTTTCATGGACGCCCGCAGATCGCGCGAAGGCACCGCGTGATTCCCGGTAAAGGTGATGTTCCCCACTTTGACCGTGGGGCCTTCCTTGACGTTGAAGTTGATGGCGACCGAAGACGGCGGAATGGTCTTGATGTCCGGCTTTACCGTCGCAAACTGGTGTCCGTGTTCGGCCAGCAGCGCCCGGATCACATCGATGGCCCGGGCCAGGCGCGTGGGATCATAGGGGCTCTCAACCGATAGGCTGACGTGTTCTTTTTTAAAGCGGTCCAGTACGTCCGAGGTTGAGACTGAGTTCAGGCCCTTATAGTTGATCTCGCGGATCGTCGGTTTCTCTCTCACGATCACATCGAGAATGATCCCCTTGGGGGTGTCTTCCCGGGCGATCTGCAGATTCTCGAAGTATCCGGTGTTCCAGAGAGAGTTGAAGTCGCGCTCGATGGTTGCCGGATCGTAGACGTCTCCTTGATGCGAGAAAAGCCGCGCCAGCACCGTCTCGCGGGGAATGCGCCGGTTGCCGATCACCCGAATTTGCGTGATCACGTTCTCCGGGGAAGCGGCGGCCGCGGGTGGAGCAGCGTCCTGCTGTGCCCAGACGTGCAGACTGGAACCGCAAAAGAGAAGCAAGCCCACAATCCTGCACATCCCAAAAAAGAACCGCGCAGGTTGGTTTTGATGAAACCGGGAGCGAAGGCTCCCTGACACGACGCGAAGAATAGGCACACCCTCACTGCTGAAAATCGGTTCCTGCTGGCGGAAAAGGCGATTATATGTGACGGAAGGGGTACTCCCCAACTCCGGGGACTGGTTTCTCACGCTGCCTACCATCCCGGAGATCCGCTCAGCTGATACACCGCAACGCCATTAACTCTCCAGTTCGCTACATGCAAAGTATTCGCCCACTGCGGAATCCCAGGAAACGGAGAGAAGGTTCGGTTTGCAACAGACCTGACAGTCTTCCACGTAACGCTGCCGTCCCCCGGCAGATTCGTCCACCACGATGTCATTCCACTCTCCACAGCCCGCGCACTGGAAACCCGCTGGAAACGGCATCGTCTTCTCACGTTGAGCAGGTTTCCTTAGTCTATCGGAGGGAACACGTTTTGCGCTTCCTCCGGGCTGAGCTTTCGAACTTCCACCAGGGTGGAATAAAACGTGGCCCCGCGCCCCAGGTCGGTGAGTCGCTCCGAGGTGAGCGCGTTTACGTTGTTTCCCCCGGTCGACAGCTTGTTCCAATTGAGGCTCGCGGCCACCACTCCGGCGGGCACGCTGCCATCGATGTGCGCGCGCAGGCGAATTTTGCCGCGCGCATTATATATCTCCACCCAGTCTGCTTCATGGATCTCCCGGGCCCCGGCGTCCACGGCATGCATCATCACCAGGCCGGGCGACTCCATCATCTGGTGGCTGGGCAGGTTGGCGAAGGTCGAGTTCAAATAGTTGTCGGCCTTGCGGGGCAGAAATTCGAGCGGAAACGTATGCGCGTCCGCGCCCCGCCGCGATTCGTCGGGTGGGTGAAACGTCGGCAGCGGCTCCATCCCCTGGGCCGCCAGCGCACTCGAATAAAACTCAATCTTGCCGCTGGGCGTCGAAAAAACTCCATCAGCAAAGGGCAATGAGTGCACCCGTATGCGCTTTTTCGCTTCCAGTTCCTGGCGCGTAAGCCCATCGTCCCCACGACCCGCAAGCGCCTGCTCGATCAGATCGTCGACGCTGTCGCCGAAGCAGGGCTCGGTGAACCCCATGCGCTGCGCCAGTTGGCTGAACAGCCAGACATTCGACCGCGCCTCCCCTGGCGGCGCAATGGCCTGCTCTGACAGCTGCAAAAAATAGTGACCGTACGCTCCCTGAAAGTCTTTGTGCTCCAAAAAGGTAGTTGCCGGTAGCACCACATCGGCGTAGTCCGTGGTGTCGGTGAAGAACTGCTCATGGACCACCGTGAACAGGTCGCTGCGCGTCAGCCCGCGCGCCACCGCGTTTTGATTGGGGGCAATCGCCGCCGGGTTGGAGTTGTAAACGAACAGCGCCTTCACCGGAGGATCTTTGAGCTCGGTGAGTGCGTGGCCGAGGCGGGACATGTTGACGATGCGAGCCGGGCGCTCCAGCGGGCTGGCCATCATCAGATCAGGCCGTTCGAGAGCCGTGCTGTTAAGCCCATAGGCGCCGCTGAGGGAGAGCTGCAAACCGCCCCCCAGGTGTTTCCAGGCTCCAGTCAAAGCCGGCAGCATGCACACCGCGCGAGCGGCCGCTCCCCCATTCTGCGATCGCTGTATGCCGTAATTCAAACGAATGACGGAAGGACTGCTCCCCGCGTACTCCCGCGCCAGGCGCTCAATGTCACTGGCAGGGATGCCGGTCAAACCGGCGACATGGTCCGGCGTATAGAGCTGGACATGTTGCCTCAGCTCCTCAAAACCAACCGTATGCCGGCCAACATAATCGCGGTCATAAAGATCTTCTTCGATCATGATGCGCATGAGACCAAGCGCCAAAGCAGTGTCCGTCCCCGGCTGGATGGGGATATGCCAGTCGGCGACCTGGGCAGTGCGGGTTCGGTATGGATCGATGACCACGAGTCGTGCGCCTTGGCGTCGCGCTTCTTGGACGAAAGGCCACAGGTGAACGTTATTGCCATGGATATTTGCGGCCCAGGCAATGATGTAACGGGCATGGCGGAAGTGTTCCGGGTCCGTGCCGAGCTTCTTCCCATAGACGGACACCAGGGCATCGCCGCCGGCACTTGCGCAAATGGTGCGGTCGAGCCGGGACGCGCCCAGCCGATGAAAGAACCGGCGATCCATGGAGCCAAAGCCAAGCACAGCCATGTTCCCGCCATAGGAATAGGGCAGGATGGACTCAGGGCCATGCTGTTGTGCGATCGAGCTCAGACGTTCCGCGATCAGGTCGAGTGCCTCGTCCCAACCGACAGGTTCGAAGACCTCCGCTTCGCGCCCCGGGGGCATCTTCCCCTTCGCCGCGCCGCGCCGGCGCCGCATCGGCTGCAGAAGCCGTGCAGGAGAATAAACCCGGTCCAGATACTTGGCCACCTTGCCGCACAAAAACCCGCGTGTCACCGGATGCGACGGGTCGCCCTGAATCCGCGTAGCCTTACCAGCCTCGTCGACGCTAACAAGAACGGCGCACGAGTCGGGGCAATCGTGCGAACAAACCGCCTGGACCGTTCTCGCTGGGGGCATACCTCATTGTAGTAGCAATGCCGGACATCGGGATCTGCGGTTCCGCGGACCTTTCCTGGAAACGCAAAATCTCGTCCCGCCAAAAAATTGTCATCTCGACCGGAGCGAACCCGAATTTCCTGCCTCGCTAAATTAAAAAGGCCGTGTATGCGCCTTTCTCTTAAGGAAAGGCGCATGATGTTCGACAACGCCACCAACTTTTGCAGGAAATCCGGGATAGCGTAGCGGAGGGACCTGCGGTTCGCTTCACGCGGAAGCAAACTCAGCTGGAAG
>JBAVQC010000294.1:0-30033 GCA_049693715.1 Acidobacteriaceae bacterium | reverse complement strand
CCTCATGACAAAGATGCGAGCAGGCCAGGGTTGAGTGCCGCGCCAACGGCGCTCAGATCAGCTTGCGATTGATACCCAGCCCTCCCGGGCTGGGCTGACGTTTGGCGGTCGGCCCTCCGGGCCTTGACGACGCGGTTCACCTTGACGACGCAATGCTTTGGGGCGGCTGAACAGGATGCCGAAGAAGTCGCAGAGATCTGGGCTTAGCCTTAGGCGTGCCATTGAATCGGAGGTTTCGCCAGCTCTTCCGGGTTGGAGCTATGAGCGCGCGCGGCCACGCGGGAAATAGCGCGGAGCAGGGGCTTGCGCGGCACCGCTCCGTCCGCTGCCGCGAACACCATTTCTCCGCTTGAACGGGGCCGGTAAAACCATTGTGTGAACAGCGCGAGATGATCCGACAAAGTATGCGCGGAAACAGTTTTGAGAGCAGACTGAGCCAGCGCACGTAACGCCTCCTCCAAGCGCAACTCCAGCACATCCTTTGCCGGTAAAGCAGCAACACCCTCCAGGGGAACAGGCTCCAGAGCCACGGGATGGGCAAACAGCGAACTGGACCCCGACCGCTCATTCGCCAACCGCATACCCACAATGGAATAAAGCACGGGTCCACTCCACACCCCGCGCCGCAGAGCAAACAGCGCCACATGTCCGGGCTCCGCGGACGGCTGCACCAGGATGCCGCTCAACTCCGCCAGCGGACGGACCGCCTCGCTCACCAGGTGGGCAACGCCTTGTACCTTCTGCATCCGCTGATGAATCGCTGCGGCGCGCTCAAACTCCATCGCTTCTGAGGCCGCGTTGCGCTCGTTTTCCAACCTGCTGATCATGGACCCGCCGCGGGTAGCCAAAAATGCAAAAACCTCACTCGCTTCCTGCTGGTAGCGTTCGTCGGAGCACCCTTTGAAACAAGGTGCAAGGCACATCTTCATCTCCGAATAAACACATCCGGGAAACGCAGGATCAGGGTCGAGCTCTTCGCTACAACGGCGCAGTAAAAACAAGTTCAGCATCTCATCCGCATAACGTTCTGCCGCCGCACGCGAAGGGAACGGACCAAAAAGCGCATTCGCCGCCGTCTTGCTGATTTTCGACGTGACATAAACCCGCGGATACGGGTTATCGACCGACATACGAAGAAAAGCCGGAGGCCGAAGGCGCAACCGCTTTTGCGCCCGTTGACCAAAGGCGCGCAGCGAAGCCTGGTACAGGCACAGCGAAGACTCGAACGCCGACCCGGTGACCGTGTACTCAATCTGGTCGACCAGGTGCGCGAGTTGCAGGCGACGACTCGTCTTGCCGTCCTGGGGTCCGCGCAGAAACCGCATCAGACGGCGGCGAAGGTTGGGTGTCTTGCCCAGGTAGGGCTCGGCCGCCGGGTCAGCGGCACACAGAGCAAACACAGCCGGAGCCTCAGGGAGGCCGCTCAGGCTAGCGCTGGGGTCGGCCGGATCGAAGTGGATCGAATGAGCGAGACCAGCTCTCATAAGAAGACGGAACGATTATTCCCCGGCGATGGTCATTCCGTCGATGCGCAACGTGGGTGAGGCCACCGCTCCCCGAAATTCCAGGTCGTCGGCGATGGCGGTGACGTTGTTCAGCATCTCCTTCAGATTGCCGGCAATGGTGACTTCCTCGACCGCGAAGGTCAGCTCTCCATTCTCAATCCACAGACCCGCCGCGCCGCGAGAATAGTCCCCGGTGACCATGTTGACGCCAAACCCCATCAGCTCGGTGACATAGAAGCCGGCTTTCACGCCGGCAAGCAACTGCTGCGGGGAGACAGAACCTTTCTCCAGAAACAGGTTGCCGCCCCCGATGCCGGGAGTTCCCGCCAAACCGCGGGAAGCATTGCCCGTGCTGGGCATGTTGAGTTTGCGCCCGGTGTAGGTATTCAGCAGGTAATTCTTCAGCACACCGTTCTCGACAATCACCGTGCGCCGTGTGGGCAAACCTTCGCCGTCGAAGGGTGCGGTGCCGAACAGTCCGGGCAGGGTGCCGTCATCAATGACGGTTACATTCTCACTGGCGACCTTCTGGCCAAGTTGATTGTTCCAGAAGGAAGCGCCGCGATAGATACTATCTCCATTGGCGGCTTCGAAAATATTGCCGATGAGCGAGCGGGCGATCTCCGGAGCAAAGACGATGGGAACCTGCTGGGTTGGAACCCGGCGGCCATTCAGCCGGCGCAGTGTCCGGCGAGCTGCCTCGGCCCCGATACTCTCCGGAGAGTCCAGCTTGGCCAAGGTGCGGGCGCTCGAAAACCAGTAATCGCGCTGCATGCCGCCCTTTTCTGTCTCTGCGATCGGCATGGCGGAAAGGGAACAGTAGGAGCGGCGATACTCACCCGCAAAGCCGCGCGAATTGGCCATCACCTTGTGTCCGGTGGCCGCATCGAAGCTGCCGCCGTCGCTCTTGGTCAACCGGGGATCCGCGGAGAGAGCTGCTGTCTCTGCGCGCCGTGCATAGTCGATTCGTTCCGCCGTAGGCAGGGAATATACATCGTCGTAATAAAGGCCGAGCTCACCCGTAAGCCGGCCCATGGCTCCCGGTTCGGGCAAGCCGGCGAAGGGATCCTGCGAGGTGACGCGGGACAGATCGATGGCCCCGGAAACCAGGTGAGCCAGTCCGGCCTCGGAGAAGTCGCTGGTAGAAGTGTTGGCAGTGCGATACGATCCGGCGGATCCCAGAAACACCCGCAGACCGATCCCGCGCGCGCCCGACTCCTTCAGCGTTTCCACCTGGCCGAGGCGCACGGCGGTGGAGAATTCGTCACCTTCGCGGATCACTACTTCCGCTTCCGTGGCTCCTGCGCGAAGCGCGCGCTCCACCACATCCGCCGCCAGCTGCTGCATGTCAAGCGTGTTTTCGGCTGCCGATATGGGAGTTGCTGTGGACATCATCTGGCCGTACCGCCCACCGTCATCCGGTCCAACTTGATTGTGGGCATACCCACGCCGACAGGCACGCTCTGCCCATCCTTGCCGCAGGTGCCGATGCCTTCATCGAGAGCGAGATCGTTCCCCACCATGGATACGTATTTGAGCGCTTCCGGACCGTTGCCGATGAGCGTGGCGTCGCGTACCGGAGCGGTGATCTTGCCGTCTTCGATCAGGTAAGCTTCCGACGCGGAGAAGACGAACTTGCCGCTGGTGATATCCACCTGGCCGCCGCCGAAGTTCACCGCGTACAGCCCCCGCTTTACGCTGCGCACAATATCCTCCGGGCTGTCTTCACCGGAGAGCATATAGGTATTCGTCATGCGCGGCATGGGAATGTGCTGGTAGCTTTCGCGGCGTCCGTTGCCGGTATCTGCCATGCCCATGAGGCGGGCAGAAAGCTTATCGCTGAGGTAGCCCTTGAGGATGCCGTTTTCGATCAGCACGGTTTCCTGTGTGGGCGAGCCCTCGTCGTCGACATTCAACGATCCCCGGCGCGAAGGCATGGTGCCGTTGTCGACCACCGTCACCTTTGAGCTGGCAACCTGTTGCCCGATAAGGCCGGCAAAGGCCGAGGTCTTCTTGCGGTTGAAATCCGCTTCGAGACCATGGCCCACGGCTTCATGCAGAAGAACGCCCGGCCAGCCCGGTCCCAGGACCACTTCCATGTCGCCCGCCGGAGCAGGAACGGCATTGAGTTGCAAAATCGCCTGCCGGGCAGCTTCCTGGGCGAAGTGTTCGGGCGACTTGTCGCCCTCGAAGAAATTAATCTCCACCCGGCCGCCGCCGCCGGAGCCTCCGCGGGAGCTCTTCGATCCATCGCGCGCAATGACGTAGCAATTTAATCGGGCAAGCGGCTGCGTATCGTGCGCAAAGGTTCCATCAGAGGCGGCGATAAGGATGTGCCGCATCTCGTCGTTGAAACCGGCGCGCACCTGTACGATTCGCGGATCATAGGCCCGGGCCGCGCGGTCTGCCCTCATCACCAGTTCGAGCTTGGGGGCGATTCCGGCGTCGGCATCCGCCGCTGAGATGGGGTAGAGGCTTGCTTTCGGCGTTTCGCGGAAGCCGGCAACCTGTTGCCGGGAGGGTCCGTCGGCTATCAGGGCCGCGGTGCGTGCGGCACGTATCAGCCTCTCTGCCGAGAGGTCGTCAGTATATGCGTAACCGGTACGGTCCCCGGAGCAAACGCGAATACCACATCCCGCGCTTACGCCCTGGCTGGCGGATTTGACCAGTGATTCATCGACTGAAATGGAGGTAGAAGTGATGGACTCGAAATACAAATCCGCAAAATCGCCACCCGCAGAAAGGGCCTCGCCCAGGCAACGCTCGATGAGGCGCCCGGTTAGTCCAAACTTCTGAAAGAAGTGGAGCTCATGTGTGGGGAAGTTCATAGGCGGCCCAGCGACTCGATTTTCACCATACCGTCATTCTAGTCTGCGGTGCAGGACAGGTAAACACGACCGCCGAGGGGATCCCCGGCAGTCTTGTGCCTTGCGGTCTCAGCGGGCACGAATAACCCCCTCAGTGGTCTTCGAGCGCCAATCGCCACTGGCGCAGTTATCCGCTATGCTGTCTGGGCTGGCCGAAAGGGAATTCTCCGTGAGAATCGCAGTCACGTTACTCGCAGGTTTGCTCTGTTGGCTCCCCGGGGCCACAGCCCAAGGTCAGAGAGACCAATTTGTGCATGCGGTCTGGGTCTGGCGGACACCTATTCTCCTCGACCTGCCCGCCCGTGGCGAGGCTCTGCGCGACTTCTGCCGATCAAACCAAATCAATGAGGTTTACTTATCGTTTACGTCGCAAAACAGCGCCGCGCCGGAACAGCAGGAGATCGCAAAGCTCATCGAGCTTCTGCATAAATCGCACATTCGGGTCGAGGCCCTGCTCTCCAGCGCCGATGCGGACGAGCCGGGCAAGCATCGTGACAAGCTGATGGGCCACGTTAAGGAAGTGGTGACCTTTAATCGCGAACATGCTCATCAGCGGTTTGACGGTATCCACCTCGACATCGAGCCTCAGCAGCGGCAGGAGAACAAGGGGCCGGGAAACCTGGGATTCTTACCGGAGCTGCTCGATACTTATCGCGCAGTGCTCGCTGTGGCGGAGCAGAACGAGATGACGGTGAACGCCGACATCCCCAACAAATTTCTCAAAGCTGATACAAGTCAGCGTCAAGCGCTGATGTCCTCATTGCCTCGCTTGACGTTGATGCTCTATGAGCTGAGCAGTCCAGGTGATGGGCAGAGTCCCTCGGCCCAGGAAGACAAACTTCGCCAGGCCAGCACGAAGTTTATGGATGCGGCGTATCAGGGACTCAGCGGAAACAATCTTGCGAAGCTGGCCATAGGCCTGCGCACCGCTGATTATCAACAGCAGCTCCCGGATATGCTCAGGGTCGTACAGGATGCGTTAGCGGCAAACCCACACTTCCTGGGCTGGGCCTGGCACTCTTATAACGACGTGACCGATGCCGCAAAATAGGACAGGGGGAAAGATGAAAGCAATCCATCCTGGGGAGCATCTGGCCGAGGAATTGAGAGAGATGGGCATGAGCGCAGCCGAGCTCTCGCGTCAGCTCAAAGTCCCGACAAATCGCGTGACGCAGATTTTTAACGGGCGCCGGTCCATTACGGGCGACACGGCTTTGCGGCTTGCGCACTTTTTCGGCACTAGCGCGGAGTTCTGGCTGAATTTGCAAAGTCTCTATGAGATCAGGCTCGCTCAGAAAAAATCGGGCGCGGCCATCAAGGCCCTGCCAACGATCAATGATCTTTCATCCGACGACATCCGACCCGCTGCCTCTTGACCTTCCAAAGCAACCTCGCTCACGCAGGTCACGGCTAAGCCTAATCAGTCAACTCGTTCAGCCTTTTCAAGAGGAACCGGCGCGCCGTTTCTGGCCGCGCCAGGCCAAGCGCCTTCTCATAGGATGCACGAGCTTCCTCCCTTTTCCCCAATCGCCGGCAAAGATCTGCCCGCGCCGAGTGGGCAAGATAGTAGTCTCCCAGGTCACCGCGCGTCAGGATGGTATCGACCAGCGTGAGACCGGCCAAAGGGCCTTCGAGCATGGCAACCGCCACCGCCCGGTTCAGCTCCACCACTGGGGAAGGGCTCGCTCGCAGCAGCAAATCGTAGAGGTCCACGATCCGCGCCCAGTTCGTCGCTGCGGCGGAGGACGCACCCGCGTGTACTGCCGCGATCGCTGCCTGCACAGTGTAGGGACCGACAGGGCGCGACGAGAGCGCGAGCTCAACCAGCGCAACACCTTCACGGATGAGATCCCGATTCCAGCGCGACCGGTCCTGCCGGTCCAGAAGTACCACTTGGCCTGTCTCTGAGGTACGCGCAGCGCGGCGCGACTCGTGCAATAACATCAACGCCAGCAATCCCTGCGCTTCGGGCTCGGGCAACAACTCGACCAACAGCCGCCCCAGCCGGATGGCTTCGCCCGAGAGATCCGCACGGGTAAGCGACTCGCCCGAGGATGCGGAGTAGCCTTCTGTGAATACGAGGTAGATTACCTGGAGTACCGTATCCAGCCGCTGCGGAAGATCGCTGTGCGACGGCACTTCATAGGGGATGCGCGCATCGCGTATTTTCGCCTTGGCGCGCACGATCCGTTTGGCGATTGTGGGTGCGCCGGTCAGGAATGCGCGCGCGATTTCTTCCGTGGTGAGGCCACAAACTTCGCGTAACGTCAACGCGATCTGCGCGTCCGGCGGCAATGCGGGATGACAACAGGTAAAGATCAGCCGTAGCCGGTCATCTTCGACGCTTTGCTCGTCCCATTGTTCGGGGTCGAACGTTGGGCCACTCGGCTGCTGAGGAAGGTCTTCGAGCGAAGTATCAAACCTTGCGCGTCTCCGCATCGCGTCAATGGCTTTAAATCGCCCGGTCGAGACCAGCCACGCGCGAGGATTGGCCGGCACGCCCTTCTGCGGCCACTGTTCAACCGCGGCGGTGAATGCATCGTGCATGGCCTCCTCGGCCCGATCAAAGTCACCCAGCAGGTGGATCAGCGTGGCCAGAACGCGGCGCGATTCAGAACGATAGACGTCGTCCACAGTTTGGTCCACTGCGTTTTCCCCGTCTCGCGAAAATTCCATGGCAACTCCGGATCGTATCCATCCTAATCTGGACTAGCCATAGGCCTAGATTGAGCAGGTCAAGGGAAACCCTACCAGCCACGGGCACGGCTTCAGCCGTTCGCTAAGAAATTTTCAAACCGGTAGAACGGCGTAACTCAGGAACCTCCGGGCCTAAGGACCGGCTTGCCTATTTACTCCTGTTTCTGACACACCCTCTAAAGCCCGAGAGTGGTTGCAATCAGAACCGGCCCGACTGAAGTCAGCTCTTCGCGTCGTTTCCGCAGATCCTGCCCTACCCGTCACGCTCGCATCCGCATTCCGAATCCGAATGCTCGACGGCCACGAAGCGCCCTCCCGCATCGACGGAACCTGCAGCATCGTACCGGTCATGGTGCCGCACCCAGTCGCCCAGGTTGTGATAAGGACCCCGCTCGTTCCGGCCCTTCGGCGTCAGGTCGAGATACATATAGGTGGTGTCCACCATTTCATCTCCTCGTCCAAAAGTGGAATAGGTGTGAAATATCTCGCCCGCCGGGCTCCTGTAGAACACACTTAAACCAGACGCTTCCTCGCCGACGAAATCGCGAACCTCGTAGTTGTAGGTAACTCGCCCGTTCGCAATTTCCTCCTTCTTAAACGACACCTGGTAGTCGTAGTTAAAGTCGCTGGCATACGACGAAAGCCAAAGGAAACGCCAGCCCATCCGTTGCTTGAAAGCCTCGATCTCGGCCAACGGAGCCCGCGAGATCGTGACCAACGAAACGTCATGGTGCTCCAGGTGCACCAGGGCGCCATCGACATGGTCAGAGCGGAAGGAGCAGCCCACACAGCCCTCCTTCCACCCCGGACCGAACATGAAGTGAGAGACGATCAGCTGACTCCGATTCTCGAACAGGCCGGCCAGGCTGTGCTGCCCTTGGGGACCTTCGAAAAAATAATCTTTGTCGACCTTGACCCACGGTAACTGGCGCCGCTCCCGGTCAACTTCATCGCGTTGACGCGTTAACTGTTTTTCCTTAACCAACAATTCCTTGCGGGCGGCGAGCCATTCGATACGCGAGACGACGTTCGGGTGCTCTATTTGGCTGGTAGTCATGGTGGAAGCTCTCCTTTGGTTTGGGTGCCGATATCGCGATACGCTCAGCTGCGCGCGCCAGGAACGCTAGTACAGCGCTGGGCGGCGTAGCAGCCGCGACGGCCACGGCTATGATTGAAATGCATTCAGGACACATCGATCTCCTCCTAACCTCTTCATTTACTGGTACTGGCGAAGAGTTCCTTGATGGGGCGCACTTCGATGGCCCCGAGCCGAATAACCGGAATTTTCGAGGCCAGCTGGATCGCCTCATTCAGGTCCTTGGCCTCGAGCAGGATGAAGCCGCCAATTTGTTCGTTGGTTTCCGCGAAAGGCCCATCGGTCACCGACACTTTGCCGTTGCGAAGCCGCACCGTGGTGGCGGCGTTGACCGACTCGAGCGCCTGCGCCGCAATAAAGTGGCCACGTTCCTTAAGACTTTGGTCATAGGCGAGGCTTTCGTCGGTCAAGGCTTGCGACGCGCTTTCAGACATCGCGTCCAGGGCCTTCTCGTCAACAATGACCATGCATAGGTATTTCATTTTGTCCCTCCACCAGATAGTCGTTCAGGAGGACACAAAATGGACAACCCACTTTGATTTTTTTTGAGGCAGCGGCTACTCAACCCGCATGACGGCAGTCGGATCGGCCCGGACCGCGCGAAGAGCAGGAAGCAAAGTCCCAAGCAGGGTAGTGATGAGGCAGACTTGTCCCTTCAGTTCCAGGTCTCTGTCTTGATGACGCCTTGGCCCTCTTTGACGACGATGAACTGGCGCGCTTTAACGCCTGCCACTCTCTCTACGCCTCCGTTAGTCCAATAAATATCGAGATCTGCTGTTTTGGAATCTCCCAACCCGAAGTGCAGGCGGCGGTCATTCACGGAATAAAAACTGGATTGCGCAGTTACGCTCTGGGCTTGGATCTTCCCCCCATATCTCGCAATCACTCTGGAGCCGATCGCGCTTCGATTGCTCTTGGTTCCCACCAGGAGGACCTTCACCCAATAATTGTTGCTCTTTAAGTCATTCCGCAGTAATGAAGGAGGTTCGTTCAAGTTGATGATGATGATATCCACGTCGCCGTCATTGTCGAAATCGCCAAAAGCGCATCCTCGACTACAGTGGACTGCACTGACTCCAGGTCCAGCCTCTTCGATCAGTTCCTCGAACTTACCAGAACCTAAATTACGAAAAATGAGTCGCGGCGTTTTCAAGGGATATTGCGGAAATCTTGATTCAACCTCCGGATAGACGGATCCAGTAACTACGAAAATGTCAGGCCAACCGTTGTTATCCAGGTCTGCGAACCCGGCACCCCACTGGATGAACCGCGTTTCCACGCCGATTCTGGCCGCGAGGGTCACATCCGTAAACTTGCCATCGCCGTCGTTGCGATAGAGCCCGTCGGTGTCGTCAGAAAAGTGGGTCTTGAATATGTCCAGGCGTCCACTCAACCCGTAATCACCCACTCCCACGCCCATACCCGCCTGTTCCATGCCATCTTCGCTGAAGGCGACGCCGCGTTCGGTGCCTTCCTCACGAAAGGTGCCGTCGTGCTGGTTGATAAACAGAAGGCTCGGGGTGGAATCTGAAGCGACGTAAAGGTCTGTCCAGCCGTCGCCCGTAAAATCTGCTGCCACCGAGGTCATCGCATAGGTGGCAGTGGCTTTCAAAATCCCGCTGGATTCTGATACATCCACGAAAGTCCCGTCTCCCCGGCTTCGATAAAGAACATTCCGTCCAAAGGGGAGTCCGTTGGGTCCACAGTTCACGGGCACACCCCGGTAGTTGCACAGTGGATTGGTGCCGGGTTTAGGAATTTTATCCAGATCGACATGCACGTAGCTGGCGACAAAAAGATCGAGATGACCGTCGCGGTCATAATCCAGGAAGGTGCAGCCTGATCCCCATCGTGTCGGCCCGGTATAACTAAGACCAGCCTGCACAGTGACGTCGGTGAAGGTTCCATCTCCGTTGTTTCGATAAAGAGCGTTCTGGCCGTAGTAAGTAATAAAGATGTCTTCGTTACCATCGTTGTTATAGTCGCCGATGGTCACCCCGCTTGCCCAGCCCGTGCGAAGAAGACCCGCCTTCTCAGTTACATCCGTGAAAGTACCATCTCTATTATTCTTGTACAGGCGATTCGTTGCTTCGGGAATTGATTCGCTCCGGGTGCCGCAAAGCACAAAAATATCGAGCCAGCCGTCGTTGTCGTAGTCAAAGAAAGCAACCCCGCAGCCGACTGTCTCAAATATGAATTGCTTATGGTCGATTCCACCGTAGATGGTCGAGGTAGTAAGACCTGCTGCTGAGGCCACGTCGGTGAAGTGGGCCAGGAATGGGAGTCCGGAAGGTTTACCTCGAGGCTGTGGCTTGACTCCGCGAGAGGCTATTGCCTGACCCATTGCCATGGTGGAGGCAGCGGTTCCCAGCAGCAGGAACTCACGACGGTTGAATTTTTCTGGACCTGGCTTACGCATTTTCTACCAATGGAATCGAGAGCCTTGTAAACCAAGTTTGGGCACGGGCAAAGCAGAGCCGATGCTGGTTCGCTCGTTTATTTCGCTAGGGTTTCGAGTGATCAGCTGAAACGTTGACAGCAGGGTTGCCGGACATCTTCTCGATGATCGATTCCTGTTCCTTTTGATGGAGCGTCTTCGTTTTGAGAAATTCCGCGTCCGCCTTCTGCTTTTGTCCTGAGGCCGTATAGACGCGCGCGAGACGGTAATGTGCATCCGGCTCTGTGGGATCGAGACGCTCTGCCTCCTTGAAGGCCCCGATAGCGTCCGCGTTCTTGTTCTCGCGAGCATAGATGCAACCCAGGTCGAAATACGCCAACCGGATATTCGGCTGCAGGTGAACCGCCTTCAACAGGCTTGCCATTGCCTCATCATCATCATTATTTCGATAGGCTATATCGCCAAGATAGGTATAGGACTGCGCGCTCTTGGGATCATGCTCTACCTCCTTTTCGAATTCCGGCGCAGCCTGTCCGTAGTCA
This sequence comes from Acidobacteriaceae bacterium, assembly GCA_049693715.1. GTDB lineage: Bacteria > Acidobacteriota > Terriglobia > Terriglobales > Acidobacteriaceae > PALSA-350. Next base: position 18,928 of record JBAVQC010000294.1, on the reverse strand, counting down.
TGCTTTTTCCAGTAGAGATAGCCGAGGCCAAAATGCACGTTTGGCTGTGACGAGTTGGCTGCTTCGGCGGCGGTAAATTCTACGATCGCGTCGTTTTCCTGATTGGTGCCATCGAAGGCTTCGCCAACCAGCATATGTGCTTGGGCAGAATCAGGATCCAGTTGGAGCAGCTTTTGCGCCTCGGAGAGGGAACACTCGGGCTTCCTGCCATGGAGGCATGACTCTGCCAAGACATAATGCAATTCGGAATTAGACGGATCATGCTGGCTGGCGATGGCGAGATGCGGAATTGCCTTCGTATACAGTTGTTCCCCATAGTAGCTAAGTCCGAGGAGCGTCTCGACCCGTGGGTCTGGAGTTTTTCCGGAAGCCAGGGAACTAAAGGATGAGCTTGCGGCCGCAAAGTTTCCTTGTTTGAACTCCGCCAGGCCAAGATTCATCTGCACACTGGGTTCATCCGGGTGCGAAGCCAGGGACTTGTGATAAGCGGCGATTGCATCCTTATACTCGCCGAGTTGCGCGAGGACTAATCCAAGGTTCGCTTCGACGACATAGTCGCGGGGGTTGTGCGCTGCCAGTTGTAACCATGCCTCCTTTGCTTCCCGAAACTTTCCCTGCTGCGTCAGCAGTATCGCCTGCTGCTTGTCGAGCGTTTGCGCCGGCAGAAGCCTCGAAGGCAGAAGCGATAGCGTCGCGAACAATGCGAGGAAGCTAGGGATACAAAGTCCCCGCATGTTGCTGGTGTTGAAGATTCTCAGCATGAGCGGCGCCCGAAACAGCTCAAGTCTCGCATCGGGACATCCGTTTTGTCCAGCACCGTCGACTGGCTGATCAGTCCTCGATCCTTGCTGAAAAAGAGAGTGTCCGCCTCAATTCGTTCCAACTGGCCAGGTCACAGTTCCGGCGTCACGCTATCCGGGCATAGTTATCTGACGGCGCCTACCATACCGCTACCGACAAAATTCTTGCTGAGCCTGGAACGCCGTTCACAACGTCCGTTCCCAGGACGGCTTCAAAATCGTGATCTCGGAATCCGGAACCTACTTTCTTACGCAGATCTTCGAGACAATACGGATTGACCATAAATTCGCCCGCAGACGCTGTTCCGCTCATCCCGATGCCGGCGACAATCACCTGGACCTGCCTGGTTGAATCATTGTGTACCCGTGCAATCAATGCATAATCGCGCTTGACCGCAGGATATTGGTCCTTCAGATCGACCCCCCATGTCCGGCTGCCAGGATTTTTCGTGTCAGTTATCCAATACTGCTCTTGATCTGTGCCTCGGAATTGATACCGTAGGTGGGCGAGCGCTCGCAAAGTCCACTCATTATCCAACCCGCCGATGAGTATGCTCGGCCCCTGCACCAGATCGGCAAGTGTGGTCGATCTAACCAAACGCAGTTTTGGTTCGCCGCCACGCGTGGCGATCCAGTTAGAAATCCTCGCGGTCGCCAGCACGTCCGAGAAGGAGACGTTTTCACCGTTGTTCTCGTAATCCTGGAAGGTGGGACTCGCTGTGTCTGCGGAAGCGCTTGGCGGTCCCACGCTCGTAGATTTTGCAGGCGCAGTAAAAAACAGGATCCCCGCAGCATTCGCGATCTGCAAACCGGGCTCACCTCTACTGGGCAGACAGAAGGTGATCGTTAGGTGAGTTTTAAGCACCGGATTCCATAACTGGTCGAGGGCAGAAGGCTCGTCCAATCGCCACAGTAAAGCGCATGCCACGGTAAGACAAAGCACAACTACGGCGCTTACCCACCAACGAAACAGCCAAAGACGGGGTTTGCGGGTCTTTTGTGTCGCAAGATCAGCCGGCGTGTGGGTGTACTGGGCCAGCGTCGAGGCCACCCCTTCGCTGGGTTTCGATGATTCAATCGGAGGCGATACCTGCGCTTTCCGAGGGTAGAATTCAGGCTCATAATGGCCTGGCATCAACTCGATCCGCATTTCCGTTTCGTGTGCTTCCTCGTGGTAATACTGCGCGATCCGTTTACGAATCTCGGCAATCGTCACACGGGCAATTGGATCGTCGGCCGTATCGTAATCCGGAGGACGGTTGAACACACGTACCCCAAGCAGGCGTTCTTTCAAGAACTCGCCACGGCCCTCCAGTGTCTCCTCTACGATGAACCTAAACAGCGCGGGATACCGCCGGCTGTTCTTGAAATGCGATGTCTCTAGCAGACGCTCCATCTGGCGTCTGACCTGATCCTTTTCTTCCTCAGTTTTCGGAACCCACGAAGCGTGTACGCCCATCGCGTGCAAGTGTATGCCAGACTTCACCCGGCTGACAACAGCGTTTTACCTGTCTTTTACCTATACGCAAAAGCCCATAATTACCAGGCGATTCAGCGTTTTACGTACCGTTTATACCAGAAATACCTGTCCAACCACGATGCTGCTCCCATAGCTTCCTCGTCGGTCGCAGTCTCCATCCCTGGGTGGAGCCTGTTTTCCACCCCTGAAGCAAGAAAAATAGGCAGCGGAAACACCTTTATGGAGACCCAAATGTTAAAGAATCAACATCGACTCACGTCCACGCCCTCAAAAACACTCAATCTCCGAACCCAGCTTTTCACGCTTTTGCCTCTACTCCTATTGTTGGCATTGTTTACGGGTCCACTGACCCTCGGCGTCGCCCACGCCCAGAGTAACGCTGAAATTACGGGAACGGTCACCGATCCGACCGGTGCCGTCGTTCCAAATGTGGATGTGAAGATTACTTCGGTCGAAACCGGCAGTTCGCGTGCTACCAGATCAAACGGCGCCGGCCGCTTTGACTTCGCTGGATTGGACAATGGGGATTACAACCTCACCGCCAGTTCCACCGGCTTCCAGGCGTATAGGAAAGACGGGATCGTATTGAATGCGGCCGATACGCTCAGGGAGGATGTCGCCCTGGCAGTTGGCACGTCAACCCAGGAAGTGGTCGTGCAGTCGACTGCCCTTCAGGTTCAGTCTGAGTCGAGTGAAGTGAGTTCCCTGATTACCGGCCAACAGATCTCCCAGCTGGCCACCAACGGCCGCAACGTTACCTCCCTGGCCTCACTGGGCACCGGTGTTTCCGGCAACCTGCCGTCATTTAACGGGGTTACCGCCCAGAACAGCAACGCGAACCTGAGTTTTAACGGCACAAATCCCAACCATAATGTTTGGTTGATCGACGGCGGCGAAGTGTATGACCGCGGCTCAGGCGGCAAACTGGACGTGTTGCCGGCTCCTGACGTGATTTCAGAGTTCCAGGTGCTGGCCAGCAACTACCCGCCGGATTATGGCATTGGCTCCGGCGGCACCATCGTGATGCAAATTAAGAGTGGCACCAAGAGCTTCCATGGCGGCCTATGGGAGTTTGTCCGCAACGACGATCTGGACGCAGGCTATTACTTCAACAAGCAGGCAAACACTCCCAGCCCCGAGCTTCGGCTGAATATTTTCGGCGGCGATGTCGGCGGCCCGGTCATCATTCCGCATCTTTATAACAACGCCAGGAATAAGACCTTCTTCTTCTATTCTGAAGAGTGGCGTAAGTTCATCCAGGGTGCGAACGCTGCTGCCCAAAACACAATTCCGACTGAAGACTTTCCCACTGCCGGGGCAGACTTTAATTACACGCAATGGAACTGCTCCCCTAAGTGTCCCGCGGTGCTTAACCCGGCCACAGGGCAGCCATTCGCGATTGTGGGCGGTGGCGCTCCCTCGCCGAACGGAAATACCTACCTCATCCCGGCTGCCTCTCTGGACTCGAATGCAGTGCTCTTCTTGGGCACGGGCGCCATCCCGAAACCAAACGTTGACCCGACAGGAAACTCCCCACAGTTCATTGCCTCGCCGAGGCAGCCGACGGACGTCCGGGAAGATACGGTTCGCATCGATCACAACATCAGCGATAAGTTCCACCTGTTGGGAAGTTTCATCCACGACGAGATATCACAAACCCAATTCCCCCCGCTGTGGAGCGGCACCACCTACACCACCGTTGGCAACATTTTCGCCAACCCGTCATGGGCTGCGGTGGTGAAGTTGAGCGAGACGATTTCGCCGACCATGCTCAACGAGATTTGCCTCTGCGTAAACGGGAACACTATCCAAGTCACGCCCCAGGGCATCTTTGCCCAGCCTTCCGGTTGGAGTGCCACCAGCTTTTTCACCGGAAACAACGCTCAGAACCGTCTGCCGCAGGTGAAATTCCAGAATGGCCAGCTCAACACCACCTGGGGAACCAACTATTGGCCCTGGCATAATTCGTTCCTGAACTACCAAATCCGTGATGACTTTTCGTGGACCAAGGGCAGGCATGGTCTGAAGTTCGGCGGCTCCTACGTGCGGTCAGATAAGAACCAGCAACAACAAGCCGATACACAAGGTGATTTCACGTTCAACGGTGGCACGGGCGTTGCTTCGCAGGATCCCTATATCAACTTCCTGACCGGCTATGCAAGCACCTACCAGCAGCTGAACAATCAAAGAACCTATCACTGGCTCAACAACACCTATTCCGGCTATGCCTTGGACAATTGGCATGTTAGGCCGCGTCTGACACTCAACCTGGGCATTCGCTATGACGGAATACCGCGAGTCTACGAGAAGAACAACCAGGTTGCTAACTTCTACCCGAGCCTTTTCAACTCAGCCAATGAGCAGGCGCCCAATGCTGCTACCGGCAATCTAGACCCGACGGGTCCTGGATTTTCGCAACCCGCAGGGGCAAGCGCACCCTTTTACCTGAATGGCATTGGGATCGCCGGTTCGAACGGGATTCCACGCGGATTGCTCAAGGGCAGCTTTTTCACCTGGCAGCCGCGTCTGGGCTTTGCCTATGATGTGTTTGGCGACGGCAAGACAGTCTTGCGGGGTGGTATAGGAATATTCTATGAGCGCGTTCAGGGGAACGACATCTACGACGCGGATACCAATCCGCCGTTCTCGTACCAACCTTCAGCCAGCAGGGTTCGGTATTCCAGTCCCACGACCAGCTGGACCGGCACAGTAACGCCTCCGACCACGTTACCCGCGGCCCCGGCGGGCATCAACTCCATCTCCAACTATTACCCAAACCCGGGAACGGCTCAATTTAGCTTAGGTGTCCAGCGAGAACTGGCTCCATCTGTCGTTTTTGGTCTGCAGTATGTCGGCACCGGCGCCTGGAGCCAGAACACCAGGGTAGAGCAGAACGACTTGGCTCTGGCCGCCCTAGCCAATCGCCAAACGGTGGCCCAGGGCGGAAACGCAAACCTGTACCGGCCGTACCTGGGGTTCTCCAACGTACTTCAGTCGTCGAATGTGGTGAATTCCAACTACAGCTCGTTGCAGACTGCGCTGCGCATGGAAAAGAGGCACGGTTTGTCGTTACAGCTGGCCTATACCTGGTCGCACGAGATCGACTCGCAACAGCAGAGTACGGATCTTAATACATCCTCGGATCCCTACAACCTCCGCTACGATCGTGGTTCGGGACAGTTTGACCGTCGCAACATCTTCACGGCGAATTACGTCTACGACCTTCCGTTCTTCGAACACTCCGGTAGCTACCTGGAACGGGCAGTTGCTGGGGGCTGGCAGATATCCGGAGTCACTGTCGCTGAGTCCGGATCGCCCATCGGGGGCGCTGGATCGCAGCTTACCTATAACGGTCCCGATGTTCTAGGGCTCGGCGGCAACACAACCAACCGTCCCAACATAGTTGGCACGATTTCACATCCGAAAACGCAGAAGGCATGGTTCAGTAAGAGCTCATTCGCGGCGCCCGCCGCACCCTGGACCGCAGCAGGTGCGGGCGGTACAGGATTCGGCAACGCCGGGAAGGACGCTGTTAACGCTCCTGGCCTCTTTAACTGGAACATTGCGCTGTTCAAGGAGATCCCCATCCACGAGGCGATCCATGTGCAGCTCCGTGCAGAGTCGTTCAACACCTTCAACCACACTGAGTTCAACCAGGTGGATGGCGGCAGCAACGACGGCAACTTCGGGCAGGTGACCAGCACCCAAGATCCCCGTATTTTTCAGTTCGGGGGCAAACTTATCTTCTAGGTGTCACTCAGCGAGGCCCAGACTCTTATAGTCTGGGCCTTACTTTTGTGCAGGCGTTTCCAGCTCTAAATGATCCAGGCAAACCCTTTCCAACTATCTCTACCGCAATGACGGCAGTGGCCACTTTACCGATATCGCCCTCGATGCCGGTGTCGCCGTGAACCTCGACGGCAGCGAACAGGCCAACACATGGGCGTGGCGCTGGACGACTACGAGCACAAGGGCCTGTTCTCCATCGCCATCACCCACTTTAGCGAGGAGTATGCCGCCTTGCACCGCAACAACGGCGGCCTCAGCTTTACCGACGTTTCTTACCCCTCCGGGATCGCCCATGCATCCACGCCCTACGTGGGGTGGGGAGACGCTTTCTTCGATCTGGACGATGGCTGGCCCGACCTGATCATCGTCAATGGGCACGTCTACCCACAGGTAGGTACCAAGGACATCGGCACCAAATATCGCGAGCCGAAGGTTCTCTACCTCAACCAGCACGACGGCACCTTTCGCGGCATAAGCAAGCTTGCCGGCCCCTCGATACAGATTCCGCAGGTAAGCCGCGGCCTGGCAGTGGGCGACTGCTCAATGATGGCCGCCTGGATATTGTGGTCGAGAACCTGGCGGGCGAACCCATGATTCTGCGCACCGAGGGGGCCGGCGCAATCATTGGATCAGGTTATGAAGACAAGCTATTGTCTGCATGGGTCGCGGCTGCTATTTTTGTTCACATAGCAAGGACACGGCAAGTCCCATGGGCAAGCGCAAGAGCGACAGCGGCCAGCCTGACGCACGTGTCAGCCTCAAGACCCTTGCTGCTTATCTAAATCTCGACCCAGCCACCATATCGGTCGTCTTGAACGAAGTGCCCGGGCGCTCCATCCCAGAAGTTACCCGAGAGCGAATCCGCAAGGCAGCGCTCAAATTCAACTACCAGCCCAGTTTCCTTGCCCGCTCCCTGAGAAACCGTCGCACCATGACCGTCGGCATTTTAGTGCCCGTACTGGCCGACGGCTATCACGCGGAAGTGATGACCGGTATCGGAGACCGGCTGCTCAAGGAAAACTATTTCTACTTCATCGCCCACCACCGGCACCGGACGGACCTGATCGAGCAGTATCCTCGCATGCTGATCAGCCGCGGCGCCGAAGGTCTGATTGCGATTGATACCAACCTGGTCCATAAACTCCCGCTTCCGGTCGTGGCCATCGCCGGCCATCGGCGTCTGAGTGGAGTTACCAATGTGGTGCTTGACCACCACCGCGCCGCGGAACTATCGCTGCGTCATCTTTACGAACTGGGGCACCGCAACATCGCATTCATGCGCGGACAGCCTTATAGCTCCGACTCCGACGCAAGGTGGCAAGGTATCGTTCAGGTGGCGCAGGATCTCGGCCTCGCCATCCGGCCCGAAATGACTGTCCAGCTGGAAAAAGACCTGACCTCGCCCGAGCTGGGATATCCGGTGTTGAAGCAGCTGCTGGCCCATCATCGCAGCTTCACTGCCGTTGTTTCCTTTAACGACGTTGCCGCGATCGGTTGCATTCGTGCCCTCCATGATTCCGGCTTGCGCGTTCCTGAGGATGTCTCCGTGGTGGGATTCGACGACATTAAAGAGGCGGCCTTCCAGACGCCGAGCCTCACTACCATTCGCCAGCCTCTTCATCAGATGGGTGAACTGGCCGTCCAGCTACTGCTCCAACAACTCCGGCCTTCTGACGCCAAAGCCCTTCCTCAGGTGGCCGTCGCGCCGGAACTCATCATCCGTGAATCGACCGGGCCAGCCAGGCAGAAATCAAGGCAGGCGCGTGCTCCTCGCTCGGCCCGGCCTGTCTAGCAGAGGGAACCGCGTTTGCGCCCTTCAGTTAAGGAAAGCCGCATGAAGTTCGTCAGCGCCGTCAATATCAACAGGAAATCCGGGGCAGCGTAGTCGAGCGTCTGCGGTTTCTCTCTTTAGGCCTCAGGTCAAGTCCAGTTCCCATTCCTGGCCGACAAGGTCATGTCCGAAGCTATGGTGAGGCTCTTCTTTCACCAGCTGAAACCCTGCCCCCCGGTAAATGTGATGCGCCGCCGTCAATATGCTCTGTGTCCACAAGACGATTTTTCGATATCCCGCTGTCCGGGCGAACTGGACGCACTCGCTCACCAAGACATGACCCAGGCCTGTCCCTCGAGCACTTGTTTCGACAAACAGCAGGCGAAGTTTCGCCGTGTACGCTTGACTCGGATGCTTGACCAGAAACACGTGGCCCACGTGCCGGCCATCCACTTCGGCGATCCAACACCGTTCCCGTGCCGGGTCGAAATGGCTGATGAAATGGGAAACGATGTCAGCCACCAGGGCCTCAAAAGTCGCGTCCCATCCATACTGCTCCGCATAGCCCAGGCCCTCTCGATAAACGATCCAGCCCATATCTCCGACGCGATGCGGCCGCAACACGTAGGGCGTGTGGTTCGGGCCAGCCTTCATGAGAAGGTCTTCGATCGACTGCATGCAGTGGATCACTTCAGCAAGGGCCGTGGGCGGCAGACCCTGGAGCGCGGCGCGTGCTTGTTCATTGGAAAGCTCATTCAACTTTTTGAACACAGATTTACCGCGCGTCGTCAGCACCAGCTCGGCGAAGCGGGCGTCTTGTTCTGACATCTTCTTCTGCAACAACCCGTCGCGCTCAAACTTTCCCAACAAGCGGCTCAGGTAGCCGGGGTCCATCCCCAGCCCTTCGGCGATCTCGCTTGCCTTGGGCGCGTTGCGGTTCGCCAGTTCGTAGAGCACGCGCGCTTCCGCCAGGCTGTAATCGCTGTTGAGCAGCCCTTCGTTCAAGGTTCCGATATAACGCGTATACGCGCGATTGAAGTGGCGGAACTTAGCGATCTCGCCGCTCACCCCAGGCAGCATTTTGCTTGTGGTCGCCATAGTAGACATTGTCATTTATATTAATTGACAATGTCAATCAAAGCGCAAGCATTGACTCGCAGATGCCCGGTTGGTACTTTGTCGTCAAGAGTGGCTTTCCTTTACTGAGGAGAGATATGAACCTCACCGAATTGCCTCAATCCGTCACCTGGCCCGAAACTCATTACGTCTTTGTCGAAAGAATTGGACCCTTCCCAACCAACGCGCCCCAAGCGTGGCAGAGCCTCCATCAGTTCATTCCAGCGATTGCCGAACACAATCAAATCACGGGATACGTGAGCCTCTACAAGATGGGGCCGAAGATATACCGCGCCGGAGCCTCACTCGCGGCCCCGCCTGCCAAGTTGCCTCAGGACCTCAGCTATACGAAATTTGCCGGAGGCAAGTTTAGCCGTTTTGTCTTGACTGGACCCTATGCAAACCTGGGTCCGGCAACCGGTCGAGTCATGGAGATCATCTCGCAGAGGAAACTGCCGCTTCGCGATGATTATTTCCTTGAGAACTACGTGAACGACCCAAGAACGACGCCTGAAGACCAGTTGATTACCGAGATTCTCGTTCCGTCGATCGAGAAAACTTAGCGCACGTTACCGGCCGAGTTGTCCAGCAGGACATTCGCAACCACAGCACTGTCCGGTGTGGCCGGCAAATGGGAGCAGAAACCAATGCCCACGTAGAACGGTTCCTCGAAATGCAGTGAGATGGGTGGGCCCAACTGGTGCATGGGTTCGCCCTGCAGGCTGACGAAGATGGCAATTGTGTCTCCATGCTTTTCGATCCCGACGCGTTTCGCTTTGACCCCCGCCAGCGTGCCTCCAAAGCGAAACTGCGCATCCTTCATCATCGAGCCCTTATCCGCGCGCCAAGCCAGGTGGATCATGCCCACTCCATGCTCGCCGAGCATGGCTTCTTTCGCATCATCCTCGAGATTCTGCCGAATCACCAGCACCACCTTGCGATCGCCGTAGCCTTTCGCGTCAGGAAAGGTGACATCGGCCGCGAGCGAAACATCCCCCGACATCTTCTTCCATAAGAAGCGGAACTCATCGCGTGAATACCAGATGTTGTAACCGGCCGATTGGATGGTGTACTGGTCGGTGCCCGGGTCGTAACTCGCACTTCCAGGCACCACCGCGCCGCCAACGTCAGATTGGCCCTGAAACACGCCGATCGGCGTTTCAAAATTCCTGCTCGGTCGATGAAAATCCGCCGGCGGTGGTACCTGGACGTGCGTCGGAGAACCCGGTTGTGCCCATTCCGGGACCGCAGGCGCCTGCCCCCGCACCCCAAGCGTCGCGCCACACAACAAAAAAACGATCATCAACCATCGGTAAGAGCGCGCAGTCGAAAAATAAGGAAAAGGTTCCATAGCCATCACCCTAGCAGAACCGCAGCGTCCTATCGTAGAGCGAGGGTCCGGGCACACGGAACGCTGGTCGCGCGTGACGTTAGTCACTGTCGGGCGGTCGACTCCTTAGTGCGCCTGCCTATCCCCTCGCATCCAAGTCCACAAGAAACGGGCGGCGTACTGCATGGCAGATGTGACCTTTGTGGTACGGTTCAAATTACGCGCCCTGCAGCCTCAATTGGTAAGCGCATCGCGAGTAGAAATTCAGGGTGACCATCTTGTTTTTCTGGACTCGCACGGCACGCTCATCGCTCTCTTCCTGATGGAGGCCGTCGAGAGCTGGTCTGAGATACCTCGCCCGCACACATACTAGCCCGTTAGCATACAACTGCGATCTTTCCCCATGTCACGCAGGAACCGTACACCCGCTTGCGACTGCGGCGAACTGCTTATCCCAGCCGCTTCCCGTCGGCCTTCAAATTCAGATTCCGGATTAAACGGTGCAGATACTTGGGGTGAATTCCCAGCAAACGCGCAGCCTCAATCGGGCTGCCGCCGGCCTCGTCCAGCGCGCTCAGCACCAGCTGCTTTTTGGTCTGGTTGAGGGTGTCGTGGTAGCGTGCCGCAGCCAATCCTGACGATTGCTCCTCCAGCAGCGCATTGGGCAGGTCTTCGGGCAGAATCTCATCGGTCAGCCCCATCACGATCGCGTGTTCGATCGCGTTCTCCAGCTCGCGCACGTTGCCCGGCCAGCTGTATTGCATCAGCAGCGAGCGCGCTTCCAGGGCAATGCCTTTGAAGCCGCGCTTACATTTAGCCGCATATTTGTTGGCGAAATACAAAGCCAGCAAAGGAATATCCTCGCGATGCTCGCGCAGCGGAGGGGAAGCGACAGAAACCACATTCAACCGGTAATACAGGTCCTGCCGGAATTCGCCCGCCTTGATCGCCTGCTCCAGGTTCTTGTTTGTCGCGGCCACCACGCGGGCGTTGAACGGCAGCAGGCGGTTTCCTCCCAATCGTTCAAATTCGCGCTGCTGTAATACCCGCAACAGCTTGCCCTGCAGCAGAGGAGGCATCTCCCCTATTTCATCCAGGAACAGCGTGCCGTCTTCGGCGGCTTCGAACTTACCCTTCCGCACGGCTGCCGCGCCAGTGAACGCGCCTTTCTCATGGCCGAACAATTCGCTTTCCAGCAACGCTTCCGGGATGGCAGCGCAGTTGATGGCGATGAACGGTTTATCGGGCCGCAACCCGCTCGAGTGAATGGCGCGCGCTACCAGCTCTTTGCCGGTTCCGCTCTCGCCGCGAATCAGCACCGTTGTGTTGCCTTTAGCCACCCGCGTGATGAACTCATTCACGCGCACCATTGGCCGGCTTTCGCCAATCAGGCTGTGGTCGCCTTTCACCTCGACGCGCAGCCGCTGGTTTTCCGCACGCAGTGAGTCCAACTGCGAGAGGTTCTCCAAAGTCACAGCGGCGATCCGCGAAATGGAACTCAGGAAGTAGGCGTGTTCTTCGGTGAAGGCCGCGGAAGCAGCGGGTGAGCTCAGATAAATGACTCCCAGGGTTCTCTCCACCCCTATCAGCGGCACACATAGTACATGGTCAGTAGCTGCGTCCGAGGCTGCGGAAAAGACGGCGCAGCGTTCCCAGGTCGCCTGCTGCACCGGTTCTTCCCGAATAATCATCTCCGTCTGTGCCAGTCCCTTTCTGTTCCAGGTACAGAGCGGCCTGGGCAAATCATTCCTGCCCGGCTGCAGCACAATGGCGGCCTCTGCCGCGGGGATCACTTCAGAAATCAGCACCAGCAACTCTCGCTGTAAAGCCGGCGCATCGTGAGTGGAATTGATGACATTCGCAATCTTGAAAAACGCGCTTAGATCGCGCGCCATGCGGCCTACTCCGGTGGCATCGGACGGCAAGCCCGAAAGGTCGAGGTGAACGGTGAGCAGCCCCGTCTCCCCCAGAGCATTCCCGGTGCGTGATGAACCCATCGCCGCGTCGTCCGGGCCGGTCAGGAAGACATATTCGCTGCTTCCGATGCGAATCCGGTCGCCCTGCTTGAGGGTTCTGCGGCTCACCTTGGTTCCGTTGACTGAGGTCCCATTGTGGCTGTCGAGGTCGGCAATTTCAAAAGCGCCACTGGCAAGCGTGCTGATGGAGCAATGCCTTCGCGAGACTGCAGGGTCCCCCACCTCGACCTGGTTAGAGGCATCGCGCCCCATAAACAAAGGGCCATTCTCCAGCGCCCAGACTGTTCCTTTCAGATAGCCGGAAGTTGCCACCAACCGCGCGTTGTTCAAGTCTGCCTCCGGTGGTTCAGTTTAGCCGAAAGCGGCTCGGAATCATCGTCGAATCCGTCTACGCCGCAGCCGGGAACCGGAAGGCTCCCCAGGGTATCCGTTCGGCTACCATTCCGCTCCTCTTCGAGCCGGCCGGAGACCGCTATGTCGTTGCAAATGAAGGGAAACCTCCCCGCAGCGAAGCGCGTTTGCGTTTGGCCGCGCGCATGCAATAGGTGAATGCGTCAACGAACTTCCAGTGAAGCTGCTGAAGGTTTGAGAGGCAAATTCAGTTTGGGTTCCACTGCGAGGAACCCCAGGGAGGATGTTATGAAACGCAACCTTATCGGTACCGTATCGCTCGTGGCGCTGTCGCTCCTGATCAACAGCGGCGCCTATGCTCAAACTGCTGCCCGGGCTGACGTGCCCTTCGCTTTCAACATAGGAACCACACATTTGCCTGCCGGCGCCTACAAGATCAAGCGCGCCGATTTCGACACCAACTTCATCATGGTCAGCAATGTCAACACCGGCGACACCGTGCTGTCCCTGTTCCAACGGGAGACTCCCAGCCACGTGAGCCAGAAGTTGATTTTCCACCATCGCGGCAATCAATACTTTCTGGCAGAGGTTTGGGGAAGCGAAGGCCACTCCGGCATGGCCATGCCGGCCACCAAGGCCGAGCAGCAGGTCGAGGTTGCTCGCGCTCCCGCCACGCCAAACGTCGAGATCGCTCTCAGGTAACCAGCGCACTGGCTGGCGCCCGCAACAAATTCAGTTCGGGTTCCACTGTAAAGGAGCCCCCAAGGAGGATGTTATGAAGCGCAATTTTTTCGCAACCCTTTCGCTCGGTGCTCTCTCGGTTCTTTTCGCTGCCACCGGCGCGTACGCACAATCTGGAGTGGAGGCGACTGTACCTTTCGCCTTTAACGTAGGAACCACGCACCTGCCTGCCGGCACGTATGCGATCAAGGTTGATTTAATGAATTCCTCGGTCACGATCCGCAACTGTAACAACAGCGCCACGATCCTCGCGCTTGCCCAGCGTGAGTACCCTGGCGAAAAGAATCACAAACTCGTGTTCCGGCACGCCAACGATCGATATTTCCTGGCCGAAATTTGGGGACAGCAGGGCAGCGAAGGCATGAAGTTCCGGGTTCCCAAACCCGTCACCAGGCTTGAAGAAGCAGAACAGCGTTGGCCCTCAGGCAACGAAGTCCTGATCGCCCTCAAGTAATCCTTCATCGGATTTAAACCAAGAGCCGGAACCACCGTTCCGGCTCTTTCTTTCATTTCTGGCGGAAATCGGACCGAACCCAGCCGCGGAGAGATGACCCCGTATGTCTGGAAAAGCGCACCTCAGGGGCTAGGCAAAGTCGTCGTCTCCACGGCGGCCGCGGAAAAAGCCCCGCAGGCGAAAACACAACGCTTGCAATTTGCGCATGGTACTTCCTTACCCTTCGCCGGCCGGGGTAAGGAAGCGAGCCAGGATAGCCGTCGTCTGTTCCCATTCGGCAGCGGCTTTCTTCAACTGCCGCTGGCCGGCCTTGGTAAGCTCGTAAAAGTTTGCTTTGCGATTATTTTCCGAGACGCCCCATCGGGACCGAATAAACCCCTCCTGCTCGAGTCGGAGCAAAGCGGGATAGAGGGTGCCGTAGTTCAACTGCAAAACATCGCCGCTCGTCTGTTCGATCCGGCGCGCAAGTCCATAACCATGCAGCGGACCAAGCGTTTCCAGAGTACGCAACACCATGAGCGCCAGGGTCCCCTGCCACACATCCGTCTTATCACCCACTAAGATTTCCCCTTGCTCATATGGTCACCCAATATGAGCAATATACCGCCCCACCTATGGCCATGCAAGAGGTAAATTGGCCGCGCACTCCGGCAACTGATCCCAAATCAAATCGCCACCCGCTCGGCCGTCCCGCACGCGCCTCATCGGCGGACAGCAGAAGCAATCTGGCAAAGCTCCTTCACCGTGTGTTCCACTTCCTCGTCCGTCGTGTAGAAATGCGGCGCGATACGAATGCCCGCCTGCGGACGGTAGTCCACTAGAATTTCGCGTCGCGCCAACTCCTGGGTCACCTCTTTGCCGTTCTGCACATCCAGGGTCACGACCCCGGCGCGCCGTTCGGCCTCGCGGTAGGTATGTACCGGGATGCCCGCCTCATCGGCCAGATCCATCAGCAGTTGGGTCTGCCGCAGTGACTTCGCGCGTATATTCTCCACCCCGATCTCCTGGATAATCTCGTATCCCGAGCGCGCCGAATAGAGCCCCGGTACGTTGGGAGTGCCATTCAAAAAGCGCATCGCGTTGTCCGCTAACCGGGTGGGTCCCGCTTCAAATCCGAAAGGTTCCCGGTGCGCCTGCCATCCCGTTGCCGCGGGTTCCAGTTGTCCCCACAAATCGCGCCGCACATAGAGATATCCGGCGCCGGGCCCCCCGCACAGCCACTTCACTGACCCTCCGGTCGCGAAATCCACCCCCAACTCCCGCACGTTCACCGGCAGGCACCCGGCCGATTGGTACAGATCGGCCACCACCATCGCTCCCACCGCGTGAGCTCGCTCGGTGATCGCCGCCAGGTCCTGTACGTAAGAACTTCGGAACGCAACCTGCGACACAGAGACCAGCCGCGTCTCTTCATCCATGGCCGCCAGCATCGCTTCCAGCGGCAGCGTCATGCCGTCGGCCGATGCCACCCGGGTAACCCGCGCACCCTGCCGCTCCAGGCCGTAATAGATGTAGTCATTCGAAGGGAAGTTCAGGCCATCGGTAACCAGCTTGTTGCGTGGCTCGCGCCAATCGAAGCACGACGCCACAATCCACTGGCAGATGGAGACGTTCTGGTGCATCACCACCTCGCCCTGCCCCGCCCCGATCATGGAGCCGATCAGGTCTCCGACCGTCACCGGCATCTCCCACCAGCCCTCTTCCCAGGCCCGGATGCCGCGGGTGGCCCAGGTATCCGCGAATTCCTGCAGACGCTCAGACACCCGCCGCGGCATTGCGCCCAGCGAGTGGCTGATCATATAGGTGGTGTGGCCGAGGATAGGAAATTCCTTGCGCCAGGCGAGCAATGGATCATTCATGAAAGAGGCTGCCTCCGCACCCGCCATGCTACGAAGAACAGGCCCAGCGCCGGCAATCCGTAAACCAGCGTCATGCGGAACACGCTGGTGAACGCTGTCGTCAACAGAATCGCCGCCATCAACCCGGCCCCCAACAGGCTCGCATACGGATAACCCCACATGCGGAATGCCAGAGGCTCGCCTGCGTGCGCACGGCGAAAATATAAATGGGTCACAAAAATCATCATCCAGGTAAACAGCGCGCCGAAGATCGCGATCGAGAACATCAGGGTGAACGATGCGTCCGGAAACAAAACATTCAGCACCGTGGCCAGCGCGATGCCAATCGATGACAGCAGCAGCGCAGAAACCGGCGTTCCCCGCGCGCTCAGTTGGCCGAATCGCTGCGGCGCGTAACCCGCCCGCGCCAGGCTGAACATCATCCTCGTAGTGATGTATAACTGGCTGTTCATGGCCGAAAGCGCCGCCACCAGGATCACAAAATTCACCACCCCTGCGGCCAGCGGTACATGGGAGCGCGCCATGACGGTTACAAATGGGCTTTGCCCCTTTCCCGACTCCGTCCACGGAACAAGAGCCAGGATGATCGCCATCGTCAGCAGATAGAAGATCACCAGCCGCGCCACGGTAGAGCGAAACGCCTTGGTGATGGCTCGCTGCGGATCGGCCGCTTCGCCTGCCGCCACCGCGATCATCTCAATGCTCAGGTAGCTGAATATTGCGACAATCACCGCCACCCACATGCCCCACACGCCCTTGGGAAAGAAGCCGCCGTGCGCGGTGTAGTTGGAAACGCCGGTGCCCCTCATCAGCCACCCGCCAAGCACGATGAACACAACAATCGCCGTCACCTTCAGGCTGGAAAAGGCATACTCCACAGCCCCAAAAACTTTTACATTCAACGCGTTTACCGCCACCAGGATGGAGGAGAATCCAACGATCCAAACCCAGCCCGGCACTCCCGGGAACCAATACCGCATGTACACGGCAATCGCGGTCACTTCCGTGCCCACCGCGAACACGTTGCATGACCAGTAGGCATAGCGAACCAGGTACCCGGCCAGCGGTGAGATATAAAACTCCGCCCACGCCCCGAATGATCCTGAAGTTGGATGGGCCACCGTCATTTCCGCCAGGCATCCCATCAACAGAAGAGCAATCACCGCACCGATCACGTAACTGACGATCACCGAAGGTCCGGCAAAGCCAATCGCAAAACTGCTCCCTAGGAACAAACCGGTGCCGATGGCCCCGCCGATCGCGATCATGCTCAGCTGCGCAGACGTGAGTCCGCGGCGCAGTCCCTTTTCGCGATCCTCAATAGAGGCGAATTGTTCGGTGTCCATCAGTTGGCTGAACAGAACAGCCAGATCCTTTGCAAGGTTACTTCCTGGAACGTCCCAACCGGCACCCTCAACCGATGAAGTGCAGTTAACACAGCCTACAGGAGAAATTCATCCGTCGCAGGCATGATTACGTCGTTGTCCGCTTCAGTCGTGCCGTCTCCGATTGAAAGTCTTCTTGCACAGCCATAGTCATCGACTCGTTATCGGAGAAGTACCAATGCTCAGCAACGCAACTGATCCCAAGCACCCGACAACAGGCCGCAAACTGGATCGGATCCGGGCGCTTGCTGTTTTATACATAGCATCTATGAGCCTCTGCGGGTGCGGCGCAGCCACCGTCCCAACCGGCCACCTCCAAAAGCCAATCCCCGACCCACCGCCGGTGGTCTTTATCGGTGACAGCATCACGGCCATTTGGGGCAGTGGGCAAGGCCCGCAGTTTGCGGACCATCCTAACTGGGTAGACAAAGGGATTAGCGGCCAGAGAAGCAGCCAGGTGCTGGCACGGTTTCAAACCGACGTGATCGCCTTGCATCCCGAGATTGTTCACATCCTTATTGGCACCAACGACGTCTATCCCGGTTGGATCCTATACCCATCCGCACCCAACGCTGTCAACTCACCGGCCAACGTGGAAGCGATGGTCCAGATGGCTCAAGACAATGGCATCCATGTCATTCTGGCCACCATTCCGCCCTGGGGTTGCGATGCCTCCGATTGCACCTTGGCGGAGAGCGCCGATTCTTCCCCAACCCGATACGATCGCATCAATACCTGGAACGCCTGGATCGAGCAATACGCCCTATCAAAAGGAATCCCAGTGGCTGACTATCACTCCGCGCTGTTAGCCCCGGATGGAGAACATTACGTGCCAGACCTGACCATGGACGGTGTGCATCCCAGCGCTGCCGGTTATGTGGTCATGACCCCGATGGTAGAAGGTGTCATCAACGCCATCGCAAGCCTCTATACCAGCAAATAGAGCCCCCACTTACTGCTTGACGGCTTCATTCTTGTAGACATTTCCGCCTTTCATGACGAAGCTGACATGCTGCAGCACACGCACATCTTCCAACGGGTTCCGTTCCACGGCGATGATGTCGGCCCAGTGGCCCGGCTCGATACTGCCCGTCTTCGCACTCCAGCCCATCAAATCCGCAGCGTTTATGGTCGCGGACTGCACGGCCGCAAGCGGCGTCATGCCCATCTGGTTCACGTACACATCGAGCTCATGCGCATTCAGCCCGTGGGGATAAACCGCGGCATCGGTGCCCAACGCTATCTTCACCCCTGACTCGATGGCATGTTTAATGTTCTTCTTCGCTACCACAATGGTATCTTTCATTTTCTGCTCATAGATCGGCGGCAAATTTCCTTTTTCGAGGATCCAGTCTTCCAGGTAGAGCGTCGGCACCAGGTAAGTCCCGTTCTTCTTCATCGCGGCAATCGAAGCGTCATCGATATAGCTTCCATGTTCGATCGAGTCGACTCCTGCTTCGGTCGCCCACAGAATGCCCTGGGAACCATGTGCATGCGCCGCCACCTTGCGCCCCAGCCGGTGCGCATCGGCCACGATCGCCCGCATCTCTTCGATCGTGTACTGCGAGGCCTGCGGATCGTCTCCCTTCGACAGCACCCCCCCGGTTGCGCATATCTTGATCACGTCGACACCGTACTTGATATTCTGCCTCACCTTCTGCTGCACCCCGGCAATGCCGTCGGCCACGCCCTCCCCGGTTACGTGATACTTGAGCGGGAGAAGATTCTCATCGCAGTGGCCCCCGGTGATGCCCAGCGCCGGCCCGCTTACCTGCATATGAGGTCCCGGCACCTGTAGTGGACCCCAAAATTGAGACACGGTTACGGCAAGAAAATCGGGGACATTTATCGGCCATAATGGAGCTGGCCGATGAAG
>JBAVQC010000293.1:0-3129 GCA_049693715.1 Acidobacteriaceae bacterium | reverse complement strand
CGCTTCATCCATGTGCAGGTGCCGGTGAATCGGAATGCCTGCGCCGATCGTCACTTGCTGGGTGCCCAAGGCGAGATTGTCGGAGCCTGTCGCTGCGCCGGCCTTGATAAAGATCTGGCCATGGTCGCGAAAATGAACGAGATATTCGCCTTCATGAGCGCCGAGTACATATCCCTGTGGCGCCGCAAACTGAGCCGGATTCATGCCGTGCACCAATGCTTGGCCAACGCCGAGCCCCGCCAACCCCTACAGAAATCCTCGGCGTTCTTTCTCTTTTGGGTTCGTGACAATCTTTCTCCAAAGCGCGTGGAGCGATTATTCAGGAAGTTGGCTGACTTTGCACAGCGTAAGCTTAAACAAAAACACGAGCCCTTGAAACTGCACAATGCGCCAGCTTGAGATTTCCGTTTCTCCTTGTAGTTGCCAACTGAAAGGCATCCAGCGGTTAACGAGTTCGTAACACAGGGACTGCAACCCTCCGGCAATGGGGCGCGTCGCTCGAAATCTGTTGCGGAACTACCGGGAAGGGAACAAGCTAAGGAGAGAGCGAATTGATTTTCAGAGGTAAAAGGAGTTAAGACATGGCGCCAACAGTGGTGGAATGGACGGGCGACCAAATTGCCGAAGCAGCGCGCCAGGCTTCCCGGGCGGCATCTGTTGTTGTGGATGCGCTTGAGGAAAGCCTGGGCGCGACACGGCGCGCCGCAAAACTTGGCGGCGACGCTGCGGAAGAGCTTATGGATGACACCATCAAGCGCCTCACGCGGCATCCTGTCGAAACCGTGGTCGCGACCTTTGCGATAGGTATCGGGACCGGCATTGCGATAGGCATCGCCACCGGAGTATTGATCGGTTGGACGGTGAAACGAAGGTAGCATCACCAACTGAAACATGTGTCATTCAAACTGGTTCAGGTCGGTGTCGGGCGCAGGATGGCCCAAGATACTGCACATGGAGACGATCTGGCCTTTGTGATGGAAGGCGTGACAGCTGTGCAATTTGCGCATCCCGATGACAGTGAACAAGAATGGTCTCCTGGGGATTGATTGTAAAGCGGAGCCGGGAGCAAAAGTCGGAGGGAATCGGACGGGTACCCCCCGAGGTGATCGGCGATCACGAACGTCGGGGTCAATCGAGGTCGGCGTGTTGAGCGACTGAAGTGATCCCGGATATTTTCCATTCTTGCATCACCGGGGGATGACAGGCCTGCCCGTTGCAGAGTAGCCAGTCATCTCGAGGTACCCGGCTCCACGTAACCGTGATTGATCGCCGGCGCCGGCGACGTCGATCGCTCCCTCCCAGTAGCTGGTTCCGAATCGGCTGGCCAGTTCCTGATTCCTGAGCGGCGTGGTTACCTCCAGCTCCATCTTCAGGCGCGGAATGGAAACGTGCCACCGCACCGGATACGTCGCCTTGGTCGCGGGGCTGGTCCAGGAGTCGGCCGACGGCGTCATTTCAAAATCCCCGGCTGATAGAAATTGAGACTTTCCGCTCACATCCACGTAGCTGCCCGAGGAGTACGGATCGATGCTGCCATCCGCGTGTCGGAGCCGGTACAGCATCAGTTCGGCCCCGTCTCCAAGTTGAACGCTCAGCCAGTCCCACCCCGTTTCATTCGCAGCCATCCCCCCGCTAAAGAACTCGTGATCGATCCAGGACGTTCCCTTGACCTGGTAGGTTTTCCCATCGAGGTCGATGGAACCTGTCGTCAAGAGGCGGGTCAGCGAAAAGTAGTGCGAAGCATGCTCCGCGCCCTCGGCCTTCTGGCTTACCCCATTCTGCCCCTGAACCACAGGCTGCTTGGTGGGCTTGAGGTTCAGGGCAAACTCGAACTTGTCGGCAACTCCACGCAGCTCTTCACCCTGTTCGGATATATGTGCCTGCCAATTGCCGTTCCACACCAGCCCGGTCTTGGCATCCACGCCGGCAATGCCTGGCCCGGCTCGATTGAGCCGTTCCTCGCTCAAAAAACGCTGCCCGGTGATGTCGCTCAGCGCGATGTGTGCCAGCCACAGGTCGTGCACCAACCAGGGATGGCTGCTATCGGCGCGCGAAACGCCTTGCCGGAAGAAAGTCAGCTCAAAGCCAAACCGGTGGCCGTTTGCCGACGTCACATTCCCCGTGTAGTACCACCACTCAGTCTGATAGTCCTCATGATTGAAGTAGTCTCGTGGAAACGCAAACGTGTAACCAGGCTGCGCGATTTTGTAGTCCTGCGCCGTGGCGCACGTGGCGGTGAGGAGCAGCAGGGCCAACCACTTATTCCTCATGCACCACCTCCATGGGATCTAACCGTACCGCGAGCCGTGCCGGAAACAGCCCCGCCAGCACTGTGGCGACATACACCACGGTCAATGAACCTAGCAGCACCGCAACCGGCCAATGAAATTGAATCGTCCACCCGAATGACTGTTTGTTGATCACGTACACCAGCACCAGCGACAGCACGTACCCGAGCGCGAGGCCCAACACGTTGGCCAGGATGCCAATCAGGCCGGCCTCGACCAGGATCAGCTTGCGAATCTGCGCGCTTGTGCTCCCGAGATATCGCAGCACTCCGAACTCGCGCCTCCGGTCCATCACAATGGAGATCAGCGCCCCCGAAATCCCGCCAATCGCCACCAGGATCGAGATCGCCTCCACCGCATAGGTAATGGCAAATGTCTGGTCGAAGACTCGTATAGCCTGGCGCCGTATCTCGCCATTCGAAAGCATCATCAGACTATTGTTCGCAATGGCCCTCTGAATCGCGGCGCGCGTGTGCCCGAGATCTGCTCCCGGAGCAAGGTAGACAGCCAGATTCGTGGGCGCGCTATCGGGGAGATACCGCAGCAGCGTGCCCCAATCCAGCACAATGTAGCCTGCTTCGTGACCATAGTCGTAAAAGATATCGATCACTCGGAAGGGAACTCGTCGTTCGCCCAGCGGCAGTGTGATGGTGTCGCCGGCCTTGACATGATGCTTGTTGGCAAAGGGCTCGCTGATGACCGCATTGTTGCCTGCGGCCAACTCTCGCAGTACATCCCTGCTTGGCCTTCTCGAAAGGAAGGGCAGGTTCTGGCGAAGCGCACTTCGATCCCGGCTTGCCCCGGCCAGCGAGGCGGGCAGCCCCTGGTACTGAATTTCGTA
>JBAVQC010000292.1:0-22410 GCA_049693715.1 Acidobacteriaceae bacterium | reverse complement strand
CGGCCCTACGGGCCTGTTTCAGCTTTGCAATTTGTTTTCCGCGTTCTCACACATCCCCTAAAACCCTCATCCATTCGACTCTTGTACGGCACGGCTAAGAACGCGCCCATCGTACAAAGCGGGTGATGGCGTGCTCCCAGAATGCTACTATCCCGCGCGGGCGCTTGTGGGCGATGATGGACTTCCCAATGAATCCAGCAGCTTACGGTCACGAAAGAAGTTGTGCGGCGATGCGTCGCCGGGCCGCGCCGCTCATGCTGTTTCTTCTTTTCGTCACCATGACGCTGCAAGCGCAAGAGGGCGATCGAAAACCGCGGCAGAAGATCGGCCTGGTGCTCGAAGGCGGCGGAGCCCTCGGGCTGGCGCACATCGGCGTATTGCGTTGGCTATACGAACACCATGTGCCGGTTGACTTGGTCGCCGGCACCAGCATGGGAGGCCTGGTCGGCGGTTTCTATGCCACGGGCCGCAGTCCGGAGCAAATCCAGCAACTCATTCAGAACGTCGATTGGGATCAGGCGCTGAGCGGCCAGCTTCCCTTTCGTGATCTTTCCTACCGGCGTAAAGAAGATGCGGTCCAATTCCCAACGCGGGTCGAGTTTGGTCTGCGCAATGGCATTCAGCTCCCGGCAGGCTTCAATGCCGGCCAGGAAGTAAGCTTCATTCTGGACAACGTCACCCTTCCCTATTCCCAGATCAAGAGCTTCAACGACTTGCCGACTCCCTTTGCCTGCGTCGCAACCGAGCTCAATACCGGCAAGCAGCATGTGTTTCACGACGGCTCCCTCTCGCTGGCGATGCGCGCCTCGATGTCGCTGCCCGGGATCTTCACCCCGGTTCGCTCGGGCGACAATCTCTACGCCGACGGCGGGCTGCTGAACAACCTGCCCGTCGATGTTGCGCAAAACATGGGTGCCCAGCTTACGGTTGCCGTCTACCTGCAAACGGCCTCCTTCAACGCGCAGCAACCGCTTTCGACCTTTTCTGTTCTCGGGCAGTCACTGAGCGTGATGATTGCCGCCAACGAGCTCAAGAGCATCCAGATGGCCGACGTTCTGGTAACGGTTCCCCTGGATAAGTACAACGCTCTCGACTATGACAAGTCGGCAAAGATTGTCCAGCTCGGTTATGAGGCAGCGGAAAAAAAAAGCGCCATTCTGGTCAAACTCGCTGTCGACGATGCGGCCTGGACGCAATACCTGGCGCAGCGCGAGAGCCGTACCCTGAAAACCCCGGTGCCGGAGTTTATCGCGGTGGCCGGCACCTCACCGGCGCTCGCCAAAAGGATTGAGCGCAGGCTGAGCCCCGACATCGGGCAGCCGGTGAGCAACGTGAACCTGGAAAACCAGTTCACCAGGATCGCAGGAACCGGACGATTCGCCGCGTTGAGCTACAGCATGACGGACAAGAATGGCACACCAGGGTTGCTGGTTGCTGTGCAGGAAAAATCCTATTCGCCGCCCATCGTGCGTCCCGTGATCAACATCGACGGCACCAACTACAACGAGGTGTTATTCAGCGCCGGCGCGCGCATCACCTTTCTGGACTTCGGCTCGTTTGGCTCAGAGCTCCGCAATGATGTGATCGTGGGGTCGGTGTATCGATTCGCGACCGAGTATTATCATCCGTTCACGCCCAGCACGCGATGGTTTGTTGCACCCCAGGTCACCCTCAATAGCAACAAGTTTTACTACTACTTTGACAATCACATTGACTCGCAATACCGAAAGCGACAGTTCGGGGGAGGGCTCGACGTTGGATACAACTTCGGCTCGACCGCTGAGGCTCGCCTGGGGTACCAGGCGGCCTATCAACGATACTCACCGGTGATTGGAGATAGGATCATCTATCCCACCCAATCCGGACGCGTCGGGGTTACGCGGTTACGCTACAACCTCGACACGGGAGACGATCCTGTTTTGCCCATGCGCGGCGTGTTGGCCACCTTCCGCGGGGAGTGGTGGGACTCGAATACCGGGACCAAGAAAGCCTTCCCCCTCGCAGAACTACGGACCCGCTTCCTCTTTCCGATCAATACCAAATCCTCTGTCTACCTGGGTGTGGCGGCCGGTTCGACCCTGGGCTACGAGGATACCGGCATTCCTCCGTTTTCCTTGGGCGGCGGGCTGCAGCTCTCGGCCTTTGGCGAGAACGAGTTGATCACCAATCAGTACTACTTGTTTCAGACCGGATATATTCGCCGGCTGGCCAAGCTGCCTCCTTTCCTGGGAGACAGCATATCGCTGATAGCGACCTACGAGGCGGGCAAGACTTTCTTCGTAGATCAAGAGCCGAGCGTTCCCATGGACGGCGTCGTGGGCATTGTGATCAAGACAGCGGTTGGCCCCTTCGAGATTGCCGGAACTGCCGGCAATGGCACCGACCACAGAAAAATCTTCTTTCAACTTGACCGGTTCTTCTGAGGTTTCTACTTCGGCTGCGAGGCGAGCCATACGCACGCCTCTCGTACCCTGGCCGCCTGGATGGGGTTGACCTTTAGAAAATATCGCTTTCCCTGCGGATTGGCCTGGAATGCCGTGGCACCGTTGGCGGCAACAGTTACATCGCCCGGTGCGGAGACATCAAAATATCCGCGGTCGGGCCGCAGGTCGTAGAGTACCGTGGTCAGGTCCCAAGTGGGCCGGTCGTAGGGCATCCTGGCGTAGACGCGGTAAGCCTCGGCAACGGGATTGCCCGTCGGGAACTCGTGCTCGATGCTGGATGCGGGATACAAAATGGCCTCTCCCACTTCGAAGCCGCTGAAGTAGACGTCCGTCGGCCAGGTAGCAAACACTTTACCGGCTGCCGGGATGTCGGTCATGACGTTGTACTCGGGCTTACTGGCGGCGAAGTTCCCCGCCATCACGGTGAGCAGGCGTACTTTTTTCTTCACCAGGTCCATTCCGCTGAGGGCGCTGTAGCGGTCGGGCCCGGACTCCATCAACCTGGCCAGGTTGGTCGAAAAACCCACCTGGATCAGGGAGACGGCTCCATCCTGTTCACCGGCAAGAGTCCTTCGCAGCAACTGCACCGCATCGGCCACCGCGGCCTGGTTGGGGTGGCGATGATGGAGTTCACATACTTGCTTCACGTACAAGCCGTCTTCCTGCGTCTTGCCGTCGTGCACGATGCCCACCGGGATGGTGCCCCGGCCGTAGTACTCGTCCACCATACGGACGTATTCGGCAGCCCAGGGATTGTCTTTGCTCACGGTAACGGCGAGCAGTTTCACCTCGCCTCTGGAAGCAAACGCATGCAGCATGGCGAGCGCCAGAGCGTCGTCCACATCGTTGCCCATGTCGGTGTCGAAGATGACGTGGAGCGGGGTGGCCGCGGTTGCAGGAGCGGCCGTCGCCAGGGCGAGCAGGGCGGCGAGAAAAAGCTTCATCATTGCTTTGCCTCTTTCAGTGGAACCATTCGATACAGTTTCAGTCGGTCTCTGTCTTCACGGTCAAATACAGGAAAGTTCGCGACCTCGTCCAGACGATAGGCGGAGAGAGAATTGAAGATGTCCTGGTCGAGGTCGTTCCAGCCTACGTACCAGCCTGGCTGGTAGACCAGGACCTTCTTGTCCAGACCCTGACTACTGTATCCGTCATTGATCGCGGGGATCCCAACCATCAGGGCAAGCTGGTCACCGCTCGTCCCCAGCAGCAGGCGGTGCGCGCTGGGGTTGTCATCTACGATTGCCTGGATGGATTTCGCGGCGCCGTAGAACTGGTATTGGCGATGCGTCAGGAATCCAAAGACCTGTACTGTGTCGAGCACTACGGCGACGCCGAGCGTAGCTGCCAATAGCAACGCCAGTTTGCGGTGACGGATGGTTAACTCCTGTAAGGCAATGATCAGGGTAATGATGACCGGAACCAGCATGACCAGGAAGTATCTCGGAGCGTAGTCATCCTGACGGCGAAGAATGTAGACGGCGCTTCCCAGGAAAGCAATCCAGCCAGCGGTGAAGAGCGGGTTTCTCCATGGTTGCCGGCACCACAACAGAGAGAGCAACAGCGCCGCCATGACGGCCGGATATAAAACTCGATCGATCCACATACCGTGCTGGAACAATTGCAGCAGGAAAGAACCGGTGCGGCCTATTTCCACACCGGCCAGCGCATTGATGTCGAAGAAATAACGAAAGTCCTCGGCGTATCCAGATCTTAAGACGAGGAACAGCCAGGTGGCGATGACGATTCCGGCGATGGGTATTACTGCCAGAATCGCGCGCGGACTTTTCTTCCATAGCAACCAGAGGACTGCAGGCAGCAGGACAAGCGCAGTGGTCTTGGTGAGCGCCATGACAGGGATACCGATGCCCAGAGCGAGCAAGGGCCAAACTCGTCGCGAGCCGGCGTAGGAAGCGGCCCACATCAGCAGGGTCCACTCAAAGACGATGATCGTATCCAGAGTTGCCAGCCTGCTAAACGCAAACGCGAAAGAGCTTGCCGCCAACAGCAGCGCGGCGAGCGCCGCCAGTGTTGGTGAGACATCATAGCGCCGGACTAAGAAGTAGACCAGGGCTACCGTCGCAATCGAGAAAGTGACACTCATTGCGCGCACTGCCACGATGCTGACTCCCGTGACCTGAAAAACGAGAGTCAGTAAGGCGGGCCAGACCGGCACGACCGCAGCTGGATTGTAGTCACCGGGAACCTGCCAATGCCCGATAAGAAAGTGCCTGACCGCCGCGCTCGCCCACCATCCCTCATCGGTGAACTTTGCCTGGTCAATCATCCACGGGGAGTGGTTGGGAAAGTCTGCCCGAAGATATGCGAATCGCATCAGACAGAGAGCGAGCACACAAAATAGAATTACCCAGTGCAGCCAGCGTTCCGCGATCCTCTGCGACCTATTCTCCAGGGTCCCGCTGAACATGAGGTCCTTTCCCTCACCCTTCATCGTCCGGACTGCAGCGGAGGGCGGTGGGTTCCTCGGCCGCCCAGAGCCGCAAGAGGGTATCCACGAGCAGCCTTATACCTTACCCTCAAAGATCTGCATGATTTCCGTGCTGCCCATTTAGCGTTCCCCATGACTCCAAAGTTTCCCGTGAAGCTCTTTGTAACGGGAGAGGATTTCTTCCTGCAACGGATGGCGCCCATCGCGCACTACGAAACGGCCATCCACGACCACATCACGAATGGCGGTGCGGTTGAGGGAAAACACTGCTAACGGGAGCAAATCTTCGACAGAGTGGCCGGCAATCGACAGGTCATCCAGGTCCACGGTGAAAAAGTCGGCCAAGGAACCCGGTGACAAGACGCCCGCGTTGACTCCAAGCGAACGAGCTCCGTTCACCGTGGCGCAGTCGAAGAGACGGGAGGCTAACGTCTGGTCGCCAATCTGATCGAGGATGGCGCGTTGCTGACGATCGAGCCGCAGATGGTACTCGAGCTCACGCGCATCCTCGAGCGGATCAATCTGTGCCTGGCTGTCCGATCCCAACGCAATGCCGATTCCCTCGCGCATGACCTGATCAGCCACGATCACGCCATCGCCAAGATTGCGTTCCGTTGTCGGGCACGAACACACTGTCGCGCCGGAACGAGCAAGCAGTCCAATCTCCTCCGGGCTGATATGAATGGCGTGCACAGCGGTGAAATCGGGACCCAGCAGGCCTTCCCTGCCCAGCAGCGCCACCGGGGTCAACCCATATTCGCGCAAGCAGGCCTTATTCTCCCCAATCTGCTCGGCGACGTGCATGTGGAGGGGCAACTTCTGCGCCCGGGTCCATGCGGCTATCTCTTTGAGCTCGTGCAAGGGCACAGCGCGCAAACTGTGCGGCGCTACGCCAACAGGCACGCTGGTTCCTGCGGCGAGCGCGTTCATATTTTCAATAAATTGCGCAGCAGATTCGAAGAACCGGATTTGCCCCGGATCCGAAGGCAGTTCGTATCCGGATCGCATATATGCCGAGCGCAACAACACGATCCGTATGCCGACCGACCGGGCGGCCGCGATAACCTGCTTGCTGAGGAGATTTGGATCGTCATACGGACGCCCGCCGGGAGCATTGTGCAGATAGTGAAACTCCCCTACCGTGGTGGTTCCGCTCAACAGCATCTCGAGAAATGCCATGCGGGCTACGTCATACACCTCTTGCGGATCGAGATGACCGGCGGCGTGATACATGGTGCCGCGCCACGACCAGAAATCACGGCCACTCATGGCCCTGGACTCCGACTTGCCCCGGATCAGTCGCTGAAACGAATGAGAATGTGTATTGACGAAGCCGGGGAGCACCGCTCTCCGTGGCAAGGAGACCGTCTCAGCAGATGGGGCGGCATCGGCCGCTAAAATACTCCCTTCCGGGCTGACGAGTAATGCGTGCCCACGCGTAAAGGCGCCCTCGGAATAGAGGAGTTCCGGGCGATAGAGTGTGTTCACGAACGACGCGCCTGCTGCA
Source organism: Acidobacteriaceae bacterium (assembly GCA_049693715.1). Classification (GTDB taxonomy): domain Bacteria; phylum Acidobacteriota; class Terriglobia; order Terriglobales; family Acidobacteriaceae; genus PALSA-350. Next base: position 16,010 of record JBAVQC010000292.1, on the reverse strand, counting down.
CCATGTCCACCAGCATCTTCCTGGTGTCTCCGGGGCTGCTCACCTCACCCAGGAATGCTATGCGCGCACCCTTCATGCCTTCTACTGTTCTCATGCGCACGTGAAAGCCGAGACGGTCGACCGCAGTCATCACCGCCTCCTGCGCCGTGGTCCCGGCAAATACTTTTGCCAGCAGGATGAGAGCATCCTGGTGATCGGCGTTCATGTGGTCCAGAATTCCAGCAGCCGCATCCGCCAAGGGATCGGCATGCGCATCGACATACTCCGGGGCGGCGACCCAGCCCATCACCCCGAAGCCGCCGACGTAATACACATCGATCACATCCATCCGGAAAAAGGAGAAGTCGTCGAAGTCCACCCAGTACTTACTGTTGGGATGACGTTCCAGGTAGAGCCCGCGGGCCTCCGCTACCTCTGGCGCGGCCAACGTAGCCGCATTGCCCACCACGGTTACACGCGCTGCTCCCAGCGGATCGCCCTCCGCTTCCGGTTGCGTCACCAGCAGGCTGGCACGCGCATCCTGTTGCAGATTTTGCGTGTGCATGGCCATAGTGCTGATAAGGAAGAGAGGGCGTCCCGCGCCATCCAGGGCATACGGCATCAGAGAGCCAAAGGGGAACCCGGGCCGTTTGCGTGAAAGGGTAGAGAGGCTGCCGACGCGGCCCAGATACAGCAGGGTGCGCGCCCGCTCTGCGTAGGTGGGCTCGGGGATCGTCGCCTGGGCACCTCCCGCGCCGGTACCCGCGTGCCGATTCGATGGGGTAGACATGCCGCCCCTCCTCAAAGAAGTCTAAATGGTATAAGACAGAGAAAAGCCGGAGGATGCGCGCATGTACACACCCAAAGCATTTGAGGTAACAGACCTCCCTAAGCTCCATGCGGCGATGAAGCAGAGCGAGTTGGCAACGCTGGTCACCAATACCACCCATGGGCTGGTGGCGACGCATCTTCCGCTCATGCTCGATGAGACCCGGGGAGAATACGGAACCCTGACCGGCCATGTGTCGCGCGCCAACGTGCAATGGCGGGAAACCGACCCAGACGCCGAAGGGCTCATCATTTTCCTCGGTCTCGACACCTATGTATCTCCGAACTGGTATCGCGCCAAGCAGGAGACAGGCAGAGTGGTACCAACCTGGAATTACGCCGCGATTCATGCCTACGGCCGCATCACCTTCTTTGAGGATGCCGAGCGGCTAAGGACAGTGGTGACCGAGCTGACGAAGAAGCACGAGGCGGCGTTCCCTGCTCCCTGGCAGGTCACCGATGCTCCGGCTACCTACATCGACTCGCAGCTCAAAGCGATTGTCGGTTTTGAATGCCGGATCACCCGCCTGGAAGGCAAGCAGAAGTTCAACCAGAACCGTTCCGCCGAGGACCGGCTGGGGGTGATCGAGGGCCTCCTGAAACTGCAGGATGAGCGCAAGAGACAGGTTGCCGAGCTGATGGATGGACTCGAATCGCAACGAAATCCCTTGTGATACGCTACGTCCACAGGGCCAGCCATCCTATCCGTATTTGTTCAGATCAGCATTAAGAGGAGATGTGCTCGCGTGAAAAACGCCCGCCTGCTCGCCCTGCTCTGCGTCGTGCCCTCTCTGACAGCCGCTTGCTATGGTGCATCCGGCGACGGCGTTTCGTCCTCCTGGAACCAGAAAGCCGCTGCTCAGTACCTCGACAGCCGCGAGATATGGTGGCAAAGCTGGGACGCGGCGAAGCGGGATCACACCACGGTTTGCGTTTCGTGCCACACTGTCGTGCCCTACGCGCTTTCCCGATCCAGCTTACGCGGATCGCTAGGCGAAGAAGCACCCACCAAGCAGGAGCAGATCATGCTCAACAACGTGCTGCGGCGGGTCACGATGTGGAATGAGGTTCAGCCGTTTTACCCCAATAGCAAAAGTGGTCCTACGCTGGCGACAGACTCGCGTGCTACGGAATCGGTGCTCAACACTCTTATCCTGTCGACCTACGATCAACAGAAGAACCACCTGACCGACATCACCCGCAGCGCCTTTGACAACATGTGGGCCTTGCAGATCAAGTCCGGGGAGCAAGCCGGCGGGTGGAACTGGCAAAACTTCCACCTAGCTCCCTGGGAGTCGAATGAATCGCAATACAATGGCGCGGTGCTGGCGGCGATCGCGGTTGGACGGGCACCCGACAACTATCAGCACGACCCAAAAATCCAGGAGAATCTGCGGTTGCTGCGCGGCTTTTTGCGCCGGGAGTACGATCGGCAGCCGCTGCTCAACAAGGTTTACGTGTTGTGGGCTTCGGCCAGGTTGTCTGGGCTGTTGGATGAGAAGGAGCGCTCCGCCCTGGCGGAGACCCTGGCTTCCAAGCAGCAACCGGACGGTGGGTGGAGTGTCAACGATCTGGGCACGTGGAAGAGACACGACGATACACCCGAGGAAACGAAGAGCGATGGGCTGGCCACAGGGCTTACGGTCCTGGCTTTGGAACAATCGGGCTTGGCGGGGGCCTCAGCCAAGCACGGGGTGACCTGGCTGGCGCAGAATCAAAGCCAGGATGATGGAAAGTGGTCTGCGTGGTCGCTAAATAAAAGGCGTGATCCTTCCAGCGACATTGGTCATTTCATGAACGATGCGGCAACCGGGTTTGCCGTGCTGGCACTTGAGAACAGCCACTGAGACAATTGCGCCTCATTTCAGGCCTCAGCGGCCGCCGTTGCAGGCTCTTCAACCTCCGCCCGAACCTTCGCCGGCTTGGTCTTGGCCTTGGTCACCGCACGGGTGCGCCTTTCCTGAGCGCCGGCGACCACCGTCTCGATGCTCCTCAAAAACTCAGGCAGGTTCATCTTTTCGCGAAAGCCGGCAAGATAGGGCTGGATTTTTTCGAACTGAAAGTACATCTCCTGGCAGGTGTCGAAGATAAGCGCTTCGTCCAGCGCGCCGTGGATCACAAAAGCGGCGACCATGTCCCAATATCCGTAGACCTGCAGGATGTGGCCGCTTGGCTTACCGCCATCCTTGACCAGGCTCACAAATTCATCCACTGACTTGGGCATGAACTCACCGCCCACATAATCGCGCGCTGCGCGCAGAGCCGTTTCCCGGCGAATTTCATACAGCTTGAGAATCAGCTCAGACTGTTTCAAAGCATTCTTGGTTTTCACATCCACTCCTCATTGACGGAAGAAATTACGGGCTATGAATAGCAGATTTGCCGGCCGTTCTGCCAGCCGGCGCATGAAATAGGGATACCACTCGGTCCCGAAAGGAATGTAAACGCGCACCCGGTAGCCATCGGCCACCAAAGACTTTTGCAGGTCACGCCGCACTCCGTAAAGCATTTGAAACTCGAACTGGTCAGACGCGATGCCCCGCTCCCTGGCAAACTGGCAGGTGGCCTCAACCATCTTTTCATCGTGGGTGGCGATGCCGTGGTAGATCCCGCTAGGCAGCAGCATCTGCATCAAGCGTACAAAATTCTTATCCACATCCGCCTTCTCGGGGAATGCGAGGCTGGCCGGTTCCTGGTAGGCGCCCTTGCACAGTCGGATGCGAATTCCCTCCGCCAGCAGGCGGTCGATGTCCGCTTTACTGCGATAAAGATAAGCCTGGATCACCACGCCCACGTGGCCTCGGTTCGAGTTTAGAGCACTCAAGTTCGACACCATGTCGACGGTGGCCTGGGTGTAGTCAGAGCCCTCCATATCGATGCGGACGAAGGTGTTGGCCTTCACCGCATGCTCTACCAGGCTGGCAGCCATGGCACAGGCCAGCTCCGGGTCCAGATCCATGCCCATCTGGGTAAGCTTCACGCTCACGTTCGCGTCTAACTGGCGGTACTGGATGGCGTCGAGCAAACGGTGATAGACTTCTGCCGCCTGGTGAGCTTCGTGGGGAGAGTGCACGTTTTCCCCCAGGCTATCGAGCGTGGTCGAGATGCCCTGGCGGTTGACGGACACGGCTGCATTCAACACCTCCTCCACGCTGGTCCCGGCGACGAAGCGCGACGACATACGGCCACCGAGTGTGGAACTTTCCGCGAAGTGACGTAACGACGAATTCCGGGAGAGCGCAATCAATAACGAGCGCAATATGGACATGGGAACTGACTATTCTCGCATAATGCCTTCGCGTCGTTGGAGGATCCGGAAAACCCTTTGGGCATTTCTTCTCTCATACATGAGTGAAAGTTGTAGGTATCCACGGTGAATCAGTGTGCTAATCCCAAATGTGGCAAACCGCTCAATTACCTTCGCGAAGGAAGAATCTTTCTATTTGACTTGCCGGATCCAACGGTACCCGTCCCGGCTCCTGGGGGGCGTGCCCGCCGACTGCAACACTTTTGGCTTTGCGGGCAATGTTCAGAAACGATGGTGATAGAGCAGACCAGCGATATGCAGATTCGAGTGGCGTTCAAGTCACACAAGATCGAGGCAGGACAAGCGCCCGTTCTTCCCGGCTCTCTCGTCTTATGATCAACCTTTGATCACGGGCCACTCCGGGGTGAATTCAACGACGTTCCGGTCGTAAGCACCAGCAAAGGCTTCCCAGCGGATGTAGGCGATCTCTTCGAGCATCTTGATTCCGTCCTTGAGATAGCTCAGGCGCGAACGCTCGTCGTGGCCCCAGGTGACCGGTACCTCTTGAACTTTGTAACCACGCTTCAGCGCAATGAACAGCAGCTCGGGGTCAAATCCCCAGCGCTCGATGCGCTGCAATTGGAAGACGGTTTGGGCTACCGGACGACGGAAAGCCTTGAAGCCGCACTGCGTGTCGGCAAAGGGGAGGCCCATGATGAGGCGGGTAATGGCGTTAAAGCATCGCCCAAAGAACTGGCGGTAAAGAGGTTGTTTTTGAGTCTGCCGGTTGCGCTCGAGCCAGCGGGAGCCAATGGCAATGTCGGCGCCCTGGCGCAGGGCGTCAATCAACCGCTCGACTTCCTCCATGGGCGCGGATAGGTCGGCGTCGGTGAACATCACGATCTCTCCCACCGCGTTGAGCACCCCGTGGCGCACGCTGAACCCTTTACCGCGGTTTACCAGATTATTGAGCAGACGGACCTCGGGATGGAGCTGGGCAAACTCCGCCACAATGGCTGCCGTACGGTCGGTCGACCCGTCGTTGACAACCAGAACCTCGGCATGCCACGCGCGCTCACGAACGACGCGCAGAACCTCGCCGAGAGCTCCGCCGATGCGGGCGCTTTCGTTGTAGGCCGGTATGACGATACTGATAGAAGGACGTTGCAAAGGGGTGTTCCCAAGCCGATTTCCGAGGTCGATTCATTGATACCCGGTAAATTCTACGCTACCCTGCTGCTGTCTGGTGCATATGTAGCTCACGTTCGGGTCGCATCGCCGTCTACCGAGTCAACCCAAAGCTGACCTTCATTTGACGTCAAATGGGGGTGTTGGTTACCGGGTTACTGTGATCCACAGGGAAAGGCGTATCCGGGATTGTTTCCGATGTACCATCAAATTGCTGCATCTACTATAGTTGACACGGGTTACCCTTATACTTTGGAGAGGCCGGACCAATGACCAAAGCAGACCTCGTTGAGGAAGTAACCCAGCTGGGCGACCTGACGCGCCGGGATGGGGAAATGATCGTGGATACCATTTTCGATTCTGTGATTCACGCCTTGCGTTCCGGTGACAAGATCGAAATCCGCGGTTTTGGCAGTTTTCGGATTCGGCAACGCAAACCGCGCACCGGCAGGAACCCGAAGACGGGGGCCAAGGTCGATGTGCCCGCGAAGCGAGTGCCCTACTTTAAGCCCAGCAAGGAATTGCGCGATTTGGTCAATCCCAAAGACCACGCACCCGAGCCCGGCACAGGCAACGGAGAAGGACACTCCGCGGCTTAGCAGGCTAGCGCGACGCCAATCACGCTCATCATCCGTCCGGTAAAGCCCCGTTCTATGCGGTGGGAGAAGAATCGATCCGTGCGGCACCCGGTGCATTGCCCGGTAAGGAAGATTGCTCCTTTCCGGAGTCCGGCCGCAAGCAATTGCCTCCGGTTTGCCTCTGCCAGGTCCAGGTGCATGGCGGGACCGATGTCACTGTGGCCAGGCGCGCGGGCGGTGAGAAACAGCATGGGATACTTCTGCCGGATCGGATCCGCGTCGTACACCTCGCGGAAAAGTTCCTGCGCATAGTTAAACTGCGACTCGAATTGCTGCTGCACTTCTTCCCCAACGGCATAACAGCACTGCCCGATTCCCGGTCCGATGGAGGCGATGAGATCCTGCGGCCTGGAACCGAACTCCAGCCGCATGCGGCCTACTCCGTTTTCCACGATGCGCGCCAATGTGCCGCGCCACCCGGCATGAAAGGCCGCGACTGCGCGCTGCTTCCGGTCCGCTACCAGAACGGGTATGCAGTCTGCGGTCTGGATGCCGAGCAACACCCCGGGCTCGTCGCTCATCAACCCATCACCCTGTAGCACCGCGGACATCCCGATTTCCCGAATGTCCTTCGCCGAGACTCTCCGGATCAACGACGAATGGATCTGCCGCAGCGTAACCAGGCCCAGGATCCGCCTACCCTCGCTGGCCGCCGAAACAAAAAGTTCACGATTGGCGGCTACCGTCTCGCGGCCGTCGGAATCGGTAAAACCCAGATTTAGATCGAGGTTCCCGGGCCGGTAGACAGTGGTTCCTCCGCCCTGGCGAGTACTGAATCCATGGATCAGCCAGCCGAGTGGCGGCTTGCCGCGTCCTGACCAGCCGGGTACGCGGACGACGTCCAGTTGCGTGATTTGCGAAACTGCCATCGAAAGCTATCTTACGAAATTCTGTCTTTAGGAGTGTCAGCGATCGAAAGCATTAGGCCCGCCTTCCGGCGGGCCCGCTCAAGAGGCCAAATGGGGATGGGCTGTCAGGGATTTGCAAGAGGAGAGCCCGCCGAGGCGGGGCTTCATTTGGGATAAATAAATACCGAGGTAGGAAAAGATTGAAGTAGCCTCTGTTGTTATCTACTAAGAATCCATTTTGGGCAGCAAAGTTGTGTCATTTTGAAAAAAATTATTTGAGAGTCGTCGGCCGGAGGAGGCGCTCGACGGCGGAGGTTACTACAGTGCGTGGTATGAATCGCTGGGCAAAAACCTGCACTCGGCCCCTGAGGTACGGAATGACAGAGTGTTTGCCTTGGGCGAGAGCCTCCAGCCCAAGCCGCGCCACGGGCACGGCTGATTGTGGTTTTCGCCCGTCACCGGACCGCACTCCGGAAACCTGGGTGAACTCAGATTCCGTCGGGCCAGGACACAAGGCGCTCACGCGAACCCCATGACGCTTCATTTCTTGGGCCAAGGCTTCGGCCAACATACGATCGAAGGCCTTGGTGGCCCCATACGTAGCGAGATACGGAACCGGCTGATAGGAGGCGGTAGACGCCACGATCATGACCGCGCCCTGGCGCCGCGCGGCCATCGCGGGAAGGAAGAGGCGGGTGAGATGAACCACGGCGGTGCAATTCACCTGGACCATGTCGAGCTGCATCTCCATCCTGGAGCGGAGAAATTCGCCATACTCTCCGAAGCCGGCATTGTTGATCAAAACATCTACCTGGATACCGGCTCCCTCGGTCGCATCGAAGATCTGCTGCGGCGCCTGGGGAAGAGAAAGGTCGGCGACAATCACCCGGGTTTGGACGGAATACTTGCTGCGCAGCCTCTCCGCCAGCAGATCGAGCCGCTCGCGGCGGCGGGCAGTGAGTATCAGGTTCACCCCCGCCTCCGCCAACTCCACCGCGATGGCTTCACCGATGCCGGCGCTGGCGCCGGTAACGACTGCCCACTTGCTTTGCCAAGCCTTACGTAGAATGGCTGATGCCATCGCTTCCCTCCCCCGCCGGGGAGCCGGCAAATTCCTCGCCGACCCACTCGGCAAAGGCATCCATCTTTTGTTGACGGCCGAGAAAGTCTTCAATCAGTTGCGTACCTGGTTTTGACCCACCGGGCTCGAGAATAGCCCGGCGGTATCGCATCGCGGTGGGTCCCTCAAGTAAATTTGACCGGTCGAACTGGCCAAAGAAATCGAGTGCGATGACCTTGTCGAACATGTAGGTGTAGTAGTTCGACGTGTAGCCGATCAGGTGGGTGAAACTCGAGTACATGCGATTGCCGTCAACCCACTCATACGGCATCATGCGTTTGTAACCTTGCTCGAGCAACGCATCCAGATCAAGTGTCTGGGGAGGAAGATTGTGCACGTCGAGGGCGTAGCTGGTGTAGAAGAGCTGGGTGCGTACGCCGTCGGCTCTTCCGAAAGCGCTCGCGCGATTCATTCGTTCCACCAACGCCGGCGGTATGGGCTCACTCGTCTGGTAGTGGCGGGCAAAGGACGCCAACAACCGAGCGTCATGGAAGAACTCCTCCAGCATCTGTGACGGCACTTCGACAAAATCGCCTTCGGTCGCGATGCCGCTCACGCCGGCCCAGGCTTGCTGGCCACCCAGAATCGCATGCATAAGGTGGCCGAACTCGTGGAAGAAGGTGACGACGTCGCTGTATTGCATCAGACCCGGGTCATCTGCATGACCGTCCGACCGACGGAGTGAACCTTCCGCTTTGCCACCAGGAAAGTTGCAGATCAGGGCGACCTCCGGGAGCTGCCGCCCGGCTATGCCTGGAATCAGTGGAGCTGCGCTGAACCACTTGTCTTTGCCTTCGCGGGGATGCATGTCCAAATAGAAGCGGCCGCACAACCGGTCCCGATCATAGACGTCCCAGGCGCTCACCTGGGGGTGCCAGACGGCCGCCTCATGGTTGCGCTGAAAGCTGACATGAAAGAGCCGTGCCGCGGTATCGAGTATGCCCTGTTCCACCGCCGGGTAAGGAAAGTAAGGGCGGACGGATTGCGAATCGAAGTCGAAGGCCTGGCGGCGGTATTGCTCATACCAATAGCCGCGGTCGCTGCTCTTGAGTGTGGTCAGGCCCGGCTGCCGGCCGCGGGCGAAGGCCAGCACCATCTCGTATTCCTGCACAGCGCCGGCGCGGGAAGCCTGCTCCAGTTCGCCGATAAAGTTCTTCATTTTGGCCGCCGACCCCATCATCTGGTTAGCCGTGGCCAGATCGGCCCAGGAAGCGAAGCCCAGGATCTTGGCCACCTGCTGCCGTATGGCAAGCAGATCGAGCAGGAGTTGCCGGTTGGCCGGATAAGCGCGGGTGTTGTAGGCGAGGAACATGCGCCGGCGCAAATCCGCGCTGGCGGCAAAGGTCATCACCGGCTGCATGTCGGGGTAGTCGGTGGTGAGGGTAATGACGCCGTTTTCATCGGCTGGGTGGTTGCGAATGTAGTCTTCCGGTAGCCCTTCGAGCTCGGCAGGATCCCGCACTTCCACCCGATTCACATTCTCCTGTACATGTTTGGCGAAAGTGAGCGACAGCTCGGTTGCCTTATCCGAGAGTTCACGCAGGTGGGCGCGGGTGGCATCATCTTTATCGACGCCGGCCAGGCGGTAATTCAGCAGGGTCTGGTTCACATAGTGCGTGGTGCCGGGGTCGGCGAGACTGGTGTCGATGGCTGCGAGCGCGCGATAGACCTCCTGGTTCAGCGAGAGGGCGGTGGCCGCCTCGGCCACAACCTGAGTCAGTTCGCGCGCCTTATCACGCACCCCTTTGTCGGGATAAACGCTATCCAGCAGGGAGGCCAGGGAGCCTGCCGCGCTCAGGGTGGCCACGGCATCGTCAAACGGCCGAAGGGTATTCTCCAAGGATTTCTCGGCTGGAACCGCCAGGAGGGCGTCGATGAGTTGGCTCTGCAATGCCAGCCGCCCCCGGACCCAGTTTTCGAGTCCTGAGGCGTCGATAGCTCCATTCTGGTTCCAGGGATGCATTTCTGTTACTTCCGTTGCCGTTAAATGATTCAATGGGGACCTGCTCCTGACTACCAATCAAGGGTAACCCAGCTACCGAAGGGCATTCCAGAACAGTCCAATACGGTTCTTGCATAGTGCGGGTATGGCCGGTACAGCATTTCCAATTCTGCTGTATAAAGAGGAACGCTGCTGACGCGGCTTTTCGTCGAGAAAAGACGCACATCGCCCAACTTCCCTGCGCAGAGTAGAAGTGGAAATGCATTAAGATGTCCAGATTGTCATCATGAATTCAGCCGCTCCAACTTTGTCGCAGCAATACTTGCGCTCCCGTATGGGCAAAGTATGCGTAGCGATCATTGGCTCCACGGCCAACGAAATGGTCGATCGCGCCACCGAGGCGATGCGCGACAGCCCTTTTTTGGAATTCCGTCTGGATTACCTGGAGAAACCACTCGCTGCACTCCCCACGCTGAAGCAGTTCCTCGCCGACAATAGCGTAGTCACCGCGATCGCCACCTGCCGCCGGGCTGCCAACGGGGGAAAGTTCAAAGGCGCCATTCCCGCCGAATTGGAGATCTTACAGAAAGCCACCGCCTCGGGCTTTCACCTGATGGATTTGGAGTTGCAGACGGCGGAGGCCATCCAGGCGTCTGACCTGGAGAAGTTGCGCGCTCGCGGCGCGGCCCTCATCATCTCCTGGCACGATTTTCAAACCACGAAAGATCTGGATGGCATCTTTGAGCGCATCCGGCCGTACGAGCCGGAGTTCATCAAAATTGTGGGTACGGCCAAGTCGCTGGCCGACAACGTGGTGATGATGCATTTTCTCGAGCGCAGCGGGGATATGGCTAACATGATCGGCCTATGTATGGGCGATCAGGGGGTCATCAGCCGGGTGCTGGCTGTTCGCGCGGGCAGCGTATTCACCTTTGCCGCTGCCGTCCGGGGGGAAGAGACGGCCCCAGGCCAGATAGATGCGCGCACACTGACCGATACGTATAGGATCGGCCAGATCGATACGGCGACGCGCGTTTATGGTGTGGTCGGCAATCCCATCAAGCACTCCCTCTCGCCGCTGATGTTAAATACCGCGTTCCACCGCGAGACCGTAAACGCGGTATACCTTGCATTGCAGACCAACAAACTCAATGACCTGCTTACCGTGGTCCGGGAGGTGCCTCTTTCCGGCTTGAGTGTGACCATGCCGCTCAAGCAGGAGGTGTTAAAGCATCTGGAAAATATGGATCCCGTGTCTGCCCAGGTAGGCGCATGCAACACCATCGTTCGCGCGCACGATGGAAAACTTTACGGTTTCAATACCGATGTGGGCGGTATTGTGCGTCCGCTCGAGAAGCGGCTTTCGTTGGCGGGCGCAAAGGTACTGGTACTCGGGGCCGGCGGTGCGGCGCGGGCAGCGGTCTTCGGGTTAGTCAACAAGGGAGCGGAGGTTCTGATCCTGAATCGCACTCCGCAGACGGCGCAGAAGCTGGCGCGCGAGGCTAAGGCAAAAACCATTCGCCGCGAGCAGGTAGCCAAAAGTACATTCGACGTGATCGTGAATGCCACCTCTGTCGGCATGCACGGGGTGAGGCCGCAACATATTTTGGAGCCGAAAGAGATCAACGCGCGGCTGGTCTTCGACCTGGTCTACAACCCGGTGGAGACACCGTTGCTGCACATGGCTCGTCAAAAAGGGATAGCCGTCGTGACCGGGGTAGAGATGTTCGTGCAACAGGGCGCGCGGCAATTCGAGATCTGGACTGGTAAGCGGGCTCCCGAAGAAGAGATGCTGCGGGTGGTGGTGCACGCATTGCGCCAGCAGGCAGAAGCAACCGCCACGGACCACTAGCCAGGTGGACAGGAACGCACAATACTGGATCGATCGCCTGAGCCTGAATCCTCATCCTGAGGGCGGCTATTACCGGGTTACGTATCAGTCGACCCTGACCATTGCTCAGGATGCCTTACCGTCCGCCTTTCATGGAAGCCGTTATGCCTCGACGGCGATTTATTTCCTGCTCGCGCAAAAGGACTTTTCCGCATTCCATCGCATTGCGTCGGACGAGTTGTGGCACTTTGATGCCGGCAGTGGGTTGATCGTGTACGTGATCGATCCTGAGGGCAATTATTGCGAGCTGCATCTGGGTGATGCATTCGAGGCCGGCGAAGTCTTTCAGGCAGTAGTCAAGGCGGGGTGTTGGTTCGCTTCCCGGCTGAAGAACGCTGCCGGCTTTGCCCTCGTCGGTTGCACCGTAGCGCCGGGCTTCGACTTCGCAGATTTCGAGATGGCCAAGCGATCGGAGCTGGTCGGCATCTACCCCGAGCACTGAAAACTCATCGAAGAGTTGACTCGCGAGTAGCGGGCTCCGGGATTGAATCTCCCATCAAAGTCTTCGGTTCGGGACGGGTGCCCCAGGGCCATGGTTACGACAAATGCAACTCAGCTCCAGAAGCTACGATCCAGCGTGCGGTACTGAATTGCTTCCGCAATGTGTCCCACGGTAATTCCTGGTTGGGCATCGAGGTCAGCGATGGTGCGAGCGACCTTCAATATCCGGTCGTGGGCGCGTGCGCTCAAACCCTGTTGCTGCATAGCCCGCTCCAACAAACGCTCGGCTTCCGGTGACAACTCACAATGGGTGCGGATCTGGCGGGTGTGCATCTGCGCGTTGGTAAAAATCCGGTCGGCGGCAAAACGACTGTGCTGCCGCTCCCGTGCCGCCAATACACGCGCCCGGATTTCCGCAGAACCCTCACTCGCCGCCGCAGAACGAAGCTCCCGGTACTGCACAGCCGGGACCTCGATATGGATATCGATCCGATCCAGCAGAGGGCCGGAGATTTTTGAGATGTAGCGCTGCATCATGGGCGGCGTACACAGACAGTCGTGGGACTTGTCGTTGAAATAACCACAAGGACACGGATTCATCGCCGCCGCCAGCATGAAGCGCGCCGGAAAGCTGAGCGACATCGCGGCACGAGAGATGGTGACCGTACCGTCCTCCAATGGCTGGCGCATCACCTCCAGCACGTTCCGGGGAAACTCAGGCAGCTCATCCAAAAACAGCACGCCATTATGTGCCAGAGAAACTTCGCCTGGCCGTGGAACGCTACCGCCACCGATGAGTCCTGCGTCTGAAATAGAGTGATGGGGCGAGCGAAAGGGACGCTGCGTGACCAACCCCGCATCCGCGTCGAGCACTCCGGCAACGGAATGGATCTTGGTTGTCTCCAGCGCCTCTTCCAGGCGGAGCGGGGCGAGGATTGAAGGCAGCCGCTTGGCCAACATCGTCTTGCCCGATCCCGGAGGACCGATCATGAGGATGTTGTGGCCACCGGCAGCAGAAACCTCCAAAGCGCGCTTGGCCGTCTGTTGCCCACGAACATCTTTGAAGTCGAGCACAAAACTATGCTGCTCATTGAGGAGATGACGCGAGTCCACATGAAGAGGCTGGGCATGGATGCCGCCATTCGCGGCCGCGTTCAGCAATTCACGTACCTGGATAAGCGTCCGGACAGGGTAAACATTCAAGCCTTCCACCATCGCGGCCTCAGCGGCGTTACGCTCGGGAACGATCAGGTTACCGATGCCCCGCGCACGGGCCGCCACCGCAATGGGCAGCACGCCGGGAACACCGCGCAGTGCCCCATCCAGCCCCAGTTCACCCACCAGCAGAAATTGGCCGAGGTCTTTCAGGTGGAGAGCACCATAGGCGCCGAGAATCCCGATCGCCATGGGCAGATCAAAACCCGATCCTTCTTTCTTCAGGTCGGCAGGCGCCAGATTGATCGTAATGTCTGTCGGGGGAAGATCGAAGCCTGAGTTCTTGATGGCAGAGCGAACCCGATCGCGGCTTTCCCGCACCGCAGCGTCGGGAAGCCCCACCGTATGGAAACAGTCGTCCTTTGTCTTGATTCCGGAGTAGTCGACTTCCACATCGATGATGTGAGCATCGATGCCGTAGACTGCCGCACTGAGCGCCTTGAAGAGCATGAGGTGGCGCGAGTATACAGGGGCGGTGCCCCCAACGGCATTAAGCTCTACTCATAATCGCGGTTATCGTTCCACAGCCATGGCGACAGAATTCCCCCCGCCGAGACACAGCGCCGCAACTCCGCGGTGTACGTCACGGCGCATCATCTCGTAAATCAGCGCAACCAGAACGCGCGCGCCGCTGGCGCCGATGGGATGCCCGATCGCAACCGCTCCACCATTCACGTTTACGTTTGCCGAATCGAGGCCTACTTCCTTCATCACGCCCAGGGCCTGCACAGAGAACGCCTCGTTCAATTCGTAAAGGTCAGGATCGTCCTTGGACCAGCCCGCCTTCGCCAGCACCCGCTGGATTCCCAAAACGGGAGCGAGCATCACCCACTTGGGATCGATGCCACTGGTCGCCTGGGCGCGAATGTGGACCATGGGCGTAAGCCCGAGCGATGCGGCTTTCGCCGCGGACATCACCACCACTGCCGCCGCGCCATCATTCACCCCGGGTGCGTTCCCGGCGGTAACCGTTCCGTCTTTCCTGAAAGCGGGCTTCAGCGCGCGCAGCGCTTCGATGGAGGCATCTTCACGCACGGATTCGTCATGGTCGAAGATGGTGGGCGCGTCGCCCTTCTTCTTCGCCGGCACTTCGATAGGCAGAATCTGGGATCGCAAGTAACAAGCGCGCCAAGCCGCGGCTGCCTTGCGATGCGAGTTGAGCGCAAATTGATCCTGTTCCTCTCGTGTGATGCCGTGCTTCTCCGCGACGTGCTCTCCAGTAACGCCCATGTGGTAGTCGTTGTAAATCTCCCACAGACCGTCATGGATCATGGAATCGACGACCGTCGCATTGCCCATGCGGAAGCCGCTGCGTCCCTGGGGGAGAAGGTAGGGCGCATTGGTCATCGACTCCATGCCGCCGGCAATGACGATCTCCGCGTTGCCCGTCTGGATTGCCTGCACCGCCAAGCCTACGGCCTTCAGCCCGGAGCCGCAGACCTTGTTGATGGTCATGGCGCTGACCGAGGGAGAAAGACCGCCGTAGATCGCGGCCTGGCGTGCCGGGTTCTGCCCCAGCCCCGCGGAGACGACGTTGCCCATGATGCATTCATCCACCTGATCGGGCTGGAGCCGCGCGCGGTTGAGCGCTTCGCGCACCACCAGGGAACCCAGTTGGACAGCAGAAAAATTCGACAGCGCACCCTGAAACTTTCCAACCGGCGTGCGCACTCCGGCGACAATGACAACATCTTCCATAACGGACGGCCTCAATTCTTGGATGCCAAACAACGGAACACAATACTATGACAACGATAGAACCTGCGCAGTCCTACGAGCAAGGCGGCCTGGTTGCGCCGTGGTGGCACACCCTGCTGATGCTGGCGGTGATCATCGGGCTTTCTGTGGCCGGCGTAAGGCAACTGCACAAGTTCGGCAACCAGCCGATGCACCTGGTGGCGAACTACTGTCTCACCATCGGGTATGAATGGTTCCTGGCCGGCCTGGTTCTGTGGGGCCTGTACATGCGCAAGGTTCCGTTGCGGCAATTGCTCGGCGAACGGCGGCCTGGCAGGCGGGGCTGGTTGGCTGATTTTGCTTTTGCGCTCGGTTACTGGGCAGTCGCGCTCCTGGTGCTCGCGCTCCTCGGCAACGTGCTGGTGAAGATCTCGGGATCGCACATTGATCCGCAGAAGATCGGTGACGTCACCCAGAAGCTCGCGCCGGTCACACCGCTGGAGATGATGCTGTTCCTGGTACTGAGCATCTCCGCCGGTGTTTGCGAGGAATTGGTCTTCCGCGGTTACCTGCAGCAGCAATTTGCACGGATGGGGCGCAGGATTTGGGTTGGTGTCACGCTCTCGGCGCTGGTGTTTGGCGCGGCGCACGGCTATGAAGGAGTTGCTGGGATCGTGCTCATCGCAGCGTACGGAGCGATGTTTGGTGTGCTCGCGCTGCTGCGGCGCGGACTACGGACAGGAATGATCGCACACGCCTGGCACGATTCGATCAGCGGTGTCGCGCTGGTGTTGTTGCGACATTATGGTGTCCATCTCGCGGGAAAGTGAGTGCTCGGGGAAGTCGATGGTTGGCTATAGCGATTCCGATCAGCGAATTGATTCTCATAAAATGCTATTTTTTTCTTGACACTATTTTTTTGGGATTCTATACATTCGTTAACTGCAAAGTATCTCTTGCAGGTTCGATGTCGACTCGACAAAGGGAGAATAGAAA
>JBAVQC010000291.1:0-34987 GCA_049693715.1 Acidobacteriaceae bacterium | reverse complement strand
GCGGCGCCGCCGCCGCCACCTCCTCCTGTGGCCAAGACGGTGACTTTGCCTTCGGGGACGGTGATTCCGATTCGTATGACGGATACGCTGGATAGTGCGACGACCCAGTCAAATTCGGTGTTCCATGGGTCGCTGGCCGGGGATTTGATTGTGGATGGGATGGTCGTGGCGAAGTCAGGCGCCTCGGTGGTGGGGCGGGTGATTACGGCTAAGGATGCGACTCACTTTTCCGGAAGCTCGGAGTTATCGATCGAGCTGACTCGGATTGATACGGTGGACCATCCGGTGGATGTGGTGACGGATGCATTCACCAAAAACGGAGCTGGGAGGGGGAAGAATACGGCGATTAAGACCGGCGGCGGAGCTGCGGTTGGAGCCATCCTTGGGGGACTTTTGGGCGGCGGGAAAGGTGCTGCGATCGGGGCGGCTAGCGGGGGCGGCATCGGCGCTGGTGTGAATGGGGTTACAAGAGGGCAGCAGGTGCAGATCCCAACGGAGACGCTGGTTAGTTTTCATTTGCAGTCGCCGATCAGCGTGACTACGTCCAGGAAGGTTGGCGGGTCCCGGGATGGTTATACCGGGGATGGGCAGTTGCAGCAGCGCCAGTAGTTTGTGGGCTTAAGGTTGAGAGGGTTGATTCAGTGGTATCCCACATCTCGCGAAAAACAAGCGAGATGCCCCGAATTTCCTGCGCGCGGCCGCTGGACAAGGCAGCGTGTGCGCCTTTCTTTGAGGAAAGGCGCATGAGGTTCGCGGAGCCGGCTAAGCCTCACAGGAATCGGGGTGTGGGATACCACAGACCTAACCCTCACCCCAATCCCGCCCGCGTTATTGCCACCGTCCCGCTCCAGTTTTAGTTCCAAACTCCGTACTCGACGAGATGGTTGGCTATCGTGCGTTGGGTTGCGTAAACGTCTTCCGGAACGTGCCGGGAGAGACGGCGGACGATCGCTAGTTGGACGCGCAGGGTGTCGCCTTCGGCTACTGCGGCTACGATGCGCCGGGAGGCTAGCTCGACAACTTCCATGGCTTTAGCTGCGTAGAGCTTGACCATGGCTTCGGCGGTGGCGGCCAGAGGCAGGCTTCGGGCTCGCAGCTTGCGGGCTCGCAACAAGGCCGATTCCAAAGCGTAAACCTGGATGATGATGTCGGCCAGGTCTGCCATGACCTCCTGCTGGTCGGCGAGCGCGTTCATGTATTTCTGCGAGGCCGCACCGGCGGTGAAGAGAGCAAGGTTTTTCGTGCTCGCCAGCAGCTGCGATTCAGCATAGAGCGGATCGTTGGTGTGATCGGCGTCCTCTTCAAAGGAGGGCGGTTCTAACACTTGGTCCATGAGCTTTTTGATGGACGCCAGGAGCGGGAGCTTGCCGGCCATGGCGCGCTTCATCAACCAGCCGGTGATGATGAGGCGATTGATCTCGTTGGTGCCTTCAAAGATGGGGTTGATGCGGGAATCGCGATAGGCTCGCTCCACCGGATACTCTTCCACGTATCCGTAACCGCCATAGATCTGGACGGCATGGTCGACCACCACCTCAAGCATTTCTGATCCCCACACCTTGAGAATGGAACACTCGACAGCGTACTCCTCGATGTTCTTCTGAATCTCCCGCGGGTTCCCCGCAGCTTCTCCTTCCAGAGCACCCAACGCGTTGTCGATCATGCCTACGGTGCGGTAAGCCATGCTCTCAACGGCGAAGAGACGGGCGGCAGCATCGGCGAGTTTTTGCTGGATGAGACCGAACGCGGCGATGGGCTTGCCAAAGGCCTGGCGCTGCTTGGCGTAGCCGAGGGCGTGGCTCAGCGTGGTTCGGGCGCCGCCCACACAGGCTGCGCCCAATTTGAAGCGGCCAATGTTGAGAATGTTGAAGGCGATGTGGTGACCCTTGCCGACTTCGCCGAGCAGGTTTTCTGCCGGCACTTTGCAGTCGGAGAGCACCAGGGGGCAGGTGGAGGAGCCGCGGATACCTAACTTGTGTTCTTCCGAACCGATGGAGAGGCCGGGAGTTCCCTTCTCGATCAGGAATGCGCTGAATTTATCTCCGTCGACTTTGGCGAAGACGGTGAACAGATCGGCAAAGCCGGCGTTGCTGATCCACATCTTCTCACCGTTGAGGAGGTAGTGCGTGCCATCGCCGGAGAGCACGGCGCGAGTGCGAATGTTCATTGCGTCTGAGCCGGAGGTAGCTTCCGAGAGAGCGTAGGCGCCGATCAACTCTCCGGTTGCCATGCGGGGTAGAAATTTTTGCTTTTGCGCGTCGGTGCCATACCAGACGATAGGCAAGGTGCCGATACCGACATGGGCGCTGAAGGCGACGGTGAAGCTGGCGAGCTCCGAGAGATGGTCGGCGACAATGGCGGAGGTGACCTTGTCCATGGCTAGCCCGCCGTAAGCTTCGGGGATATCGACCGCCATGAGCCCGAGGTCTCCGGCTTTTTTCAAAAGAGCGCGAGTCACATCGAACTGCTTGGCCTCAATTTTGTCAGCAGCAGGAAGGACCTCGTTGCGCACAAACTCGGTAGTAGTGCGGGCGATTTGGCGCTGCTCTTCGCTGAAGTCTTCCGGGGTCATGATGTCTTCAGGGGAGCGCTCCTCGATGAGGAAGCTGCCACCGGCAATCGTGCGGTGCAGAATTTCCGTCGCTGTGGCCACTGTTTCTCCTTGGTTTCCTATCCTTGGTTTCTTAGTTGAGTGATTCGAAGATACCCGCGGCGCCCATACCTCCGCCGACACACATGGTGACTAGGCCGTACCTCGCGCCACGGGTTTGCATGGAATGCAGTAGCGTGGCGGTGAGCTTGGCTCCGGTGCAGCCGAGCGGATGGCCGAGGGCGATGGCTCCTCCGTTGATGTTCACCCTGGCCGGATCGAGGCCGAGCTGCTGGATTACGGCCAGCGACTGGGCGGCGAAGGCTTCGTTGAGCTCGATAAGATCGATTTGATCCAGGGTCAGGCCGGCGAGCTTGAGGGCCTTGGGTACGGCATAGACCGGCCCCATTCCCATTTCTTCGGGCAAGCAGCCGGCGGCGGCAAAGGCAACAAAGCGGGCCAGAGGCTTTATGCCCAGAGCGGCGGCGCGTTGGGCAGACATAACGACCGTGGCTGCTGCACCGTCTGAGGTTTGCGATGAGTTCCCTGCCGTGACTGTGCCCTTGGCGTGGAAGGCGGGTTTCAGGCCGGCGAGTGCCTCCATGGAGGTGTCTGCGCGTGGGCCTTCATCGGTAGTGAACGGCTTGGTAGCGAGTTTGACTTTGCCTCCGCCGTTGCTGGCACTGGTCACGGTGACGGATACGATTTCGTCGCTAAAACGACCCGCTTCGATAGCGGCAAGCGCTTTCTGATGGCTGGCGAGGGCGAAGGCATCGGCCCGTTCGCGGGTGATGCCGTAGTGTTGGGCTACCCGTTCCGCGGTCAGCCCCATGGATAAGTAGGAGTCGGCGTAGTGGTCGATGAGCCAGGGATTGGCGCTGACCTTGTTGCCGCCCATGGGGACCATGCTCATGGATTCGGTTCCCCCGGCGATGATGACTTCGGCGCCACCTCCCCGGATGCGGTCAGCGGCCATCGCGATGGACTGGAGGCCGGAAGCGCAGAACCGGTTGACGGTCATGGCGGAGGAACTCACGGGGAGGCCGGCGCGTAAGGAGGCGATGCGGGCGACGTTCATTCCCTGCTCCGCTTCGGGCATGGCACAGCCGAGGATTACGTCTTCGATCTCGCTGCGGTCGAGTTGGGGCAGGCGCGCCAGGGCGCCTTCGATCGCGATGGCGGCGAGGTCGTCAGGGCGCGTGGTGGCGAGGGCTCCCCGGCCGGACTTGCCAACGGCGGTTCGAATACTGGTGGCGATAACGGCGTCTCTCATTATTTAGTTCCTTAGCGGTTTGCCCGTCTTGAGGGTGAAGGCGATGCGTTCCTGGGTTTTGCGTTCTCCGCAAAGGGACAGAAAGGCCTGGCGCTCAAGATCGAGGAAATATTGTTCGCCCACGACGGTGCCGGCCGGTATCGCGCCTCCACAGAGAATGTTGGCAACGTGGTTGGCTACCTTCTGGTCGTGGTCGCTGATGTAGTCGGCCTGGCGCATCAGGTGGACGCCTAATTTCAAAGTGGCCAGTGCACTTTCGCCGGCAGCCGGGACTTCGCGATTGATCGGCGCGGAATAGCCGGCGCCGCCCAAAGTAACGGCAGCCTGTTTTGCATCATTCACCAGGCGTTCGCGATGGGCTGTGATGCGGTCAGAGGTGCTCAGATAGCCAAGCAGGCGGGCATCGGCTGCCGAGGTCGAGACTTTGGCCATCGCGATCACCTCGAAGTTGCGCTTGAGGGCGTCGAAGTATTCGGCCGAACTAGAGAGGCGCGCGGTGGCGTCTTTACCGGCTACGGAGAGAACGCCTACAGCGGAGTCGACGGCGCGCAAAACCATTTCCTTGGTGCCACCGCCCGCGGGGACAACGCCGACCCCGGTTTCCACCAGGCCCATGTACAGCTCAGCATGGGGCTGGCGGGCGGCCGCGTGCAGCGCGATCTCCGCTCCTCCACCGAGACACAGGCCGTAGGGCGCCACAACGACTGGACGGGGACAGAAGCGGATGGCGCCCGTCATGCGCTGGAAGGCGCGCACGGCAAAGTCGAGGTCTTCCCACTCCCCTTCCTGAATGAGGAGGAGCACCTGGAAGAGATTGGCGCCGACGGAAAAGTTGGCGCGGTCGCCGGTGATGAGAAAGCCCTGGAAGTCGCGAACGGCATCGCTACCGGGATTGAGGACCTGGGTTACCAGCCGGGTGATGTCTTCGCCCACTGCATCCTTCGTTGAGTGAAGCTCGATGGCCGCGATGCCGTCGCCCAGGTCGATCAGCGACGCTCCGGGATTGGTTTTGACGATGCCGTTAGATTTGCGGAAGTCCGCGATGACGGCGATACCCGGCGCTTGAAGCACAGGCACGTAGTCGCTGCGGGTGGGATCGAAGACCTGTTTTCCTCCGTCGCTGTACCAGGTGGATGGTGTGTTGGGCGCGAGGGTAGCGTCTACGCCCACTGCATCCCACATTTCAAAGGGTCCAAGTTCCCAGTTGAAGCCGGTGCGCATGGCGCGGTCGATACAGTCGGGATCGTCGGCGATCTCGGGGAGGCAGTTGGCGGCGTACACAAAGAGACGGCTGAGCAGCGCGCGCTGGAATTTGGCTGCCTTGTCTTTGCGGATATCGCCGGCCCAGAGAATGCGCAGGCGCTCAGGGAGCGACTCGGCGTTTTTGGCGAGCTCCAGCGAGGGGAATTTGGGGCGGGTCGCCGGACGGTAGGCGACAGTTTGCCAGTCGAGGGCGAGACGAAGTTCGTTGCCGTCTGCGTCTTTCTCCTTTTTGTAGAAGCCCTGGCCGGTCTTGTCGCCCAGCCAGCGGCGCTCCAGCATGGTCTTGACAAAAGGCGGCAGGTCGAGCGCTTCGCCGGCGCGGGATTGGGAAAAATTCGCGACCACGTGGGCCAGGATGTCGATGCCCACCATGTCTGCCAGGCGGAAGCTGCCGGTGCGGGGCCAACCGAGTGCACTGCCGGTGAGCGCGTCGACCTCTTCGATGGTGAGACCTTGTTCCTGCATCAGCTGCAGGGCCTGGGTCATGACGTAGACGCCAATGCGGTTAGCGATGAAGTTAGGGGTGTCACGGGCGTAGACGACGGTCTTGCCGAGACGACGGTCAGCAAAGGCGGCAATGGTGGCGATGGCCGCCGGATCGGTTTCGGGTGTGGGGATGATCTCGAGCAGGCGCATATAGCGCGGCGGGTTGAAAAAGTGGGTGCCGAACCAGGAACGACGGAGATCGGAGGGCAGTTGCGCGGAAATGCTCGCGACCGGCAGGCCGCTGGTGTTGGTAGTGAGGATGACGCCGGGCTTGAGGAAGGGGGTGATTTTGGCGAGTAGTTCCTGCTTGATCGCCAGATTCTCGGTGACCGCTTCCAGAACCCAATCGCACTTGGAAAGGAGCGAGAGGTCGTGCTCGAAGGTCCCGGGCTGGATGAGGCGGGCGTTCGCCTGGTCGTAAAAGGCGGCCGGCTTGGCGCGGCTGAGGGCCTCCAAGGCGGCGGAGGCGATGGGCTTGCCTGTGTCTCCGCCCAAGTCGAGGAGAACCACAGAAATGCCGGCGTTGGCCAGATGAGCGGCGATGCGCACACCCATGGTTCCGGCGCCCAGGACCGCGGCCTGCTGAATCATCCCTGGACGGCCAGGCGCTGGGCGGCCCGGCGTGGAGGCGAGGCGTTCGACTGGGGGCGCAGGAGCTGAGCTCATGATCTGATTTTCTCCCTGCTGTAACGTTACGCTTCTCTCTCAGCGAGGAAAAACCGTGTGGTGAATAAGGGGTGAAACGTGGATTCTCTGGTATCGACATTGCAAACGACATACGACTTTTGTCCCTGCGGAAAACCTATATGCTTGGCCAATGACCGAAGGTCCGCTGCTTGCGAGTGCGCAGGCTGCGAGAGAGTCCGAAACTACGATGGGCTAAACAGGCTGCGGGTTCGCGACTTTTTCGGCATCCTCTGCGCCGCCCCAGAGTTCATCTTTTACCTTAAGTCATGGAGCGCAAGTGAAAGTATTTAAAGGAGAGAAAACCATGCAATTCGCCATTGTGATCATGGCTGCCGGTAAGGGTACGCGGCTCAAGAGCAGGCGGCCGAAGGTATTGCACGAGGTGGGTGGGAAGCCTCTTATACGTCACGTGGTGAATGCGGCGCGGCAGATTGTTCCGCCGGAGGATGTTTATGTGATCGTGGGCCACGAGGCTGGGCTAGTGAGAGACTCTGTCTCCGCACTGGGAGTGCAGTTCGTGGAGCAAACCGAGCAAAAGGGCACGGGCCATGCAATGCAGACGGCGCGCCGGGCTACGCAGGGATACGAGGATCTGATTGTGCTGTATGGGGATGTGCCGCTGATCCGGCCGGAGACGATCCGCAAGGTACGCGATTTTCATCTCCAACGGCGGGCGGCGATGACGGTGCTGACGGCCATCCCGGAGGACCTGCACGGGTATGGACGCGTGGTCCGCAAATCTCCTGATTCTGATGAGATACGAGAGATCGTTGAACAGAAGGCTTTAACTCCGGAGGCGGCCAGGGCGCCAGAGATCAACTCAGGCATTTACGCCTTCGCCACCAAGCCGTTGTTTGCCCACATCGACAGCCTGGAGACGAACAACGCGCACGGTGAGCTCTATCTGACCGACATGGCGGCAATTCTGGGGAAGGCCGGCGAACGGGTGGTGGCGCTCAAGGCTGAAGATCCGGATGAGGTATTGGGGGCTAACACCATAGAAGAAATGATGGCGATCGACGGCAAGCTTCGGCTATCAACGGCATGCCGCCTGATGGCGGAAGGAGTGACGATCTTTCGGCCGGAGACCACGGTGATCGATGCCGGGGTGGTGGTGGGAGCGGACACCATTATCGAACCCTTTGTGCAGTTGCTGGGCGCCACCAAGGTGGGGAAGGAATGCCGGATACGGTCGTACTCGGTGCTGGAGGATGCTACGGTGGGCAACCGCGTGGTGGTTCGCCAAGGCTGCGTGGTTAGCCAGTCGCGGGTGGATGATGGCGCATCGCTCGGGCCGTATGCCCATTTGCGGCCGGAAAGCGAGATTGGCGAAAACGCGCATGTGGGGAATTTCGTGGAGACCAAGAAGATTCGCCTGGGCAAAGGCTCCAAGGCAAACCACCTGACCTACCTGGGCGATGCGGAAATCGGCGAGGGAGTGAATGTGGGCGCGGGAGTCATTACCTGCAACTATGACGGAGTGAGAAAGCACAAGACGGTGATCGGCGATCACGTGTTTGTGGGTAGCGACTCGACCCTGGTAGCGCCGCTCACGTTGGGAAATGGCTCCTATATCGCGGCGGGATCATGCATAACGGAAGATGTGCCGGAAGATGCCCTGGCTTTGGGGCGGTCGCGGCAGACGATCAAAGAAGGGTGGAGCGCGGCGCGGCGTAACAAGAAGCAGGGCGTCTAAATCAGGCTGCTTCCGTGCGGGCCTGTTCGGCAAGCCCCTGGTGCAGGCGGATGCGAGCAGAAAAGCAGGAGCGCACGACTTGGGTTTCGGGGATGTCGAGCAGGCGGCTGATCATCGCCGGCGAGTAGCCTTCTACGTCGCGAAGCAGGAAAAGCAGACGCTCGTTGGCAGGGAGGTTGTGCACTGCCACCTCAAGGTCTGGACGGCGAACATTGCGGTGGTTGAGCCCGGCCCCGGGAACCAGAACGGCGGGCGATTCTTCGTTGCGTAAAGGAAAGCGCTCGCTCAGCTCCTGCATGAGTGCAGAATCGACCGCGAAGGCGTCGGGCTTTTCGTTTTGTTGAAAAGCGCGCACGAAAGTAATGGTGAGAATCTCTTCCGCTTCTACCTCATTTCCCGTCATATAGAAGGCGAGGGAGAAAGTACGGTGACGGTGGCTTTCGAACACATCTCGCTGTTGCTGCTCGGCGGACTGTTTGGCAGCCTGGGAGACAACGAGGTTAGATTCCGCGGAAAACTCACGCTCAAAGTTGAACAAAGCTACCCCGCCAGCCTCAGAATTGAAACTACTGTACACCCGGTAGCCCTGGATGCCGCGATCCTGTGCGAAAGTGGGACAAGACCTGCCTCGGAGTATAACAGTTTGCTCCAAGACCGGCCCGCGACGAAGAAACTACACCGCGACTGGCGGTTGAAGATAGACTGGGCAAGAAGCTGTTTCACAGTCACTGTGACTTGATCAGGATCGCGAGATTCGCTTGCGTTCAGACGCAATGTGAAACAGCAGTAGAGACTCACACTCTGCGAGAGAGAAGACGTGTAGCGTGCGTCCCTCGCCCAACCAGTGCAGCTGTCAGTTTTCCGCTGACCAGCAATAGACCGCGTTCCAGGTGTAGACAAGTGGTATCGGCCAAGAGAGAAAGGGAGCCTTCCGGCAGAACCGGAACCCCCGCAAGTATGGAAACCCTACGCAGCCAAGCACGTGTGCTGGTGGTTGATGACCAGAAGCATTGTCGAGTAGAAATTGACAGCATGCTCGAAAGACCGGAGTATTCGACGGTGTTGTCGGGCGGTCGTGACGAGGCGATTGAGCACATCGAGCGCGACGCGCCGTACGACCTGGTGCTGTCTGACCTGACCACGGCCGGTTCGGATGGCTATGGCCTGATGAGCCGGATGCGCTGGGTACAACCGGAAACCCCCCTGGTGCTGCTGACGCACGATTGGAGGGCCGCGCTGGCCGGGGTGCAGCAGGGGGCTTACGACTACTTGCTGAGACCGATCGAGAAGGATCAACTGCTGGCGACGGTGCGGCGGGCGGTTGACTATCGCCGCCTGGTGCAGCAGAACGCGATGTACCGGCAAGATCTGGAACAGATGGTGAGCGCGCGAACGGGGATGCTGAACCAGGCGATCGCGGACCTGGAGCGGTCGTACGACATCACACTCGAGGCGCTGGGCGACGCGCTGGATCTTAAGGACGCGGAGACGGAAGGCCACTCCAAGCGGGTGACCGCGTTTACCATCGCCTTGGCGCGGGGTGCGGGGGTTCCTCCGCAGCAGATACCCATCGTGGCGCGGGGCGCTTTTCTGCACGATATCGGGAAGATGGCGATTCCTGACGCGATTCTGCTCAAACCCAGCAAGTTGCAGGTGGATGAGCAAAAAGTGATGCGGGAGCACTGTGCGCGGGGCTACCAGATGCTGCGTAAGATCCCCTTTTTGCAGGAAGCGGCGGAGATTGTGTACAGCCACCAGGAACACTACGACGGTAGCGGCTATCCGCGGGGGCTGAAGGGCGAGGAGATTCCGTTGGGGGCGAGAATCTTCGCCGTGGCCGACACATTGGACGCCATCACCTCGGACCGGCCTTACCGTAGAGCGACCAGCTTCGGCGCGGCGCGGCTCGAGATCAAGCGCTGTGCGGGGACGCAGTTCGACCCCAAGGTGGTTGAGGTTTATCTCAGCTTGCCCGACCAGTTGTGGGAAGACCTGCGGGCGGAGATTACCCAACAGTCGAAGAAGTTGCCCCCCCTGCAGCTGGAGCCCAAGGGGCCGAAGCTGCGCAATCCGTTTAGCTAAGCTAGATAGAAAAGGTGCAACCATGAGCGTATTGAGCCCGGGAATGGTGCAGGAAAAGTTGCGCTCGCTTCCCCATTGGAAGCTTGAGGGCAAAGAGATCGTCCGTCATCTGGAGTTCCCTGATTTTGTTCGAGCGATGGCTTTCGTCAACCAGGTGGCGGAGAAGGCGGAAAAGGCCGGGCACCACCCGGATATCGATATCCGCTACAACAAGGTGCGGCTAGGGCTGGTCTCGCACGACAAAGGCGGGCTGACCGAACGGGATATGAAGATGGCGCAGGCGATCGACTCGCTCTCGTAGGTAGAGAAAGGCCGAGCAATCTTGCGGACTCGATTTCGTCGTGCTCTCACGCAACCTGTAAAAGCCGCACCCTGCAAGAAACCAGGCTTTTCAACAGCCTGTTCAGGCTGGCTCATCGTCTGACGGCCGGGGTTCTTGCCGCATTTGAGCCAGGGTCCTGCGGTTCCAGATGGCGACGGCGATTCCGCCCATGACTGCCGAGGTGGCGAGCAATAGGCCGGTGCGCCAGAAATTCCTCTGGTCAGGGGCGGGTGGAACCCAGCCGGATGCCTGGTCTGTGGGGATTCGTTCGGTGCGAAACGGAGTCAATTTACGAAAGGGCACGGTGACCTGGGAAAAAGTTTAGCGAAAATCGACTTTGGAGAAACTTATCTTTTGAAACCGCGTCTTATTGAGTGAACGGCAAAATTGGGCCCCAAAAGATACAAGAATCGGTATTAAAAAAGTTCGAAAATGCATTTTTTTACGAAATTTTGTATTTTCGGCTAGAAGTTTTCAGCAGGCTTCTGCTAATATGAGTTCAGTCGTGGTTGAGGTAGTCGCTCTCACGGCGCGGTTTTTAGTACAAGTTGCGTCACTGGCCTCCCGGCACGGACAATTTACCGTTCGTGCCGCCTTTTTTTCCCCTCCGCGCTCTATTCCCACTCAAAGCCTACCTTAAACGGTCTGCAATCCTTTTGCCGAATCGTGGCAGTTCCCTTTCCGCCGCGCTACACTGGATTTTTAGGGGAGCGGAAATGCGGCGAATTCTGGTGTGCCTGGCAATTGGGATGTTGACGGTGGCGGCTTCTGCACAGTGGGTCACGGACGCGGACGTTCCTGCGTACCATGCCACGGCGCCGGTGCACGGAGCCAAATTGCCTGCGCTCTTGTCGGGCGGTCAACTGGCCGGGCCAATGTTCCAGTATCCCTGGCAAAAGGCGGTCTATGTGGATGCGGCCAAGGTCCCCAATGTGCTGTACCAGTTGCCCTGTTACTGCCGATGCGACCGGAACCTGGGGCACGCCAGTCTGCACAGCTGTTTTGAGGGTTTGCATGGTGCGGAGTGTTCGACCTGCGCCAAGGAGGGGTACTACGCCTACCAGATGACGCTCAAAGGCAAGACGGTGCGGGAGATTCGCGAAGGTGTGATGCGCAAGGACTTTGAGAGCATCGATCTCAATGCAATTGGCCTCTAGTAAGGCGCTTATAATGCGTAGTAGGCGTGGTTTTCATGCCTGCGTGAAAGAGAAGAATGGGGGCGTCACGGTTTCGACGGGATCGATTAGGCCGAGAGGCATGCCGGGGTGTAAGCACCCGTAATCGCTTGCAAAAACAATAATTGCTAACAACAACCTAGCACTTGCTGCTTAATTAAATAAGTAGCCGTTCTCCGTGGCTTCGCCTGTGGGTCGCGGAAGAACGTCGCACAGCAGGCTGGTTCCTGAGACCCGGTCCGAGCCGCAGGGACGAGATCATCGGACTAGTGTTACGCGCATCTTGTCGATTCTGAGCGCGTAGTGCGAAACCTTTGGAATCGACTACGCATGGAGTCTCTTTGCTGACATGGATTTCGGACGCGGGTTCGACTCCCGCCGCCTCCACCATTCTTTTTTAGCTTGCGGTGATTTCCTCGGGGTGCGTCCCTGGTTTACCCGGGGAATACCGACAGAACATGGACCCCAACGATCTATTGTGATTCCTTTTGAATAAGTGCCTCCCACTGCTCGTCTGAATCGATGTTGACGGCCCCCTCGACAGCAGCAAAGTTCATGAATTCGGGAGAGGCATTCCGGACTCCAGAGACGTTAGCGAGGCGCATTGAACCAATCTCTCTCCACACGATGTCCCTCAGGTCGGCACCCCTAAGGTCGACAGCGGTGAGATAGGCCTTCGACAAAACTGCGCCCTGCATCTTGGCGCCGTTTAGATCGGCGCCCTGCATTTCAACGCCCTCCATCCTTGCGCCGCTCAGGTCTGCGTATCGAAAATTCGCGTCCTGCAAATTGCAGGCGTTCAGCAATGAATCCGCAAAGTTACTATTCCTCAAGTCGGATGCATGAAAATCGCAGCGACTGACATTGGCTCCTTGCAGAGATATTCCTTGAAGAAACGCTCCGCTTGCGTCAATGCCAATGAGAGAGACGTGATCAGAATTGAGTTCCTGCAGCGCTTCAATCCGACCGCCGTTCCCTCCCTTTCCCTGGGCGGTGTTGATCACTTGCCAGGCTTGATAGTGTTTTTGCTTGAGGCGATTGCCGCTCTCCGAAAAATAAAAGATCACCGCAATCAGTATCGAGAACGTTCCAAGATGTTCCAACACATCCAGAAAAGCCCAATTACCAAGCGTCCACGCTGCCCACGAGAAACACCATTCAACCCGATGAAACAGGATCGCCCATCGTGGGCCAACCTCTCGTCGATGCTCGGCCCATGGCTTCGGGCGACTTCGTCGTGTGCGCTCGTACATAGCAAATGTCTCATGTCATCGGCCCACATTGCCAAACAACGTGGCGGCCCTTGCTGACAGCTCAAACAGCGGACAGGTCAGCCGCCCGTCGCGAAGCCCGGATAAAGTGTCATTCCACCATCGACAAAGAGAGTGATCCCGTTGACATAGTCCGATGCATCCGATGCAAGCCAGACCGCAGCCCTGGCAATATCCTCGGGGTCTCCAACGCGGTTGTAAGGAATTAACTTCCTGAGCACGGCTTCTGCCTCAGGTGTCTCCCATGCCACTCGGTTGATCGGCGTCTTGATAGCCCCTGGACCGATACTATTCACGCGAATTCTGTGGGGCGCCAGTTCTTGCGCGATGCTCTTCATGAAGAGCATCACCCCACCCTTTGAGGTGGCGTAGTTGCAATGGCCGGCCCAGGGAATCACCTCATGGACGGAACTCATGCAAATAATCTTTCCGGCGGCGATCGACCTGGATTCATCAACTCCTCGGCGAATGAACTCTTTGGCTGCCTCACGGGCGCACAGAAACTGTCCTGTTAAATTGACGTTTAAGACAAACTGCCAGTTGGCCAGTGTCATATCCACCAGGGCTGCATCGCGCTGCAGGCCGGCATTGGCAACAAGGATGTCAATGGTGCCGTACGCGGCAAAGATATCCGCGTACATCTTCAACACTTCATCTTCCCTGCTAACATCCGCCGCGAGCGCGAGAGCGTCTCCTCCCGCTTCCTTAATGCGGGATACAAGACCATCAGCTGCTTCTCGAATATGTGGGTGATTGATCACAACCTTGGCGCCTGCTGCAGCAAAAGCAAGAGCGACCCCGGCGCCGATTCCAGAACTTGCCCCGGTGACGAGAGCGACTTGCCCGTTAAGTGGATAATTGGGATCCAGCATCCGTTCATTCCCCTAATCGTTCAATATTCACTTCAAGAGATTCAAACCCGACCGCATATCTTGTCCCGCCGGCTGCAACTCGATCGCGCCTCACTCTCTTCTTCGGCTCGGGTGCCTTGCGACGAGTTTTGCCAAACGAAGTATCTCGGCAACGCTCCACGCTTGTGCAATGCAGCCTCGCGGTGCGTGAGGCGCATCGCCATCAAAGATTTCCGATACCTGCCCTAAGCCGGCTTCCCGAAGATGCGCGGTGAATTTGTCTAACCACGCGTCAATCTGTGGCAGAACCCCTTCGACCGAATCGCTGGTGCTCAGCTTGGCAAAGAAGAATGGGCCTGCAAGCCATGGCCAAACAGTACCCTGGTGATAAGCACTATCGCGGCTCCACACATCTCCTTCATACCGCCCACAGTACCTTCGATCTTTGGATGACAAAGTACGCAGACCATAGGGTGTGAGCAACTCCCTCTCCACCACATCGACCACATTGCGCGCCCGATCGCCTTTAAGCAAGGCGTGATGCAGGCTGACGGCAAAAATCTGGTTGGGGCGAAGTGACCCATCGTATTCTGAATCGCCCACCACATCGTGCAAATGTCTACCCTGCTCATTCCAGAAAACCGCTTCAAAGTTGCTCTGCAACTTATGCGCCAGTTCTGCGCATGAATCTGCCGCGATTCCGTCCCCCAGCATGTGACCGAAATGTTCCAGAATGCGCAGCGCGTTATACCAAAGAGCCTGTATCTCAACCGGTCGACCTGCTCGCGGAGTTATGGCGACATTTCCCACCTTGGCGTCCATCCACGTTAGCTGGCTGCTGGTGTCGCCTGCCCACAAGAATCCCGCCTGATCTACGTGAATTCCGTACCGTGTTCCCGCGACGTGTGCCCGCACAATACCCTTCAATACAGCGTAGAGACACTCTCGCATCAACTCCAGGGCCTGGGCACGCCACTCATTGTCTTTTCGATGGTTGAAATACTGACGGATAGCCTCGAAGAACCACAGCGTAGCGTCAACGGTATTGTATTCAGGATCTTCACCCCGGTCGGGAAATCGGTTGGGCAGCATGCCGCCATCGATATAGCGTGCATATTCGAGCAGGATTTCTTTCGCCAGGCCAGGTTGATCGGTGGCGAGCAGCAATCCGGGCAGCGCAATCATCGCATCTCGTCCCCAATCACCGAACCAGTGATAGCCGGCAAGCAATGTCTGGTGGGGGGCGCGGGTTACGATAAATTGTTCGGCGGCGCGGTGCAGCGTTGGAATCAGATCGGAGCGTCCGAATTCCCCCCGATGGTGGAAGTGGGCAATCGATTCGCGGAGTACCTCCGCCCGCTTATATTCCCCCACCTTGGAGATCGGTCGCACTTCCGTCGAAACAATAAAGGCAGCTTTCCGATCGGCGTTCATATCGATCTTGACAACCAGCGGGCTGAACAAGTCCTCCACATAGTCGAGGCCACGTGCTCGCTCTTCCTCATATTCGAAGTTCTTATACCAGTAGCCATCGACCTGGAGCATCGCGGGGCTATGGGCGAGATACAGCTTGGGCAGGCTTGCATAAGGATGCAGGCCAACACAGCCAGGCATTTGCTCTACACTTCGATTGAGCACGTCATTCTCACGGGTTGTCCCGTGATAGTCGCGGAATGCAATCAGCGGCCTCACTTCGAGCGAGACGTTATGTCCTGAAGCCGAATGCGTCAAAGAGTACTCGATAACGGTCGTATTTTCACCACGGACCATGAAAACCGATTTCTCGAGTTTCCAATCATCATGTGCATAAGTAAAGATTGGATAGGGATCCAGACGGAACGCAGCCAAATTCAGGTGACCTGATGGGTGGACGACATTATCTAAATACATGTTCGTCGACAGATCGAATCTTGCGCCGTCCACAATGAGCGCGTCTTCCATCTGCGACAACATCACAATTCGGCCGAGTGGAGGCTTGGTGGCCGCAATCAACAGTCCGTGGTACCGCCGCGTATTCATTCCGGCCACGGTCGACGAAGCGTAGCCACCTATGCCGTTGGTGACGATCCACTCACGCTTCCTGGCGGTGATTAGATCCTTGCATGCTGCCTGATCAAAGTCGATCACGCTGATGTCCGCTCTTCCCTTAAGTAGTCGCCGCTTCTTCCGATAGTGAGATGCATTCGAGTCCACAATGTTACAGCGATCGACCTGGAGAAATTGCCTTCGTACACTTAGTTGGGGCCCATGGTATTTCGCGCAATTGCCGGCAGGCTGGCGCGGAGCTAACGCCTTGTGCCCAATGAATTCCCACCAGATGACACCAGGCGGCAGATTACAGTGTCCACAGTAATGCGGCCGGGACCAAATAACACAATCAAAAGCGCGGCAAAGAGAAAGGTATATGGATCGGCATTGTAAAACTTGCCGGGATCAGAGAATATCGAAAATAGGGCTTCGCGATCTGCCGTCCAATACGCTACCGTCATCGTGACAGCAAGTATCAGGGACACAGGGCGAGAGAGAAGGCCGATTGCGAAAAGAAGACCGCCTATAAATTCGGTCAAGGCGTTCATATGTGCGTTGGCTGACGGGAATGGAATACCGAGGCTGGCAAAAAATCCAGTGACCTGCTCGAGGTTGTGCAGCTTGCCCCATCCGGATTGCGCAAACTGCCAACCCCAGTAGAGGCGTACGCCAAGCAAAAAGATGGGCTGCAACAGGGTAGCAGCAGTGTTGCCCAGACCGCAGGCTTTCTCGTATGCGATCTTCAATTCAGACATGTCTCTCCAGATTCTCACCGTTTGATGGCGATCGATTGTCTGTTTTCCAACCCATCGCAACTCCACCCAATTCGCGAATTGGCTTTGGACAGATGGAATCTGCTCTTCGGCACGGCGCTACGCGAGTGACCAGACGCGACGACCCTTGGAGCGCCTCTGGACTCTAACCTGGAGATGCCCTGTCGCAAAATGGCCATTTATTGAATGGCTATATCCAGGATGACGGCCCTGAATAGACAAATATCAGGGACGTGCATTCTGTCTAGGTGGCGGGTTCCTCATAGGCACGTTTAACCGCCGCCGCAAGCCGCGTAATTCCGGTAACAATCTTTTCCGCCGGCAGCGCCGCAAAGCATAGACGGAAGTAGTCGTCGTGATTGCCTTCGGGGAAGTAGAGGTGTCCTGGCGCAAACGAGACATTCATAATCTGCGCATGCTTTTGAACAAGTGCCGTTGTCATTCTATTGTGCAGGCGGCACCAGATATAAAGACCTCCCTTCGGCCTGGTCCACGAAAGCATACGAGGAGAAAACTGTTGTTTCATCGTTTGAACCGCGGCGCTGGCGCGAAGACGATGCTCCAGTCTCAGTCTCTCTAAGTGTCTGTCAAACTCACCGTTTTTGATCAGGCGAAGCATTGCCAGCTGACCCAGGCCCTCGGTGAAGAGATTTGCCCTCATTTTGATAAGCGACAGCTGCCGGACGACAAAGGGAGAGGAGACCAACCAACCGATTCGAATTCCAGGACCTAGGCATTTCGAGAAACTGTTTAGGTAGACAACGATGTCCTCCTTATCAAGCGACACAATGGTCGGAGGTGGGGCTGCATCCAAGAATAAGTTGGAATGTATATCATCTTCGATGATCGGAAGACGGTATCGCGCTGCTAGTGCCAACAAGTCGCGCCTCTTGTCCAACGACATCGAGTGACCCGTGGGATTTTGTAGTGTCGGGTTGGTATAGAGCATCTTCGGCTTGTATCGGATAATCAGGCTCTCCAGCGTTTCGATGTCCCACCGTTCCACGCTCCAACCATGGATGACCGCGCCGGCTGCCTGTAGTGCCTGGATCGCCCCTGGAAAGCAGGGTTCATCAACAATCACGGCGTCTCCAGCATCGATAAGACATCTCGCAATGAGATCGAGGCCCTGCTGAGCGCCGGACAAGATGAGGACGTTTTGTGGGGCCAATTTCATACGGGCCGCTATGGTTTCGCGCAGGGGCATGAGCCCTGCAGTTGCTCCAACGCCGATCGCAGCGCTGGCTTGATAGCGAAGCACCTCGTCGACTGCGGTGCGGTACGCGTTAGTTGGAAAGCTGCTTAATGCAGGAGTGCCCATCGCAAAAGAGATCATCGAGGGCGAAGTGCCATCCTGCATGAGCTCTGGAACGATTGGATCTTTCATTCGGTGAGCACGGGTGGATATCTTCCCGCTCCAGGCAAAGGGCTCAGATGACTCGACGCCGGCACAAATGAAAGTGCCTCGGCCAACATAGCTACGAACGATGCCGCGGCTGTGGAGCTCCTGGTATGCTGCGGTTACCGTAATTCTGCTCGTACCCAATTTAGCCGCGAGGGCACGTTCCGAGGGCAATCTTATTCCCGGTTTGAGTTCACCGCGCACAATGGAAGCTGCGATGTTCGCTGCCAGGGCCCTGAACTTCGCCTTTTTATCGGCCGGCACCGATGTCCACTTGTCAACATCGAGGTTCCCTAACAGCATAGCTCTAGCGATTTCGTCCTCTTCTCTTGATGGGCGAGCCACCCCGGCACAATGGCTTCCCGATCCAACTGCTTGTGTCCGCGACCAACCTCATACCTCTGGCCGGCATTGCGCGTGTTCGCCTATGTATGTGGCGCATAGTAACTTTTGCAGGCGACTTTCTAAGTCCGGCGGCCGTCCCTCGGTTGGTTTTCCGCGGTAGCCAGGTGAACGAACGTTCACAATGGATGAGTATTAGATTCCGATGCGGCTGGGTTGTTACACTAGGTATGTCCGGCATTAACAAGGTCCGGCGCTCAGGGCTGCAAACAGCTTCGCCGCCAACTGCGTGCCCAGCCCAGGGAGTAGCCTCGGTAGTCGGCAGGAACAGCCCAGCGGCTCAGGTGTCCGGCCGGGAGACCGTCGAGGGAAAGAAGCTAAGCCGTCGACGCGAGCCAGGAGCTGCGGTGTGGCGTGATTAACCCCAGGCACGAGGACAGAAAGGCATGATATGGCCAATCCGCGAATGGCTATATCAGCTGGCCAGCCGGCTGACTACACTCAGCGGGAAAGGCCAAACGCCCCCGCGAAGGCGGATAATCAACGCGCGCGTCTTTGCGTAGTGCACCGCGATCCAGAGGAGGAGTTTACTTGACCGGAGTAGGACGCTGAATCAGGACCGAGAGAGCTGTCCGAATGTCAGCCTTCAGGCGCCCTACCAGTGTGAACTCGCGTAGGCCGCAGAAGAGCGAAACCAGGGTATTCGCACCGCGCACGACGGCGGAGCAGCGGGGACACTTCTTGAAATGTTTTTCAGCATCGCGCAGAAGCTCCATCCCCAACTCGTGGTCCAGCATCTCGTAGAGAGCCGTCAGAACCCTGGCACACTCAACCGGCACGTTTTCCAAGCTCGGATGGAGAGACCTGTCGAACCTTGCACCCGATTTGTCCCGCGGAATCAATGCATTTCTCAGCTTCGCTCGCGCGCGGCATAGTCTTGTTCTAACCGCCCCGATGCTGCTGCCGGTTGTCTCGGCGATCTTCTCCAGAGAAACGCAGCAAATGTCCTTTAGGACAACCACTGTCCGGTACGCCTCAGGAAGCCCCCAGATCACTTCTTCAAATCTGCCCTCCAGTTCCATCCGAAGCATCCTTCTTTCCGCTGTTTCGCGATTATCCGAGACTTCAGAATGCCGCTTGCCCGACTCGTCGAACGGATGGAGCGGGTCAAGACATTGGAAAAGATGGGCACGGTTGGTCCGCAAGCGCATCCGAGCCTCATTGAGCGTGATTTGCACGATCCAGGTACCGAATGCCGAATCCCCGCGAAAGCGCGGCAAAGCTTGAAGGGCCTTTAAGACAGCATCCTGGACAACATCTTCCACGTCATTCGAATCGCGAAGATATTTCCATGCGGCCCGATAGAGGGATTTTTCATGTTCACTGATAAGTGAGCCAAACGCTTCCGTTTCGCCTGCCAGAATCCTTTCAATGAGGGCTCTCTCGAGCTCTCTGGTTCCATGTCCCACGTCTTTCCTACCTCAACTGTTCTCGGTCAGCAGCCCTATTCCCAGGCGACCAGTATCTCGCAGAGCGATGTTCGCCGGGTAGAGCCACGCCCGGATTGGCCTTAAATACGGTGGAAGGTGCATCGAGCTGGGATGACAGCAGCTTCGATTCTAATCGAGCAGTCCTCCTTCGAGAAGCCCGGGGCCTACGGCATCGCTGTGGTTTGCCCGTTCCATTTGCTGGCAGACGAGTTCACCATCGCGTAGCGCCGCTTAGAGCCAAGCCTGGATTGGCCCTACCCATGCATGCGTAAATCTGGTTCCATCGAACGCACGTGACATGCTTGGCGCCGATCGGCTGGAAGACTGTAACAATCTAGCTGCAATTGACTCCAATATAGCGTCGCATGATCTCTTGAGGGCGGCTTCAATCGTGATTTGGAACGTACTCCCTCCTCATGAATCAGTCGTTTTCCTGGCGGCTGCCGGTAGCTCCCTAAATTCTCTTGCGTTTTCACGCCGCCGTCGCTTTGCTGGGTTCAATGATCATGATAGGCACCAAGGAGTCTTGCCCTAGTGTCCCGGCAAGAAGCACGAATCGCCCTTCACGCACACTGGAGAGAATACCTGATGGAAGCCTGCGAGTTGGCCGTGTTCATGGTATCGGCATGTGGGTTTGGCACGCTCCTTTTTCATCCGGATTCGCCCGTGGTCCAGGTTTTCCCAAGCATCTTTCTGCGGCGTGTACTTATGGGAATTGCTATGGCAGCAACTTCGATTCTGATCATTCGGTCCCCCTTTGGCAGGCAGTCTGGAGCACACTTCAACCCCGCGATCACGCTGACCTTCTTTTGGTTAGGCAAAGTTCGTGGCTGGGACGCCGTGTTCTACGTCATAGCACAGTTTGCTGGAGGCCTGGCGGGCGTTCTGGTTGCAGCACAATTGCTCGGACACACTCTTGCCCACCCCGCCGTTCGCTACGTCGTCACTGTTCCGGGGACACGCGGAATGGCAACCGCCTTTATCGCCGAACTCGCTATGGCCACGATTCTCATGAGCGTTGTATTGAAAACATCCAACAATCGGAGATTGGCTCCTTATACGAGCTACTTCGTGGGGGTTCTGGTAGTCCTCTACATCGTCTTCTTCTCTTCTATATCTGGCTTCAGCATCAACCCAGCGCGCACCGCCTCATCCGGCGTCGTTGCCGGGATCTGGACGGGAGTGTGGATTTATTTGACAGCTCCGCTCCTCGGCATGATCGTAGCCGCCGAACTCTACCTCAGGAACTATGGAATAGAACGCGTCTATTGTGCCAAGTTGCACCACGACGGGGATCAGCCATGCCCCTTCGTCTGCCGCTTCATGGCATTGCAGAGCACCACCCCTCCCCCCGACGTCAGCAACAAAGCTTAGTAGCCCAATTACCGGTTCGATCCGGCCGGACCAGGAAGAAACGATGTCGAACGATTCACAATACGACGTAATTATCATCGGTACCGGCGCCGGAGGGGGCACCCTCGCTCATCGGCTAGCACCCGCAAATCTCAAGATACTGCTGCTCGAGCGCGGTGATTACGTGCCTCGCGAGAAGGCCAACTGGAGTTCCCTGGCCGTGAACCTAGACGGGCGTTACGCCACCAAAGAAACGTGGCGCACAGACGATGGCCACCCTCTCCACCCGCACACCAACTACAACGTCGGCGGCAATACAAAGTTTTATGGCGCCGCGTTGTTTCGATTGCGCGAAGCGGATTTTGGTGAAATTCGTCACTCCGGCGGGATCTCTCCTGCGTGGCCTATTTCGTACCAGGAACTTGAGCCTTATTACCTTGAGGCGGAAACTCTCTACCACGTCCATGGACAACGGGGTGAAGATCCTACGGAACCACCCTCGAGTGCTCCTTACCCATATCCTGCCGTCTCCCACGAACCCCGCATGCAACAACTAAGCGAGGACTTCGCCGCCGCCGGGTTGAAGCCCTTTCACACCCCACTTGGAATCATGCTCGACGAAGCGCACCCTCACAAGAGCCGCTGTATTCGCTGCGACACCTGCGACGGCTATCCCTGCCTCGTTCACGCCAAGGCTGACGCTGAAGTGCTCTGCGTTGCGCCTGCACTGCGATGCGACAACGTGACTCTGCTGAGAAACGCAAAGGTAACTCGACTGGAAACCAGCCCATCGGGCCGGAAAGTT
The DNA here is from genome assembly GCA_049693715.1 of Acidobacteriaceae bacterium. GTDB lineage: Bacteria > Acidobacteriota > Terriglobia > Terriglobales > Acidobacteriaceae > PALSA-350. Next base: position 13,098 of record JBAVQC010000291.1, on the reverse strand, counting down.
ACGCGTGTACTGGTTGAACGCAATGGCGTTCAGGAGAGCTATTCGGGGACCATTGTGGTCGCCGCCTGCGGCGCCATCAACTCCGCTGCGCTTCTGTTGCGCTCCGCCAACGATAAACATCCAACTGGGCTCGGCAATAGCTCAGGCGTAGTTGGGCGCCACTATATGGGCCACGTCAACTCCGTGCTGATGGCCATCTCCAAGTGCCCTAATCCCACGGTCTTTCAAAAGACGCTCTCCGTCAACGACTTCTATCTGGGCTCCGAGCATTGGGAGTTTCCCATGGGCCATATCTCGTTCGTGGGCAAGCTTGACGCGGATACCTTGCGGGCCGGCGCGCCGGCCATCGCGCCGGCATGGACGCTCGACAAGATGGCAAAGCACTCTCTCGATTTCTGGCTTACTTCAGAGGATCTCCCGCATCCGGACAATCGTGTCAGTCTGAACAGCGCCGGCGAAATTGTGCTGAGCTACACCCCTAACAACCAGCAGGCCCATGCACGCCTCAAGCACAAGCTCGAGTCGCTACTGAACGATACAAGCTGCGAAGTGCATGCCAAGAGCTGCCACAGCGGCCTTTTCCATCGCAGCCTTTTTCTTGGACAACAGATTCCGCTGGCCGGGGTTGCCCACCAGAATGGGACTGTCCGCTTCGGTCATGACGCCCATAGCAGCGCCCTCGACGTGCACTGCAAGGCGCACGACTTGGAGAATCTTTATGTCGTCGATGGCAGTTTCTTTCCTTCCAGTGGAGCCGTAAATCCCGCCCTGACCATCATCGCAAATGCACTGCGGGTGGGCGACCATTTGCGTCAAGTCCTGGGCGCCACCGTATCGCCGAAGGAGCAGATCGCAGATGCCGGTGTCTAGATTCGCCTTGGCAAAATTCTTCCTGGTGATTTTGCTCTTCGCCCTGACGCCTCGTCTGCTACCAATGTCGAGCACCCAGGTCAGTGCAGTGGAATGTCCGGGGATGACCGTCTCTTCGCTCGATCGCGCGATCGATTTTTATACCCAGGTACTGACCTTTCGCAAGGTAGCGGAGCAGGAGGTCGCGGGGCAGGATTATGAACGACTGGAAGGGGTGTTCGGAGCGCGGATGAAGGTGGCGCGCCTGCAGCTTGGCGACGAATGCCTGGAGTTGACTGAATATCTGGCGCCGCAAGGCAGACCAATCCCTCAGGACTCACGCAGCAACGACTTATGGTTTCAACACATCGCGATCGTCGTCAGTGATATGGATCGGGCCTACGCCTGGTTGCGTGCTCATCACGTTCGATATGCATCCACCGGGCCACAACGGCTGCCTGATTGGAACCTCGAGGCGAAAGGCATTTCAGCCTTTTATTTCAAGGATGAAGATGGTCATATTCTTGAGATCATCCATTTCCCGGATGACAAAGGCCAAACAAAATGGCACGGCAAGGCGGAGCCGGTCTTCCTTGGAATTGATCACACGGCCATAGTGGTGGGCGACACAGAGAGAAGCATCCGTTTTTACCGCGATCTGCTGGGCCTGAAGATTGTGGGCACAAGTGAAAACTACGGGACAGAGCAGGAGCATCTTAACAATGTCTTCGGCGCCCATCTCCTCATCACCAGTCTGCGGTCTGATCGTGGACCGGGCATAGAACTGCTGCAATATCTGGCCCCGTCCTCAGGGCGGTCCATTCCGCCGGATACAGCAGCCAACGACACCGTTTATTGGCAGACACGGCTGGTAGTCGGCGATCTCGACAGGTTTGTGGCTGGGCTGCGGCCCTTCCATGAGCGAACCGTCATGGAGGTCGTCAGGCTCCCTGGTTCCGAATTCGGATTTAACAAGGCAGTGGTAGTAAAAGATCCCGACGGGCACAGTATGGAGTTTGTACAGAGATGACGAAAGCTCAGAAAGAAAACGCCGACAAAGTCCCGAATGCAGAAGAGCTGCGGCTGGAAGAATCCCGGCTGCGGCAGAAACATTGGAAGCGCTGGGGTCCCTATCTCAGCGAGCGTGCGTGGGGTACCGTACGTGAGGATTACAGCCCGAACGGTACCGCATGGGACTATTTTCCCCACGATCACGCCCGGTCGCGGGCCTATCGCTGGAATGAAGACGGTCTTGGCGGCATCTGCGACCGGCGGCAGAATCTATGCTTCGCCCTTTCCCTTTGGAACGGCAACGATCCGATCCTGAAAGAGAGACTCTTCGGATTGACGGGAAGCGAGGGAAACCACGGAGAAGATGTCAAGGAGTACTACTTTTATCTCGATAGTACCCCGACACACTCCTATATGAAATTTCTCTACAAGTATCCGCACAAGTCTTATCCCTACACCGAGTTGGTGGAGAGAAATCGGGGGCGCGGCAAGCAGGATCCTGAATTTGAATTGCTCGATACCGGTGTCTTCGAGGAAGACCGGTATTTCGACATTCTGATCGAATACGCGAAGGCCGATGTCGAGGACATCCTGATACGGATCACTGCCACCAACCGCGGTCCTGACTCCGCCGACCTACACCTTGTTCCCACGCTATGGTTTAGAAATACCTGGTCATGGAGCGGAGATGCGCGATCTTCGGAGATCTCCGCAGGCGTAAGAGAGAAGGACGCTCAAGTGATCGACGCTCTAAGCGCATCGATCGGGATGTACCGGCTGCACTGTGAAGGATCTCCCAGCCTCTTATTCACCGAGAACGAAACTAATTTCTATAGGCTCTATGGTGGCGTCAATCAGGGTCATGTGAAAGATGCGATCAACGATTACATCGTCCATGGCCAGACAGACAGTGTGAACCCACAACTGCGCGGAACAAAGGCGGCGGCGCACTATCCGTTCCGGGTCGCCCCGGGTGGATCGGCTGTCGTCAAACTGCGTCTCACCCCAGACAGCGCCGTGACACACTTCTTCGGCCGTCAGTTTGAAAGAACGTTTCGCGATCGCCAGAGCGAAGCAGATGAGTACTACAGGACAATCATCCCGGAGGAATTATCCGGAGATGCCAGGAACGTGATGCGGCAAGCCTTTGCTGGCTTGCTCTGGTCGAAGCAGTTTTACCACTACATCGTCCGCGACTGGCTCAGGGGAGACACGAATCAACCCCCACCACCTGCCGGGCGAAGCGAGGGCCGCAATGCGCAGTGGGGTCATGTCTTCAATGCGGATGTGCTTTCCATGCCGGATAAGTGGGAGTACCCCTGGTTTGCTTCATGGGACCTCTCCTTTCATTGCATCGCCCTGTCGCTGGTTGACTCGGAGTTTGCAAAAGAACAACTGTCACTGCTTCTGCGCGAATGGTATATGCATCCGAACGGTCAGTTGCCGGCCTACGAGTGGGCGCTCGGGGACGTGAATCCCCCGGTTCATGCCTGGGCCGCCTGGCGTGTGTACAAGATCGAGAAGCGCAGGCGAGGCGTTGGCGACATCGCGTTTCTTGAGTCCACCTTCCATAAGCTTCTGCTGAACTTTACCTGGTGGGTCAATCGCAAGGATGCGGAGGGCATGAACGTGTTTGAAGGCGGTTTCCTGGGACTGGACAATATCGGCGTATTCGACCGTAGTGCGCCACTGCCCACCGGGGGGCACATCGAACAGTCCGACGGCACCAGTTGGATGGCGATGTACACGCTCAACCTGCTTACGATCGCGAGTGAACTAGCTCGATACAACCCTGTCTACGAGAACGTCGCCAGCAAATTCTGGGAGCACTTTCTGCATATCGCCCACGCGATCAATCACCTGGGCAAGGAGGACAGCGGCCTCTGGGATCGCGAAGACGGCTTCTTCTACGATGTGCTCCATGCGCCCGATGGGGAGCGACGAAGAATGAAGGTCCGGTCAATGGTAGGCCTGGTCCCCCTGTTCGCCGTCGAGACCCTGGAGCCAAAGGCATTGGAACGCATGCCTGGCTTTCGGCGACGGCTCGATTGGTTCCTTGAGCATCGTCCAGACCTCACCATGAACGTCGCGTGCATGCATACGCCCGGTCAAGTAGAGCGCCGGCTGCTCGCCCTGGTCGACGACCATCAATTGCGAAGCATCCTGAAGTTCATGCTCGATGAAAACGAGTTCCTCTCCGCTTATGGAATCAGGTCTTTGTCGCGCGTTCACCGGGAGCATCCGTTTAGCTTGCGGGTCGAAGGCATAGAACACCGGGTCTCCTATGAACCCGCCGAGTCGGGATCGGGACTCTTTGGCGGTAATTCCAACTGGCGAGGTCCGATCTGGTTTCCGATGAACTACCTCATTATCGAGTCGCTGCAGAAGTTTCATCACTACTACGGTGACGGCTTCCGGGTTGAGTGCCCGACCGGCTCCGGGACAATGATGACGCTTGCCGAAGTGGCAGCAGAATTATCGCGCCGCCTGTCGAGTATTTTTCTGCGCGAGGATGCGGGAGACCGTCCGGTATTCGGCCGGATGGAGAGGTTCCAGCACGATCCTCATTGGAAGGATCTCTTACTGTTCCATGAGTACTTTCATGGAGACGACGGCTCCGGCGTAGGCGCCAGCCATCAAACCGGTTGGACCGGACTTGTAGCCAAGTTGCTGCAGCAAAACGGGACCGAGGGAGACAAACGAATGCATTCAGAACCTCTCGAAAGACCTACGTAACCAAGAGAACATATGGCACAAAGAACACGAGTATTGATCCTTGGCGGCGGGTTTGCCGGCGTACAAACCGCAATGGAACTCGAAAGACTCTTCCCTGACGGCGCCCAAGTAGAAATAACATTGGTTAGCCGCGACAATTTTGTTTTGTTCACTCCCATGCTCCATGAGGTTGCGGCGAGCGACCTTGACATCACAACCATAGTGAATCCGATAAGAAAGATGCTGCGCCATGCCCAGTTCATAGCTGCCGACGTCGAGTCGATCGACCTGCAGACCAAGCAGGTCACGGTTGCCCATGGGTTGCATCGCCATGAGCATGTCCTGACCTATGACCATCTGGTTCTCGCATTGGGCTCGGTGACAAATTTCTACGGATTGGATGGGCTGGAAGACAGGGCGCTGACCATGAAGTCACTGGAGGATGCCATACGCCTGCGCAATAAGATGATCTCTCATCTTGAAGAGGCCGATCCGCACTGCGCGTCGGCGTCTCGTAGCGCTCTACTTACATTGGTCGTCGCCGGAGGTGGATTTGCCGGCGTGGAAACCGTTGCTGGAGTCTACGACTTTATGCACTCGGCGCTACGCTCTTACCCCAACCTGAAATCGGAGATGTTAAGGATTGTGCTGGTGCACCCTGGACACTATCTCCTGCCGGAACTGGGAGAGAAACTAGGCCGCTATACGCAAGCGAAATTGAGCAAGCGCGGGATTGAAGTGCACATAGGAGTCAAGGTCACCAGTATTTCGAGCGAAGGACTTGTTCTCAGTGACGGCAATTTCATCCCGACCATGTTCGTCGTGTGGACTGCCGGTACTTCCCCGTCGCGACACGTTGCAAGTCTGCCTTGCGAAAACCGGGGCGGCCGTGTCACTACCGGTCGAACGCTTGCGGTGAAGGGTCGTGAGGGCGTATGGGCGCTGGGTGACTGCGCGAGCATTCCCGATGGAGATGGGGGCTTCTATCCGCCGACAGCGCAACACGCGCTACGCCAGGCAAAGACCGTCGCCAGGAATATTGCTGCTTCGATTCGCGGAACACCGGCTGAGGAGTTTTCCTTCGCCACGATTGGACAACTGGCGGCGATCGGGCGCCGAGTGGGAGTCGCCAGAGTGTTCGGCTTGCAGTTTTCGGGGTTCCTGGCTTGGTGGATGTGGAGAACCATCTATCTCATCAAGCTGCCCCGCTGGGAGAAGCGGCTTCATGTCGCCCTCGATTGGACGCTGGACTTGATCTTCTCAAAGGACACTGTCCAATATGTCTCTTTTCGCGCGCAGGGCCACAGTCTGCCACCGGCGCCGGCGATCAGTGACGCGACTTCCGGCGCCTCCCCGCAAATCCGCTCCGAACGTAGTTAAAGCTGCGACAGCTTAAGGCCACCGCACTAATGGACGTTTCGCGGCCACGGCAACTTAGATACCTTTCTAGAATTGGGCGATTACCTCGGTCAGGGACAGTTCCCAACCCCCGACGCACCCTCGAAAGGACTCTCTATGCATCGCTCCTCCAGATCAATTGTTTTCGCGGCCGCGATTGCGGGTTTGGCTAGCGGGACTCACCGCAACGCGCGGGCCGAGGCTCCGAGTCTCACTGGCGCCCTGCCGTCCGCCAGCGCTCTCATACTCGGTTCTACTCCGATCCAGAGCGACGCGAATACGGACAAGCATTCCTGCAAAGGCAAGAACAGTTGTAAGGGCCAAGGAGGCTGTAAGACTGGCGACAACGGATGCAAGGGAAAGAATAGCTGCAAGGGTAAGGGTGGATGTGCCACGGTTGGCTCCGAGCCACTGAAATCCTAGACTGTGCGCATCAGGAGCCTGCTTGATCAGGTTGGGGGTTACGGCATCATTGAAGAGATGACCGACAAATGCCCTCAACCTCCGCTTCATGACGACTTTGTGGCTGACCGGAAGAATGCTAGGCAGGTAAGTGCCGGAGATGGATCGGAAGTGAACGAGATCGACGCATAGCCGGCGAGCTGAGGAGCATCGCCGCTTAAGACGCTTTTGGCAAAGGCATTGAAGAATCCAACGGTCTGGATCCGTCGGAGCTGCCGCTTTTCGAGACAGCACAGTTGTCCTGGAGGATAATTCCCCGAATACAGCAGCTCCGGACTGCCTTTTTACTTGAGTCGCCAGACTCCGGAGTGGCGCAACCTACTTTGTGGCCGTACTGCCGTTCTGCGCGCGGACTGAATCCCCCGAGTGGATTGCATCCGATGCCGTCTTCACTACTTCATCGCCAGCCCTGAGATCTCCGAAGACTTCCATTTCACCGTTGAGTGTTTGGCCAGTCTGAACATTGACCCACTCGGCCTTGCCATCTTTTACTCGGATGACGAAGGTGTGCTGCTGATCGTTGGTCACTGCGGTGGTCGGGACAAACAGGGTCGGATACCCGCGTTCCAGTGGCCATGACACATTGGTGAAGCTTCCCGGCGACAGCCTTCCGTCAGGGTTCTTGACGTCGAGTTCAACCGGCATCGTGCGAGTTTTCTCGTCTACTGCGCGTGAGATTCGCTGAAGCGGAGCCTTAAAGGTCTGTCCTGGAAAAGCGGGGACTGTGAACGAGACGAGCTGGCCTGTCTTCATCTCTCCGACCTGAGCCTCCGGGACCGAAACGTCGAGGCGCAACCGTCTGTTATCCACGATCTGAAGAATAGGCGGGGCACCACCAACGCCAGAGACCGGACCGATGAGCGCCCCCGGATGCAGATTCCGGGTCGTGACGACACCGTCGAACGGTGCAGTGATCGAGAGGTACAACTCCGTCTGGGTGACGCTACTCAAAGCTTCTTTCGCTGCGGCAACGTTTTGGTTAGCAGCGTCCACCAATCCTCTGTCCGCGGATACAGTCTGGCCTGCTACAAGCACATCGTTCTCGGCAAGTACGCCCGGTGTCTTGGCAGCCTCGACCATATGAAGGTAGGTGCCGTTGTCGGAAGCCAGCTTGGCTTGAGCCGTCGCTAGCTCCGATTGTGCAACCCGGACGGCTGCCTCGGCCTGAGAGCGCTGGCTAAGCAACTCTGGAGCCGTGAGCTTCACCAGGAGCTGTCCCCGGCGGACACGTGATCCGCGATCCACGGTGACCGTCTGAACGAAGCCCGTCACCTTTGCGTAGATATCGACCTGCTCATACGGTGTGAGCTGCGCGGGTAAGGAAATCGTCATCTGCAGCTTCCTGGAAGCAACAGGTACGGTACTGACTGTCGTAGGCGCGTTGGGCGCTGAGACCGCGCTTGCCGCGACACTCTTGTCTGTGTTCCCGGAGTTGCACCCGACAGCCGCGATGATCAAAACCGCAGAAGCGAAAAGCAAGCCTTTCATCGCACAACCTCCGTGGACGGTTCAAACCATTTGCTAGCCGGGTCTTCTGGATCAAGAGAGCGGGTCTCTGTTGACGCATTCCGCTGCGCTAGGCCGAAGACCATTGGCAGTAAGAAAAGCGTTGCCACAGTCGCCGCTGATAGACCGCCTATGACGGCGCGCCCAAGCGGGGCAGTCTCCTCACTCCCTTGTCCGATGGCAAGAGCCATCGGAATCATGCCGGCAATCATGGCGAGGCTGGTCATCAGGACGGGCCGCAGACGTTCAGCCGCAGCAGAGCGCGCCGCCTCAGCGGCAGGCACTCCCTTTAGCCGGTTCAGTTCGGCAAAACTGACCAGCAGGATCGCGTTGGCCACGGCTACACCGATCGCCATGATGGTCCCCATGAAGCTTTCAAGGTTCAGGGTCGTGCCGGTGACAAGCAGCATGAGCACCGATCCGGCCAGAACAGCAGGGGCGGTCGAAAGCACCACCAGCGCCAGCTTGAGAGACTGAAAATTCGCGGTGAGCAAAAGAAGGATGACGCCGACGGCGGCAAGTAGACCGATCCCGAGTTCTCCAAAGATTTGTTGAAGCGCACTAACCTGTCCGCGCACTGAGGTGGTCACGCCGCGTGGAGGAGTGCCAGCATTCGCGATTGCTTTCTCAATGGCCTTATTTGCCAAGCGGAGATCCCGACCCGCGACGTTGGCCGAGAGAGCAAGCATCCACTGGCCATTCTTCCGATCCAGTTCGCCAGGCACTGTGCTGGTGCGAAGGTCAGCTAGCTGGTTTACCAGCGGCTGAGCGCCGGTCACGCTTCCAACCGGAATATTGCCGATAGCTCCGAGGGAGGTCATCTTCGGTTGCGGCACTTGCACTTGCACCTGATAGCTGACGCCCGACTTCGGATCACGCCAGTAGCTCGGGGCGACAAAACGGCTCGACGCGGTTGAGGAGACCACGGCCGAGCCAACCGCATCGGCGGTCGTTCCAAGTTGACCTGCCAGGGCACGATTCAGCTTGATGTCAACGGTCGGGTAGTGCAGAGGCTCTTCGTATTCAAGGTCGCGCAGTTCGGGGACTGCAGCCAGCTTCTGACGAACTCGCTCAGCGAAGGTGGCGACATCCGTGTACTGAGGCCCAGTAACGGTGACCTCCGCCAATGAGGAAGACCCAAAGCTCAAAATCTGACTGATGAGATCCCCGGGATCGAAAGAGAACTTTGCTTCAGGAAACTGCTGAGCAAGCTTTTTGCGGAGGCGCTCCTCAAGATCAGATAGTTTTAGAGAACTATCCGATTTAAGCCCAATGTTGATGATGGCCTGTTGAGGGCCGCTGGTCCAAAGAAAGACTGCGTTGATTGGATAGGACGACCCTTGTGTTCCGACGTAACCCAAACTGAGGTCCAGGTTCTGATCGCCGGCCGTGTCATGGATCGATGCCAGGACGCGCCTTACCAGATCCTCCGTCACCGCCACGCGCGTTCCGTCTGGGGCGTCGATACGAAGTCGGAACTGGGTTGAAGCAGCCGACGGGAATATTTCTTCGGCGATCTGTGGAGTAATCAGCAGAAGTACAAGGAGTGCAACGATACAGTATGCCGTCAGAAGGATTCCCGGTAGCCGCATCGCCCGCTCAAGCGCACCCGCGAACCGATGCCTGAAGCGATCAAAGCTGCCTTCCACAGGCGGCCTCGCTTTTTCTGACTCGGTCTTCGCCTTCAACATCCAATTCGCAAGAACCGGGGCAAGAGAACTGGAGAGGAGGTAAGACGCGCCCATCGCGAAGCCGACAGCCAGCGAAAGTGGAAGGAACAGCGATTGAGCTGGCCCCGTCATGAAGAACGACGGGATGAATACTGCCATGACGCAAAGCATGGCCAGCAGGCGGGGAACAGCGACTTCTTTACTCGCGAGGGAGACGGCTCGTGCTACTTTCTCCCCGTTGTCGAGGTGAACATGGATGTTTTCCAGAAGTACGGTGCCTTCATCGACAAGAACACCCACCGCCAGGGCGAGGCCGCCGAGCGTCATGATGTTGATGGTCTGTCCCGACAGCTTGAGAAGGGCGACGGCGGTCAGAAGGGCTAAGGGAATCGTGATGACGACGATGAGCGAAGAACGCCAGTCTCGCAGGAAGAGAAGCAGGGTCAGTCCAGTGAGCAACGCGCCGATGATGGCTTCGCGGATAACGGATAGGAGAGCGGCGCGTACGTATGCGGATTGGTCGAACTCATAGGTGATCTTTATATCTTCCGGAACGAGCGATTGAAAACGGGCGAGGTTGTCACGCACTTCTTGAACAACCGTTAGCGTCGATGCGTCCGGTCGCTTCGTCACGGGAATGTAAATCGTCCGCTTCCCATTCAGAAGAGCGTAGCCTGCGAGCAAGTCAGAGGAGTCGGACACGCTGCCAACGTCGCGAATGTAGACCGAGGCTCCCGAGCCCAGTTCCAGGGGAATGCTGAGCAGGTCGCTGATCTGGGTGACCGTGGAATCGGTAGTCACCAGCGTATGCGTCGTTCCAATGTCGGCATTGCCCGCCGGCTGAATGCTGTTACCGCTGGTGAGCGCCTGCACGACCTTTTCGGGCGAAAGGCCATAGGCCTGCAACTTCTGCGGATCGACGTTAATAACGATGGTCCTCTGGTTGCCGCCGAAGGGAGGTGGCGACGAAACGCCCGGTAGAGTAGCGAAGACGGGCCGCACTCGATTCAGCGCCAAATCCTGTATCTCCGCAAGCGTGCGTGACGGACTGGAGAACACCATGTAGCCCACCGGAAGGGTTCCAGCATCGTAGCGGATCACGAAGGGCGAGACCGTTCCTGGCGGCATGAACGCCCGCGCTCGATTTACGTAGGAGATGGTCTGCGCGAGCGCGTCGCTCATGTTCGTGCCAGGATGAAACGTGAGCTTCAGCAGGGCGGTGCCTTGGATCGACTTCGCTTCCACGCTCTCGATACCGTTGATATACAGGAAGTGGTACTCGTAGTAGTACGAGACGAATCCCTCCATTTGCTGCGGGCTCAGGCCGCCATACGGCTGCGCGACATAGATGACTGGAAGGTCGAGGTTAGGGAAAATGTCCACCCGCGTCCGCATGAGTGCGAGCACTGAGGCGAAGGCTAGCGCAACAACCAGAACGATGATCGTGATAGGGCGTCGGAGGGCGATACGAATAAGCCACATGTAGGAGCTACTTTCCTTTCGCCTGACTTTGCAACAACTGTAAGAATGGCTGTAGATCGCCTTGGGCTGTAGCGACTCCTAATTCGGCTCGCCAAACCCCCAGTCGCGCAATAGCATCATCTGCTTCCGCTTGTGCCAGCACGCCTTCAGCCGCAGCCACGTCCACGACGGTAGACAAGCTAGAGCGGTATCGTGCCTGTTGCTGCTGCTCGCTTGCCTTCGCAGCGGTCAATTCAACCGGTGTATTCGCGGCGAGCTTTCGGGCTCCTGCCAGCGTTGCTTGGGCTTGCTGTAGAGCGGTGCTGACATCGTTCACTGCTTGATCGAGGCGAGCATGCTCAGCTTGCACATTCGCTTCCTGCACGCGTCGTTGATCGCGCAGATTAAAGTAATCAAAAGCAGCGAAAGAGACCTGCACACCCGCAGCCCAGTTAAGAGTGTCCGGGGCCAAGCCAGCGGTTCCTCCGGGAAAACTGCCCGCGGAACTGGTGCCTGCTCCACGTCCGAAAACGACCCCCGAGGTACTGAATACCGGCGCATAGCTTCGATCCAGGAACCGCCTTTGAGCTTCCTGCTGCAAACTGAGGGCGTTCTCCTCTCGGACGAAGGGATGGTTTGGGGCTGCCGTTCCAGCGAGATCCATGTCAGGCAGCGAAGCCAGTAGAACTGCGGCATTGATTTCTGCCTGCGTTGGCTTGGTTTGCAAGAATTCAGCAAGCGCAGTCCTCTTGACTTCCACTTGAGTCTCAATCTGAATGAGCTGATTGCGGGCGAGCGCCAACTGCGCGTCTGCCTGAAAAGCGTCAGCACCGGGGCGCAACGTATTGTCGACCAGAACGTGCACCGCTTTGTCAAAGGCCTCGTATCGCTGCAGATTCGCCTTGGCGACCGTGGCCAGCTTTTCCGCGGCGGCAAGGTCAAAGAAGGCGCTCCCAGCATTGGCGCTGACCTGCAGTTGCGTTATAGCAGCCGCCTGCTTTGACGCCTCACTGCCTTGCCGTGCAACTTCCACCCTTGCCCCGCGTGCACCGAAGTCAAAGGGTTGCCAGCTCAGTAGCGCGCCGCCCGCACTATTCCATGCACTGCGGCTAGGATCGGCGGGGAGGACAGCACCGGTCACGCTTGGAATCGTCGCCTGCGGTAGCAGGAGCCCGAGGATGTTATTCGCCGTCGCTCGATTGGTCTGCCATAGGATGTCCGTCCGTGGCAGGTAGGCTGTCTTTGCCACAGCGATCGCCCCTTGCGCAGCTCGCTGTTGAGCCTGCGACACCTTAATGGCGGGATAGTTCGCGTTTGCTGTCGCTAATGTTTGCTCCAAGGTGAGGGGAGCGGGTCCGTCTGACACAGCAGCTTGAGCAGATAAACAGATCGGCATCGCAGATAAAGCGAGGGCCGAAAACCATAATGCGTTGGATATGGCGAGAGATGATCTATGCATAAAAGGAACCAGCACTCCAGATGAGAAGATTCTCCCGATTGGATGAAATCATACCATCGAACTTCGATACTATGATCAAGACTGCTTGCAGGGTATCCTTTGGGTGTGTCAATCCATCAACGAGATCTCTTCACCGGACTCATTCGCATCCATGTGCTGGTTCATGCCGCTCACGAACCACTGTTCGGATTAGCCATGATGGAGGAATTGAAGCACCACGGCTACAAGATCGGACCCGGCACGCTCTATCCCTTGTTGCACGGAATGGAGCGCGCCTTGCTGCTTACTTCCGAACTGAAAAATGTGGGCGGTCGCCGCCGCCGTGTCTACCGCATCACGGCAGCAGGCCGTAGAGCTCTGGAAAAAGCGAGAGTCAAAGTCGACGAACTCCACCATGAGCTGCACGAGGAGCACCCGCGCAGTCTTCCAAAGACCGATCCGGCGGGAGCGCGTTGAATTGTTGTCCCTTCGTCGTGTCGAGATCGCACGCTAGTCCCTTTGAAACGAACCCAGCCACGGCTTCGAAGCCACCATTGACATATAGTCTTAATTCATTAAGACTATATG
>JBAVQC010000290.1:0-7955 GCA_049693715.1 Acidobacteriaceae bacterium | reverse complement strand
ACTTGCCGGACTGGTTTCTGCCGCCCCGGCATTACAATTGTGCAAGATGGCGCGGTACCCAAGCGGTAAGGGAGAGGTCTGCAAAACCTTTATGCGTCGGTTCGATTCCGACCCGCGCCTCCATCTTCAAGCCCTTGCTGATTAGCGGCCAACCTTCAAAATCTGTTGATTGTTCGTCTGCGCGGCCCCGGCGCGTCTCAAACGGCAGTGTGTAGTACTCCGGCGGGTTACCTGGAAGCATGCTTTCAGTGCGGAGGCCGTCTTACAAAAACCACCTTTTCTGTCGATTCGGCGCATACTAGATACATGCCCGACGAAAAGGTCCCGCTTTGCGACCGCCATCATTTGAAAATGCGTCCTGAGCCGTCTTCGTTCTCGCAGGCGATCTTTTTTAAGTGTGCATCGGCGGATTGCCAGCGTTACTACGGGCGGCGATACGGATATTTCGACTTGCTGCCGAGCATGGCACTCTCACCGGAAAAAATTGACCCGATCGACCGCTGCATGAAGGTCTGCACAACCCGCCAAACCCACTCCTATATGGCTATCACCCGGCCAAAAAACACCGCTAAAGATGCAAAAAACCTCTGGCGCTGGCATTGCTACGAGTGCAGCAAGGGAAAGTGATAGCCGACCGTTCGGGGGCCAGCCCAGGCAACGGCTTCAACGCTGTTCTGGGCGCCACCAGCTCACCTAGGCAGCCGTTTTCCATAGGAAAAGGCCCCCGCAATCGTCGCTAATGCCGAAAAAAGCCAAATTTTATCGAATTTTACAAAAAAACAGAGGTGAGCAAACTCATACCGGATAGGGAATGGTTTGAGATCGGCCTGATTTATCGGTCTACCTCTCGTGCGAGTACTTCTCCATTTCCTCCGCTGTGCGCAGCCCAGCCTGGGCTTGCCGGTTACCCGGTTGGCAACCGAGCACCAGGTTGTAATTCGAAATTGCGCGGTCGTATTTGCCGCTGTTTCTGTATCTTTCCGCCAGGTTGAGATAACTGGGTATCTCTCCGTCATCGAGGGAGCAGTTGTGGCCTCTCGCCGGCTTGGACGCCGGCGATGGAATAACAGGAGGATGATCCGGGGCGGCCACTGGAGACTTTTGCGTGCTGATGGGAGCCGGCACTGGGCTGTGCTGTGGCCCGCTCGGTTTGACCGGGACCTCCGTCTTCGATCCGGATTGCACCATGGGAGGTGACGGCGGCGGGGTCGGTGAGGATTTCTCCTCGTTTGCTACCTCAGGCCTGGCGGGCTTACTAAGCACGTTCGAGTACACCAGGTAGCCGGCAACCAGCAGGACCGCCGCGACACTGCTGATCACCAGAATCTTCGCCGTAGACAGCCATCTGGCCTGTGGCGGATCGTCAATTTCGAGAATGGGCAGTGGTAAGGGCTTCGGATCCGGTTCCTTCCAGCGCGGTGCCGGGGGCGGCGCCTTGATCACCGGGACGATGACGGTTTCCGCGAAATCTGCTGCCGGCGGGGCCTGTATTAAAGTCGGCGTGAGCTCCACTTCGGCCTGTAGCTCGTCCAATCGCCGCTCATTCGTCCATAAGAACTCATAGACGCCGGCGCGCAAGGGAAAAGTACGCAAAGCCGGCTGGTAGTCCGCGATCCTGTCGTAGAACGCCTGGGTAATCAGCACCTGCGACGGCTTGGCAACGTCCAGCAAGTCTTTCTGTTCGACCGAGAGCCTGGCCTGACCGGACACCGCTTCGTCCGGTAGCGACGAGTCGAGAACCACCGACACATTGGCCCGCGCCGTCGAAACCACGCTGCGGAAGCCTTCAAAGGCAACCTGTATGGCACGGCTCGCAGCCAGCGCCCTACCCAAATCGTCGAACCCCTGGGTGTGCACATATTCATGCGCGTTTATCTCAGCCTCGACCTCCAACCTGGTCACCAGGATGTCTTTAAGCAGCGCCTGGGCCCGCAAACGCAGCCCGGTATCCGCCGGCTGGTTGCCTCTGGACTGCTGCAGACGAATCACCAGCTCAAAGCGATCTTTGGCCGTTCGGCCGTGTTGCGTGACATTCGCCATAGGCATCCGTGTCGTAACAGTTCGCTCGCAAAGCGCAGGGGAGAGGAGAGGGAAGTGTGGGTAAGATCTTTGGTTGCAAACGGAATACGGGAAATGATAGCTTCGGAGTCGTTCCCCCGGTTAGCTACTAAGTCAATCCCCCTTTGGTCGCAGCCTCCTCATGCGGTAAAGCAAATCTATGCCGAGGAAGTATGGCGTCGTCAAGGTTTTTCGTTTGCTGGGTACCATTTTGCCGCATCACAATCGCGGTTCTGCTCCTTGGTCTCTGGTCAGGTTCGGCCTTCGCGAAGACGCCCGAATTGTCAGCGATCGAGGTGTATCCAACTGGCGATGTGCGGGGGTATGTCCAGATTTCGGGCTTTACCCTGAATGCAAAAAACGAGGTGCATCTGTGCACCGGCGTGCAGACCATCAACAAAAACAGTTACGGAAAGCTTCCCAAGTTGACCCTGGGCCCCGGCATGACGCTCGAGCGCGGGAAGGATGGCATTCTTCTCCTCAGCCGCGGGGGAGCTCCTGAGTGCGTCGTCCCAGCCGGCCTGAAATTAGAGAAGGCTGAGGGAGCAACGCCCTCCGAGCTAGCCGACCAGACAGATCTTCAGGGCCAGATCGTAGGCAAGTCGATCAGCACTACCAACGCCATTCCCCGGGTCGTTCCGGGGGTGAAGATTGTCCTGGTAGCCACCCTGGATACGGAGTTGGCGGAATACCTGCTGGCCCAGAGTTCGGGCTCCATTCCAGCCTGGAAGACCTATTTAAGCAAATATTCCTCCGGTCCCCACTCCGGCGAAGCGAAAACAGCTCTGTCGACCCTATACGTTCAGGATGGACAAACCGCCCTTTCGGCCTACCAGGAATCGCTGAAGGGCAGTCAGCCAAACTACGGGAAGTTGTTGGCGGCAAGGGCTTCCTTCGACGCTTCGATGGCCATCACGCCGGCTAACGAGAAGACCGAAGCCCTGGCTAAGGCCATCGGCGGCGAGACCAAGAACCTCAACAGCAAGGGCTTGGGCGAGATCGCGCTGTACCGCGAAGCACTGGAAAAACAGGCAACCGGCTATTCCCACCTGGTTGCTGCGGAGGCGATTTCCCAACAAACTCTGGGTCTGGACCCAAAGTCACCGGAGACGGCCTCGCTGAGCCAGGCCTGCATCCAGGAAAGAACCAACCTCGATCACCACCTGGTGGATTTTGCCAACAAATTATCCGCACGGCGTCCCGACGAGGCTTATGAAGCGATCAAACCGCTTCGTTCTTTCGCCCAGGAATACCCCAAGGTGCAGAACGCGCTGCAGGCTCTTTATTCCTATTATGTCCAGCAGGGAAAGGCTGACGGCGCAAAGAGCGATCCCCAGGGCGCGGTGGATCAGTTTCAAAAGGCGAAAGATGTAGAGTCAACGCCGGAAATTGCGGAACTGCTGCGCAACTCGCAGCAGACCCTGCAGGAGACGACGGATAAGGCGGCCATCACCAACGCTTCCACCATGAGCGCCGCCGCAGAAGATGACAAGGACTTTGTAAGAGCCTACGAAGTGCTCGCCGACTTGACCCCGTCCCAGCAGAAGGTGGTGGCCGAGCGGCTCGAAGCGCTGAAGGATCGCTACGTCCAGGCAGCTTCGCTAAGAGCGAGGGACCTGGAACGAATCAACACTCCCATCAAGGGAGTGGCGAATGAATCACAGATTCAACTGGCTTACCATCTTCTGAGCCGTTGCCATGAACTCACCAACGACCCTGGTATTGAGGACCGGATGACGATCCTTGGCGGCCGGTTGAGCGACTATTACCTGGCCCAGGCAAAGCACTACCTCGATCGTCCCGACGGAACCGGAGCGAATGTGGGCTGGGCTTATCTTGAGGAGGCATTGGCCTACAACAGTGCAGACGCGGGCGCCATTCGTGACCAGGAGACGCTCGCCACCCCAGCTCATCAGCTTCGATCCAGGCTATCCCTTCGGGTCAAATTCCTTGACCGGACTTCACGGCGGGAAGCGGTCGCTTTCGCGGACCAGCTCACGGATTCCCTGGCAGCCGGCCTGGAGTCTTCCGGCCTGAACATCAAAGTTGTCCGCCCTACCGAAGAAACCAAGGTGCAGCCGAACTTCAATCTGGTTGGCGATGTTCTGCAACACACAGTCTCAAACTCTGTTGAGCAGAATGTGAAGTCGTCCAAATACCGGTCTGCTGAGCAGGATCAGATTAACGACGAGTGGAACGCGGTCGATCGTGAATATGAGAGCGCCAATAACTCTCTGCACACCGCGCAACTGGCCCTTCAGGGCGCAATGGCCGGAGGCAAGAAGAATCGAATTGAGGAGGCAAGAAGGCAATGTGACGAAGAACAAAAGAAGGTCGACCAGGTGAGAGTTAAGTTGGACAGCTTACCGAAGTTCCGTCATGTAGCCGTCCAGACGCCCTACACCTACGTCGAGAAAATCAATCATCTCAAGGCGACCGTCGAGCTGGGGTTCGTCATTCAGGACAGCTCCGAAGCCACCATCATCCCCACGGTTCCAATACTGGAAACCCAGGAGAAACCGTTCACGATTCTGGAAAATGTAAAGGCAGATGACTCCATGGGCGTGCGCGCGGAAAGTAACGCTCCCAGTGAGCCCCAATTCCTCGAAAGAGTTGAAAATGAAGCTCGCGATCGTCTGCTCACGGAATCCAAGGAGAAAGTGAGCAGCCTGCCGGCCCACGTTCTTCAGACTGCCGACCGTAAGGCTTCTGAGGCGGACAACGATGGAGCCGCCGAGTTGTATATGCTCTACCTCAACTCCACTGCTGGCCAAGCCACCCCGGAGAGGAAAAGGGCACAGAAGTTCTTGTTGGATAACTACAATTTTCGAGCTTACGGTGAATCGCCAAAATCGTGATTTGCCGCCATTCCTTCGGCGCGCCGATGAAGCTTCGAGAGCTCAATTACGGGAAACTGACTTGACCACGCAAAAGCCAGAGAAGATCGGCAAATACGATGTGCTCGACATTCTCGGACGGGGGGGAATGGGCGTTGTCTATCGCGCCCGTGACTCTCGCTTGGGCCGCATCGTGGCCATCAAGATGTTGACCGAGGGCTTCAGCGGCAATGCAGAGATGCTGCAGCGGTTCTACCGTGAGGCAAGCCAGACCGGCGCTCTCCGCCACAACAACATCGTGATCGTGTACGACGCCGGCGATCAGGATGGCGAACCCTACATCGTTATGGAATACGTCGAGGGGGAACCCCTGGACAGGGCCATTAAGCGGCATCGCCTCCAGCTGGAGCATGCGCTGAGCGTGGTCGAGCAGATTTGCCTGGCACTGGCTTACGCTCACCGTAATGGTGTCATCCATCGCGATATCAAGCCGGCGAACGTGATTGTGCGCGGAGATGGATCGGTCAAGTTGCTGGACTTCGGCATCGCCCGCGATGAAACCCGTCTCGACACCAGCATCACCAGCACGGGATCGCTGGTGGGCACGCCACCCTACATGGCTCCCGAACGTTTTGGGGGCGGAGCCGTCGATGGCCGGTCTGACATTTTCTCCGCCGGCGTGTTGCTCTATTTGCTGGTCACCGGAAGGCTGCCTTTCGATGCTGATTATCCGGCGGTGATCGATCAGATCATGCGCACGCAGCCGCCGCCTCCCTCGCAACTGGAACAGGATTGTCCTGCCGCTCTGGACGCCATTGTTGCGCGCGCATTGGCCAAGTCTTCGGCAGAGCGGTATGACAATGCGGATGACATGGCGATGGACTTGCACGAGGTGGCCGAAGGCATCACGCGCGCCCATATCGCCGAATCGTTAGCCCTGGCCGAACAGCACGTCAATGAACGCGACTTTCTGGGAGCGCAAAGCGCCCTCCGCCGGCTGCTGCGTCTGGATCCTCAGAATGTAGCCGGCAAACGCCTGTTGTCGATGGTGGATCAGCGATTGACGCAGCAGGAGAAGGAACGCAAAGCCCAGGAACTGGCGAGGCTGGCGGAGCATGCGGCGGGCGAGCGGGAGTGGGATCGGGCCCTCGCGTTGTGTGACGAAGCCCTTGGCCTGAGTCCTGCGAGCAACACATTAAACACACTACGGAAATCGGTGGTTGAGGGTAAACAAACCCAGGAAAAGGTCTCCCAGCTTTTGGCGGAGAGCGCGAACGCCAGAAAAGTAGGAGAACTTACACGTGCCCAGGCACGCGCAGCCACAGCGCAGCGGCTCGATCCGCACAACTCCCAGGTACTCGCCCTGTGTCGATTGTTAGAGCAGGAAATTGAGGAGAAACGGCTCAAGGAAGAGCTCCGCAAAGTGATGACGTTGGTCCGGGAACATCTGGCGGCACGGGAGTACGAAGAGGCTTTTGTGTTGCTGGATAAAGCCGGGACGATCGCACCAGACAATACCGAGGTGCTCCGCGCAAAGGATGAACTTACCGCCGCGCTGAACGACGAGAAACGCAAGTCGATGGTGCGCAGGCTGGAAGAGAAGGCGGCTTTGAGCACAACCGTGGATAAGCTTCGCCTGGTTTTTACAGAATTGTCAGAAGCGCTCAAGGAATTTCCTAATGACCCCTCGCTCCTCCGCCTCAGGATGAATCTTGAACCTCGCATCAAACAGCTGGAAGACGAACACTTCGTTAAGGAGGTTTGCAAGACTTCCGCGGAGTTGCCTCCGGAACAGGCTGTCGGACGCATTCGAGCGGCTTTGCAACGGGTGCCTGGAAATGAACAATTGTTCGGTCTGGAGTCTGCACTTTCTGAGCGCCTGGCGCGGCAGGCGAGGGAACAACTCCTGGCGCAACGGCTGGGGGAGGCTCGCCAGGCGATCGATGATCGTCTCTTTCTCGAAGCGGTAAAAATTCTGGAGCGCTGCAAGGCCGAGGGCTACTCCTCGTACGAGGTGGACGGCCTGCTGGAACTGGCAAAAACCGCGGCCTCGCAACGCATTTCCCAGGAACTTCTCGAGCGCACCTACAGTCAAGGCAAGCGATTCATCGATGAGGAAGACTACGAGAGTGCGGTGCAGCTGTTGCGGCGCGCGCTGCGCCAGGTGGATGAGCCGGTTCTGCACCGGCAACTGGAAGAAGCCACGCAGAAGCAAAGCGCCATCGAACAAAGAGCGGATGCTGCGTTGCAACGGGCGGAGAATTTGACCCGGATAGAGTTGTTTACTGAGGCAGTGGTCCTGCTGGAGGAGCAATCACCCGGCGTGAAGCGGCTGCCGCGAGTAGACCAGGCGCTGGGCCGTGCCAGGAAGCTACAAGAGGCAGAAGCCGGCTTCGCCGCATTGACTGGGCGCTGTTATGCGCAAATGGGCACCAGCCAAGGCATCGCAGACCTGAAGCGCGCCCTCGCCCTTCCCGCGAGTCCCGATTCCCCGGGGTCGCTCGAGACCACGAAAAAGCAGTTACGCCGGCGGTGCGAGCAAGTCTATGGGGAAAAGGCCTCCTCCGCAGTCGCCGCTGCTCGCGAGTTGCTCGGCCAGGATGACAGTGTAGGTGCGGAAGCCCTCCTGACCGAGACGGCGCCCTGGCGAGAACTGGCCCCTACGCAAGCCCAGGAAGAGCTGCGCGCCGTCGACGCGGAAGCCGCCGCGGCCAAGAAGGTCTTACGCTTCCGCCGGGGCTCCTGGCGCTGATACTCGGCCTTGGGCCCGCCCTCTCCTTTGTCATCCCGAGCCGGTGACCTCGCCTGCGGCGAGGTCATGAAACCAATGAACAAAACGCGGCCCAAATCTGCTGTTGATTCTATGTGGTTTAACATTTTGTACATAGGGAGCAAGGCGGCTAGCCTGTGGCAAGTTAAGAGAGGAACGACAGCGCAAGTCGCCATCGATGCGAGGCCCGGAGGGCCGGCCGTCCAAACATCAGCCCAGCCCGGAAGGGCTGGGGATCAATCGCAAGCTGATCTGAGCGCCGTGGGCGCGGCACTCAACCCTGGCCTGCT
>JBAVQC010000289.1:0-9246 GCA_049693715.1 Acidobacteriaceae bacterium | reverse complement strand
TGCGGTCCGTAAAGTATCCAATAAAAGGCTGCAGAATCGAGGCCGTCATCTGAAAAGTCAGAGTCAGCAAGCCAATCTGACCAAAGTTCAGATGAAACGCGGTCTTCAGGATGGGGTAGATGGAGGGTAGCAGGGACTGCATCGTGTCATTCATCAGGTGGCAAAAGCTCACCGCTATCAGCACCCGATACACTGTCCCGTCTTGAAGCGGAGCCGAACTCTG
Source organism: Acidobacteriaceae bacterium (assembly GCA_049693715.1). GTDB lineage: Bacteria > Acidobacteriota > Terriglobia > Terriglobales > Acidobacteriaceae > PALSA-350. The sequence continues at coordinate 9,023 of JBAVQC010000289.1, read as the reverse complement.
GACCTTACTGTTCTCGACAATCTGCGTAGTCATTTTGTCCGCGTGGATCTCCCTGCTTCTATGCTAGCGTGAGTGCCGCCTCTACGGACTCTCCGGTTAGGTGCTGCCGATCACGAGTGCATGCCACCGGCATCCCGAAGGCCGGCTACCAGGGCTTCCAGGAATGTTTCGTTGCTGGCTCCGGAGGGCACTTCCAGCATGGTTTTTTCTTTCATGCGGATGGCAAGCCTACCCGCCAGGCTCGCTCGCACATCGAGGGGCAAATCGAGCCGGCGTGCCAGGAAACTCTCCATCAGTTGCAGATCTGCGCGCGATAGACGGGCCACTCCGTCCGCCGGGAGTCCTGGAGTCTTCTTAAGTACGGGCTGGGGAGATGGTTCGAGAGATGCGGCGGTGAAGGTTCTGGTTCCTGCCGGGAGGATGGATGTTTCCGTCGGAACGCTGTGGACGACCAGGGTACCGGCCACCATATCGCCCAGCCGTTGCTGGCGGCGAGTGGTAAAGATGCAAACCGCGCCCACCAGGTAAAACCCGGGCAGCATATCGATTATCCGAAGCAGGTTCCTGCCCATCGATTCGAATAAACCGATCGGCCGGCCGCTCTGCTGGATCACCCGCAGACGCAGCATCCGTTTGCCCGGGGTTTGCCCGTTCCAGAAAGCCTCAAAGAGCGCGAAGTAACCCCACTGGAGCAGAAAAGGGATCAGGATCATCAGCGCGATCGCCCACTTTCCCGGGTCGGTTGACTGCATAGGCTGCTGCGCCGTTGGCATGCGGGGCAATGCTGCGATTATCAAAATGATCACTATCAGGAAGACGGCAAAAGAAAAGCCCTGCACAAAGTAATCGACCAATAAGGCAACACACCTGCTGCCGATGCCCGCGAGCGGGAATTCGATACCTACCAGTTCGGGAGTCTCGATGCTAAGCTGATCCCGAAGATCGATGCTTTCGTTGCTCATCGCCGCCACCTGTGGATCGGGACACCATGATATCCAATCGCTGGATCGAGAAGCGTACAGCTGGTTGGGACCGTTTGCGCGCGCTGACTGCAACCTTGCAGACGAGCGGTGTGGCGAGCTTGCCCCCTGCCGAGTTGCGCGAGATGGCGTTGCTTTACCGGCAGATTGCCGGCGACCTTTCCGCACTGCGCCAGGAACGCAGTGCACGTAACCTTGAAGTTGAGCTGAACCAACTCCTCGGGCAGGCTCACGCCATCATCTATTCCAGGCGCAAGACTGACTTTTTTGACGTATGGCGATTCTTTGCCCGGGAATACCCCCGGTTGTTTCGGCAGCTGCTGCCGTTCACACTCACGTCTCTCATGTTGTTTCTGGCGGGCGCGGTCGTAGGCAGTCTGCTGACCGTGGTGCGCCCGGAATTTGCGAGGCATTTCCTGGGGCCGGCGATGACGCAGACCATTGAGCGCCATCAAATGTGGACAGAGTCTGTGAATTCGCTGGCGCCCCAGGCGTCGAGTGCGATCATGACCAATAATCTGGCAGTTACGTTTACGGTCTTCGCTGCAGGCATCACCGCCGGTCTTGGGACCTTGTACATGATCATTTGGAACGGCGTTTTGCTTGGTGTAATTTCGACTGCTTGTCATCAGGCGCATATGAGTATCAAGCTATGGAGCTTCGTCGCTGCCCACGGCTCGCTGGAGCTGCCAGCCATCATCATCGCCGGCGGAGCAGGTCTTCGCCTCGCTTACGGTTTGCTTTTCCCCGGCATTTATAGTCGCCGTCATTCGCTAGCGATGGGCGGCTCGGAGTCCGTTCGCCTGGTCAGCGGGGTCGTGCCCATGCTTGTCATCGCGGGGGTACTGGAAGGCTTTTTGTCCCCTTCCTCCGCACCAGTGTGGTTGAAGTTTGTCACAGCGTTCCTGCTGTTCACCTTATTGCTGCTCTGGCTCTGGTCAACGCCCGGTAGACAAGAAGTTAGTTCACAATAGGCCTCCGTCCAGAACCTCGGACCACGGTTTAGGAAAAGAGATTCGCCGGTTCTCCTTTCCGACGTGATTCCGGCCAGGATCGACAACCTGATTTAAAGCAGCGCTTTCTCCTTAATCTCCAGATACCGGTTCAGGACGAAAGAAGTCATCTCCTCCGGATACGTCTCGAGCGTAAGGGCTCCGCGCTGGCGCAGCCTGGCCAGCAGAAGTTCTCTCCAGTGCACCATCTCCTGCGCTGCGGCCCCGGCGAACATCTGTTGTTGATTTTCCGGCCGCATCCCAGCAATCTCACGCAAATCTCGTTGTTCGATGGCGACGAATAACACCAGGTGCCTCCGCATCAACTGCGCTGCACCTTCCGCAACCTCCGGCTCCATGGAAGTCTCGGCAGGGTCGGTAAGCCAAAGCACGAGGCATCGCCGGGGTTGCAGCCGATTTAGCGTCACGGTCGCCCGCAAATGATCGGCTTCCGCCGCTTCCCCATGAACCAGGGCAAGCGCGTCCAGAATCCGGCGAAGCTGCCCTCCACCGCGCCTGGGGGCAATCAGTTGTTGGGTCTCGCGGCCGTAGGCCAGCAGGCCCACCCGGTCGCCCGAGGCCAGGGCCAGTTGGCTCAGGGCCAGTGCAGTGGCGGTTGCATAATCAAGCTTGCTATAGCCACCCACTCGCGCCTGCAGCAAACGTCCTGCATCGATCAGCAGCCACACCGCCTGGCTGCGTTCCGTCTGGTACTGTTTCGTGATCAGGGCGCCCCGCCGGGCAGAAGCCTTCCAGCAAATGTCGCGGAGATCGTCACCATCCAGGTAATCGCGCAGCGTTTCAAAATCCCGTCCCAGGCCCCGTTGACGCTGCCGGCGCAATTGCAGGTCTAATTGCCGGTTGCGAGCGAGAAATAGGTTCTGCTCTTGCGCCGCTCGAGTTGCGGGGTAAATGCGTACGGTCTGGGTTAGATCCGCAGCCGACCACCGCTCCAGCAGCCCCATAGCGCTGCGATAGCGCAAATAAAGCTTTCCTGCTGCATGGTCACCCCGCTGAAGGGCGGTGAAGGTGTATCGCAATGTCGCCGGTATACCCGGATAGCATGTCAGTTCCAACCACTGCGGCGCCTGCATAAAAGCAGCCGGCAAATCGTCCAACGCTCGGCACCAGAGCAACCGCCGGCCGCGCTCAAGAACCGCTAATTCTACTTCGCAGGCGCTCCCTAAAGCCGGAGCCGAGATCCAACTACGTGTGGCCTCGATCAGCTCGGGAGGCGGCAATAACAAGCCATCGATCAGGGCAAACAGCAGTACCGTCGCATCCCAAACAACCACGCCCCAAACCAGGCCACGGACGAAAAAAGCCGGCGCCAGCCACAACGTACCCAGCAGCAACAATAACAGTGTCCGTTGCGTGAACCCGAACGAAAAGCGGCGAACCGCAGCTGCCGGCGACTGTGCAGGCTGCGCGGCCATGGTGGGGGAGATCACTGTTCAGGCACCGCGACCGCCGCGAGTATCTCCCCCATCACGCGGTCGGTATCGTAGCCCTCCAGTTCCGCCTCGGGCTTCAAAATCAAGCGGTGGCGTAACACCGGCAGTGCCGCCTGCTTCACATCATCAGGAATAAGATAATTCCTCCCGTCCAGGGCGGCAAAACCTTGCGCCACCAGCATCAGGCTGACAGCCGCTCGGGGGCTCGCCCCCAGCGCGAGGGATGGCCACTCACGGGTGCGGCGGACAACAGACAGAATGTAATCATAGAGACTGGCTTCGATCCGCACTGCGCGTACTTCCGCTTGCGCAGCGGCCAGCAGACCCGCTTCCACCGGTATCAACGAAGTCGATTCCAAACCCCCGCTACTGGCATGATGACGCTGCAACACCACGCGTTCTTCCTCAGCAGACGGATAGGAGAGACGAAGCTTCATCAAAAAGCGATCCAACTGTGCTTCCGGCAACGGATAAGTGCCTTCGAAGTCGATCGGATTCTGGGTTGCGAACACGGTGAATGCTTCGGGAAGCGCATAGCCCGTCCGGTCGATGGTTACCTGCCGCTCCTCCATGCACTCCAGCAGCGCAGACTGCGTTCGCGGCGGCATGCGGTTGATTTCATCAACCAGCAGAAAGCTGGTAAACACCGGCCCCTGGTGCAGAACGAATGCCTCGCTCGCGCTACGGAACACGTTGGTTCCTAGAATGTCAGCGGGCATAAGGTCGGGTGTCGACTGCACGCGATGAAACTCCAGGCCCAGCACCTGGGCGAGCAACTTCACTACCAGCGTTTTCGCGATGCCGGGAACGCCTTCAATCAGGGCATGCCCCCGGCAAAGAGCCACAACTAACGTCTGATCAATAAAGCTGGTCTGGCCGGCAATGATCTTGCTCAGCTCCTGCCGGCCGTGTTGCAGCAGTCGCGAGGTCGCTTTCAATTCCGATAAGTTTTTTTCCACGGTTTCCCAGTATGGCTAGATGTGTCGCATTTGTCGATGGATGAAATCATCGCAGTCGTGCAGCGCCTGCACTCTTTCGAGCGCAGTCTTCGCTGGCAGATTCTCTATTTCGATGGCCTGTTCGCAGGCGACAAGCGTCTTGAGCAGCTGCTCGCCGCCAGCACCGAAATGTTGGGATAAAGCTCCGCCCAGTGCCTCTGCAGGCCGATTGGCGGAGATGGCAAATCGTTGTTCGAGCTGTTGGCGAAAGTGCCGATAGGCGCCGCTCACTGCAACCTGGTTTGCGCCCGCCGCTTGATACAAAGAGCCCAGCGAGTGCACGAATTCGATCTGCGTCGTCCTTGGCACAACGGGGTCCGGCCGAAGTGGCCCGCTTCTGCGGGCGTAGCTCCACAACAAAAAAGCAACAACCAGCACCAGTTGCCATCCGATCCAGTCGAGCGGCGTGCCCCGTGCATAGGACAACAAAGAAGGGGAATCACCATGCAGCGACTCGTCCCAGAAAACATGTGTCGTCGCCGGCGGCCCGATGCTGTTCAGAAAAAAGACCAGGTTATCCGCCTGCTGCAGCCCTGAGTTTTCAAGCGGGAGAGCACCCGCCCACCAGATCACCGTGCCTTTGCCCGCCTTATAAGTAACAGCGACGGCGTCACCCTGGCAGGAGTAGGCAACCTGGTGCAAGGGATTCGACTGTTTCCATCGGCCACTCGGCGTCATGCGAACCATGCCCGAACCGGCGAGTGGGCCAAACCCGTTGCCATCGGCGTTACATTCAGATTGCGGAAAGCGGTTAGCCTCTACAGCGTTGCCCGGGGCAAGCAGACCGCCGGCATAGCCGGTCACCACAATGCGCGCTCCCTTGTCCAGCAACGCCTTCACCGCTTCACGCGAAGCATTTACGTTTGCCAGGAAGGGATCAGCGAAAACCACAGTCGTATGTTCGTCGACACGATCTTCGATCTGCGTCAGGGAGTCGCTCTGTCGCTCCACCCGGTAGCCTGACTGGCGCAACAGCTCAAATGCGGCCTTTGCACCATGAGGCGCGGTCGAATAGCTGGACGGCGTCAAATCCTCATTGTTCTGGCCGGGGGAGAATAACGCCAACAACAGTATCAGGATCGCCACCAATGCGGCACAACTTAGCAGCAGCGTCTTGTCCCGATGGTCAATCCCAGCGAGCAATCTCACCGCGCGGCAATCCTTTCCAGAATCCCGCGGGCCTCGGCGAAATCCTTCTCGCTCGCCGGCTGTCCGCCATACCAGGTGTGCTCAAACGATCTCGTGAGGGAGGAGAGTTCGGCCCGTGTCTCCGGGTTTCCGCTCAACAGCCCCAGGTATTCGCGCGGAGTGCGGGCTCTGTCTGCCGGCCACAGGCGGCGCGATTCAAGGCAGGAAATCGCGGCCCAATACACATGGTGGATAGCCTCGCGCCAGCGTCCTTCCCGGCCGAGTGTTTGTCCCTGTTCCAGCCACTCCTGCCAGCCCTGCGCTGACGGGGCCGAAGCATGAGGGGCACTCTCGCCGGAAAGACCCAGTCTCTGCATCTGCAGCCGGCGGATAAACCACCAGATCAGCAAGCCGCAGGGAATCGCAATCACCGTGAGCTCCAGAAGATAGATCGCCGAGGGCGAAGAGCCGCTGGGCATCGCCTTGACGATGGAGTTCAACAGCCACCGCACAAAGCCGCTCCACGTCCTTTCCAGCCGGGACGGCGCTTCCGGCGGCGGGTAGTCCCCGCTCTCGAGAATGCGATCAAGCTTGCGGCGGATTTCGGAAACATTTCCAGGTACAAACACGCTCGCCTGGGGAGAAGCCGGTTCCTGCATCATCTCCACCAGCCGCAAGCGTGCGTCGCTGAGCTCCGCTGGATGGAGGCTGATCAGAGGGCCGGCTGCAGCCCGTCCCAGTGTGCAAGGTAAGGCAAAGATGAGGGCGCCCAGTAAGATCCGCCGAATCACACTGCGGATCCTGTGGATCGCGCCCCTTGGTTGGAGGCGTCCACAGAGGACCGCTCCAGCATCCTCTCCACATCGAATCCTTCTTTGCGGACGCGCGCGTCGTAATAAAACAGGGTCAGCCCAATCGAGTAGATTGGCTTGATCAAAGCACTGCTAAGCGCGCTCACCGCCACAGTGTAAGCGGTCATCCCCGGCGAAGCTTGCCCATGGGCTCTCACCATGAGCGCAAAAACGGGCATCATGAACGCGCTCACGAGTGTGCCCTGGGCAGCCATCACGATGAGCAGAAGCACCAGGATGCGCCCTTTCGTGTCGCGGGTGAGAAAGACGCTCCGCTTGAGCGACCGCAGCGCTCCCAATTTTTCCTCGATACACGCCGGAACCGCGAGCGAATACCTGACCGTTAGCCACAGGCACAGAGGCAATGCGAACAGTACCAGCAAAGCGGCCGCGCCGTACACCAGGGAGATCGCATTGGCTTGCCCAAGTGACCTGGCGCGGGTGGCGAGCAGCGTTGCCATGACCCCCGCCAGGACGACTAGGATAATGGAGCCCCAGGCAACGAAAAATGCCAGCGTATTTACCCAGATATACCGCAGCCAGCCGCGGCGCAAGGCGGCGAAGGCCTTGACGATGCTGGTAGGCTCGCCATCGTAGATCGCTGCCACCGCCCGGTTGGTCGCCGCCAGGCAAAGAGCAGCGGCGGCAAACAAAATTGCCCAGGCCGGGATCGTGGATACAGCGGTGGCCCATTGCCGCGCGAGGTGGTGCCTCGTCATCCAGCGGACTTCCGCTATTTGCATCAGGTTCCACAGCAACTCGAGGATGGTACTGATCCCGGCAAGCCCGAGAAACAGGGTGAAGCGCGCGCGGTAGAGCTGAAAGATCCGGTCCAGGATCTCAGCCAGCCTTAGGGGGCGTAGCTCGATGTCCACGGGAACCACCTCGGCCTGAAAGTGATGGGTCGCAAGGGTATCGACTGCCGCTGTTCAACGGCCGGGAGCGGCATTCCTCTGGTAGCGGGAGCGAGCTTCCTCCAGTTGTTGCAAGCGATCGCCGGAGAGGGGTTGGGGACAACCCAGTTGGCGTGCAACCAGGCAAATGTGGGCAAAGTGCTCCACGGTTTCCATGCGCATGAACGCGTCTTGCAAGGTGTCGCCGGCGGTGACCACACCATGGTTCGCCAGCAGCACCGCATCATGGTCAACGATGAGGGGCTGGATGCTGGACGCAACCTCTTCCGTCCCCGTGGTCGCGTACGGCGCCAGGGGAATGGAACCAAGCGACATGATGATCTCGGAGCACAGGGGTTCCTCGAGCGCCAATCCGCAGGAGGCGAACCCGGTAGCGATGGGCGGATGGGCATGGACCACGGCCTGCACATCTGGCCGCTGATGGTAAATCACCAGGTGCATACCAATCTCGCTGGTCACGTTTCGGCCTTCGCTTACTCGGCGACCCTGCATGTCCACCACCACCATATCGGCAGCTTTGAGCAGGCCCTTGCTCATCGCGGTCGGCGTAGCGAGAATGCGATCGGGGCCCAGGCGAACCGAAAGGTTCCCTGCGGTGCCGGGCACGAAACCCAATCGATACAACCACTTACCGAATCGGGCAAGCTGCTTGCGGTGCATCAACTCGGCCGACCGCTCAGGAGAGGTCGAGCTGAGGGCCATGTTGAGAGTTGTCGTGAACCCACTCTTCTCCAAAGCCGTTGGATGCATACGTTACCAAATCCCCATTTAAGCTCTTCCTCCGCAGTTTCTGATGGAAACACACGAAACGCAACAGGGAAAACGCAGATGGCGAGAAATTCGGGGTTACGGTGAGGAGTAACGAGTAAACGCCCAGACGAAAAGCCGGCAGACTTCCTCTCCGACCGCTCTTGGCCGCAGTCTTTGAGACCGCACTCCTCGCGTCCACTGGCCTACATCCGCCCAACCTCATACCATGGTCAGCATGACAACCGGCATTTCCCTGGGCGTCCTGGAGCTCGACGGCCGGCCCCTTTCGCTCGAACAGATCAACCTGGTAGCCAATGGATCGATGGACGCCGCGATTGCTTCCGCGGCGCGGCCGCGTATAGCGGCATCGCAAGCCGTGGTGGAGCGCATCGTCACCAGCAACGAAACCGCCTACGGCATCAACACCGGCTTCGGCAAATTATCCGACGTGCGCATCAGCACAGGAGACCTGCAGCAATTGCAGCGCAACCTGGTGCGCAGCCACGCCTGTGGGGTGGGCGAGCCGCTGGAAGAGCCCGAGGTCCGGGCTATGCTGCTTTTGCGCGCGAATGTACTCGCCAAAGGATTAAGCGGCGTCCGCTACCAACTGATCGACCTGCTCACCGGCCTCCTCAACCGCCGCGTCCACCCAGTCATCCCAGCCCGGGGATCGGTGGGAGCAAGCGGGGATTTGGCTCCTCTGGCACATCTGGCCCTGGTGCTCATCGGGGAGGGGGAGGCGTTTTACCAGGGAGCGAGAATACCTGCCGGTGCGGCGCTTTCCAGGGCCGGGCTCGCTCCCCTGGTTCTCGAAGCCAAAGAGGGCCTGGCGCTGCTCAACGGAACCCAGGCCATGGCGGCAGTCGGCGGTCTCGCTGTGCTGCGGGCGCTGCGCCTGAATCGGCTCTTCGACCTGGCCGGAGCCATGGCGCTCGAAGCCCTGCGCGGCACACCAG
>JBAVQC010000288.1:0-7850 GCA_049693715.1 Acidobacteriaceae bacterium | reverse complement strand
GATTTTGCCGCGGGCGGTGTAGTCCTCGGGGTTGGCGCTGAAGGCAAGAACAATATCCAGTTCCAGGCGAACCGGATATCCCTTAATCTGCACATCGCCTTCCTGCATGATGTTGAACAGGGCCACCTGGATCTTGCCGGCAAGATCGGGAAGCTCGTTGATGGCAAAAATTCCGCGGTTGGCGCGGGGGAGTAAACCATAGTGCATGGTCAACTCGTTCGACAAGTCCTGCCCCCCGCGCGCTGCTTTGATGGGATCAAGATCACCGACCAGGTCTGCCACAGTTACGTCCGGGGTGGCCAGTTTCTCCACATAGCGGTCCTGCCGGGGTAGATAGGCGATGGGCGTGGCCGCACCTTTTTCCGCGATCAGATCGCGGCAGCGCTTGCATAGCGGATGGTACGGGTTGTCACGTATCTCGCAGCCGGCGACATAGGGCATCTGCTCATCGAGCAGTTCCGTCAGCCCGCGCAGAATGCGGCTCTTGGCTTGGCCGCGCAGTCCAAGCAGGATGAAATTCTGTTTAGAGAGCACCGCGTTGACAATCTGCGGCACAACCGTATCTTCATATCCCACAATGCCGGGAAAGATGGTTTGCTTGGCTTTAAGACGGGCGATCAGGTTCTCGCGCAGCTCGTTTTTGACGCTGCGTTTTTTGAGCCGCGCTTCGTAGAACTCTTTGCTGCTTTGTAGCTCGCCCAGAGTCTGCGGAAGAGGAGAAGACATATGTTAGCTCCTTGGAGCGAATTTGCTGCGCTGAGAAAGCTGCCGGGCCCCTATGGATCACCTTACACCATTGGCCAAACCTGCTACATGATGTGTCCATTGCGGCCCGCAACGCTGCTCGCTTGCGCGCCCCGGCGGAGTTTGGGCAGCATGGCTGAGTACAGGGCAATCAACCGTTCTGTGCGTTCCGCATCGGATCGCATGGCCAATAACTCAATGCGGAAAGAAAGGTCAGTGGGCGATGCCCACGCCAGCCGAAAGGCAACCGGTTCATCCAGATCGAATGCCAGGTGAGTCTTTTCACCACCTGTCAACTCCAGCACTTCAAAATGCAATGCGGTGCACTGCTCGCGCTTGGCCCGTGTGGCAGGCAGACCTTCGTCACCGAAGAAATCAACTTCTGCTTGCAAAAAGCTGCGGGAGTTGTCAAGGTTCTCAATCTCGAAACGATTTGCTCCCTGACAAAGGATGTCTAGCCGTCCATCGGGATATTGCTCCAGAATGCGCACGATCTCGGCGGTGCAGCCCACCACGGCCAGCCCTTCGCGCTGCGCACAAACCACGCCGAACCCAATCTTCTCCGCCAGGCAAACGCCCACCATCTCCTTATAACGGTCTTCGAAAATGTGCAGCGGCAGCGCTGCTTCGGGAAACAGCACTACTTCCAAAGGAAATAGGGGTATCTTCATTCTCTTGTTATTATGCTCGCCTTTGGGGCGACGCGGCCTATTGTCAAGGTGCTGGTTTTGATGGCATCGGCAATCACTCCAACTCCATCAGCAGCGCCTCCATCTCACTCAGCGCGTGGTGGTTGCCCGTCCGTTGCGCGCTGGCAATGCCTTGTTCGAGGCGCGCCCTTGCCTCATCCGTGCGGCCGGCTTTCACCAGCGTTTGCGCCGCCATGAAATAGCCGGCAGTGTAATCGGGATGAGTCGAAAGCAACCGGTCGAACTCTGTCAGGGCGGGCTCTGTCTGGCCCTGGTTGGCATGCTCCATGGCTAACCCATAGCGGGCAAATGCGTCCGAAGGGTTTTGCTCCAGGATTTGTGTAAGCATCGCAATTTTGTCCATGACTTCCTTTTACCGTATGCCTTGCTCGCCGCGCTCGCATTTCTGCTCTTGATTTGCATTCACGGACGCAATTGTCGACACTGAATTCTATGGAGAGTGTTGAACCTGCGCTTCCGCCCCGCAAAGTTGCTGACTCGCGGTCTGAGATGACGGAGCTGGTCTTGCCAAATGACGCCAATACGCTGGGCAATCTGCTGGGCGGGCGGCTCATGCACCACATTGACCTGGTGGGCGCCATAGCGGCCTATCGTCACGCCCGCGCCCATGTCGTCACTGCTTCCATGGATCACATCGACTTCATCGCGCCGGTTCATGTCGGGGACCTGCTGATTTTAAAATCCACTCTCAACCGCGCCTTCCGCACTTCCATGGAAGTGGGCGTGAAGGTGTGGGTGGAACACACCGTCGACGGCGCCTTACGTCATGTCGCATCGGCGTATCTTACCTTTGTTGCGGTTGACCCCCAGGGGCGCCGCGTCCGGGTTCCGCCGCTGGAACCGGAAACGGAAGAGGACAAACGCCGCTACCATGACGCTGGAAGGCGCCGCGAACTAAGCCAACACGAGCGCGAGCGCAAACTGAACGCGCGCGCCGGCTCTTAAAGGGGATTCATATGGCACACATGCAAACGCCGCCGGGGCCACAGACCCTGCCGGGTGTAGCGAACATTATCGCCGTGGGATCGGGTAAGGGCGGAGTCGGCAAGACCACACTCGCCGTCAACCTGGCCGCGGCCTTGGTCAAGATGGGTTTTCGCGTCGGGCTTATCGACGCTGATATTTATGGTCCGAACGTTCCCCTCATGATGGGCATCAGCCAGCAGCCGCGGGTACTCGAAAACAATCAGATCGAGCCCTTGATCTCTCATGGCGTCAAACTCATTTCGGTCGGTTTCATCTCTCCCGGCGATAAGCCGCTGGTGATGCGCGGCCCCATGTTGCACCAGATCATTCGCCAGTTTCTGCAGCAGGTGCAGTGGGGCGAACTGGATTTTTTGCTGGTCGATCTCCCCCCGGGCACCGGAGACGTCGTCATATCCCTGGTGCAGACCGTTCCGCTCACCGGCGCGGTCATCATATCTACCCCATCCGACGTCTCACTCCAGGATGCACGTAAGGCATTGGAGATGTTCCATCAGGTCAATGTCGAAGTATTGGGCCTGGTGGAGAACATGAGCCAGTTCACCTGCCCCCACTGTCATGAGGTAATCGACATCTTTTCCCGGGGTGGCGCGGAGCGGCTCGCCAAGCAAGCCAACCTGGCATTCCTGGGGTCGATCGAACTTGATCCGGAGATCCGGCACGGAGGCGACAACGGATTACCCATTGTGCTAGCGGGAGCGGGCAACGCGCATGCCCAGCAATTCTTTGAGATAGCGCGCAAACTTGCCGAGCGCGCGCTCGCTCAGTCAGCAAAAGACGAGAACATCTTCGAGATAAGCTGAGCCCACCTCTATCTTGACAGTGTTACACTCAAGCTTCTAGAATCAGATCTGGAGAGTCTGCGCTGATTTGAGTTTAAACCAGTGTGGAATGAGCGCCTTAGGGCAGGTGGACAATGTCTTCCGACCTTCGGATCAGCCCCCGCGACCGGCTGGTCCTCAACGCGATCATCGAACTTTATATCGCGACCGGGGAGCCGGTTGCCTCCCAAACCGTGGCTCGCCAGCTCGATAATAAGGATGGAATGAGCGCGGCGACGATTCGCAACGTGATGGCATCGCTTGGAGATGCGGGCCTGCTCGAGCAGCCCCACACTTCGGCTGGCCGCTGCCCCACGGCAAGCGCTTTTCGCCTCTATGTCGAGCAGCTCAACGGGAGTAGCCGTCTGGCGCCGATAGCGCTCGCCCAGGAACGCAGAGACCAGATAGAAGACAGCTTCGCCGGGGTGAGCAGCCGGCAACAGTTTCTCGAACGAACGTCGCACGTGCTGGCATTGATTTCCAGTGGTGTCGGCGTGGCGATGGCGGCGCAGGCGGAGACCTATTGGTTGGATCACATTCATTTTTCGCGGATCTCCGCAGGCCGTGTACTGGCGGTCGTGGTCACCAAATCCGGAGTGGTGCTGGATCGCGTATTGACTCTGGACCGTGACCTCTCCCTGACTGAGCTGGAGACCGCGGCCGCTTTTCTGAACCAGAACTTCCGCGGCTGGTCGATCGAGCGCATTCGCGCTGAGCTCGCCCAGCGCATGGAGCAGGAACGCAGCGAATACGACCAGATCATGCGTTCGATTGACGAACTCTGCCGCAAGGGTGCACTGGAACAGGACACTGCAGTGCAATCCATATTTATTGTGGGGGTAGCCAACCTGGTAGCCGGGCATTCGGACGGAGAGCGCTTGCGCGGATTGCTCAGTGCACTTGAAACCAAGCAACGCTTGATCGAGTTGCTGGACGCGTATGTAGATGCCCGCCAGCAAGCAGTGCGCGTGGTGGTTGGCCTGGAGGAAACGATTCCGGAGATGCGAAATCTGGTTCTCATCGGAGCTCCGGCACGACTGGGCACGCAGAGCCTCGGGACGGTCGCGGTGATTGGTTCTACGCGCATCGCTTACCAGGAAACGATCAATGCTGTGTCTTTCATCGCCCAGCTTTCTGATCGCATATTACCAACGCAATAGAGCTTTCTCCCACAGGTGTAGAGCCTCGCGATAGCGTTCGGCCAATCTGCATCGTTGTTAACGATTCAGCATCAGAGTTAAGCGAAAGGCTTTCACCCGATCACTATGTCACGCAAAGTCACTGAACCTAACGAAACGCAAACCGTCGATGCCGCCGCCGAAGGGGTCGAGGCCGGAGTCGAAAACCGGGAAGCACCCTCTAATGGCGTCGCAGAGGCTACAGCCCTTCTGCAAAGCGAAGTCGATCGCCTGAAACAGGAGCGCGACCAAGCCGTAGAACGGTTGGCTCGCCTGCAGGCGGAGTTTGAGAATGCCCGCAAACGGGACGCCCGCGAACGGGCAGATTTCCGCGATTTCGCAGTCTCCGGTGCGGTCGAGCAGTTTTTGCCCGTCCTGGATAATTTTCACCTGGCCCTGAAATCCTCTGGCTCACTGGAGCAGTTACGCAGCGGGCTTGAACTTGTCGTAAAACAAATGGAAGAGGTGCTGCGCTCGCTCAATGTGCAGCCGGTGGAGACGGTGGGAGTACGGTTTGACCCCCGCGTCCACGAGGCGCTCGAGAGTGTCGATCGCACTGACCTTCCCGACCACCAGGTGTTCGATGAAGTTCGCCGCGGATATCGTATCCGCGACCGCCTGCTTCGTCCCGCCCTGGTTCGCGTGGTAAACAATCCGCAACAGAAAGAAGCATGAGTCCAACATCCAAAGTGACCAAAGTCGAATACTACGAATTTCTCGGCGTCTCTCGCGACTGCAACGATCAGGAGCTAAAGACCGCCTACCGGCGCCTGGCGATGCAGTTTCACCCCGACCGCAATCCGGATAATCCGCAGGCGGAAGAGAAGTTCAAGCAGGCGAGCGAAGCCTACCAGGTGCTCTCTGATCCGCAAAAGCGCGCTGCATACGATCGTTACGGGCACGCGGGAGTCGGTGGCGCGGGTGCATCCGGCTTCGAGGGATTTGCCGCCGCTGATGTAGGAGATATCTTCGGAGACTTCTTCGGCGAGATGTTCAACATGGGGGGCAACCGTCGCAATGGACGGGTGCAACGCGGCCGCGACATTCGCTACGATCTCTCGCTTGAGTTTGAGGAAGCCGCATTCGGCAAGCAGACAGAAATCCAGATCCGCCGCGCCGAGGTGTGCGCCGAGTGCCGGGGAACCGGGGCGCCGGCCGGCCGCGGGCCCGAGACCTGTCAACAATGCGCTGGCCGTGGACAGGTTCGTTATCAGCAGGGTTTTTTCTCCATTGCTCGCACTTGTCCCATCTGCAATGGGGCGGGGCAGGTGATTACCCATCCTTGTCTGCAGTGCAATGGTGCTGGGCTTACTGACCGCCGCCACAGCATCAGCGTCAGCGTACCGGCTGGCGTCGAAGATGGAACCCGCATTCGCTATCAGGGTGAGGGCGACGCCGGGCGTTCGGGTGGACCCAAGGGAGATCTCTATGTTGTGCTGTCGGTAAAAGCACACGAGTTCTTCGAACGCGATGGCAACGACCTTTATTGTGTTATTTTCGTTTCCTTTCCCCAGCTTGCGTTGGGTGATGAGATTCAGGTACCGACGCTCGAAGGCGACACCACGCTGCGGATCCACGAGGGCACGCAGTCAGGCAAGGAGTTTCGCCTCCGCGGCAAGGGTGTTCCTCATCTCAACGAACACGGCCGAGGAGACTTGGTCGTGCAGGTTGTGGTGCAGACGCCCAAGAAGCTGTCGAAGATACAGCGTGATATGCTTCGCCAACTCGGCGAGACCATGCATGTCGAGAACAAGCCCACCTCCCGCAGCCTGCTGGGCAAGATGAAGGACCTCTTCAGCTAGTCGCTGCTGAGGGAGCGTTTTTCAGGCGAGTTTTTCCCAAGTCACGGCTCTGATGCTTTGTATCAGGGCACGACTTCAGTCGGGCCGTAAAAGTCTTAGCAAAATCCGGGCTTTAGCCCCTGGGTGTTTTTATTCGCCCAGAACTCTCTCTCCGGACAAAGTATTTGGGACAGGAGACACCCTAGCAGGGGCTGAAGCCCAATTCTCTTTTCATTCTTTACGGCCCGACTAAAGTCGTGCCCTGATACAAAACCAAACCGTAGCCTGGTTCTCACACCATTCTCTGTTGCAGGTCACCCAAGCATGGCGGCGATCACCGCCATGGCGGTGATCCCTGCCGTCTCGGCGCGTAGGATGCGCGGACCCAAACTCACCGGCTGCCAGCCCCCTGACGTGAACAGCGCTTCTTCCTCCGCGGTCCACCCGCCTTCCGGTCCTACGGCGAAGTGCACTGCCGGGCTTTCCATGGTGGGTTGCTGCAACGCTGTCTGCATGGCGGCGTACAAAGTTTGTGAGCGCTCCTGCTCGGCCAGCAAAAGACTCAACCCTGGATGCGCTGGCCTGATACTCACTGCCGACTTCAGCGAAATCACATCTTCTACCACCGGCACGTCCGATCGGCGTGATTGCTTCGCCGCCTCGCGGGCTACCCGGCGCCAACGCTCCACGCGCGCTGGCGCGGCCTGGGCCAGATGCCTTTCACTCCGCCGCGCGATCATGGGAATAATCCTCTCCGCTCCCAGCTCGGTTGCTTTTTCGATGATCCACTCCAGGCGATCGAACTTGAAGATTGAGAGCAGAACCGTTACCGGAAGTGCCGGATCGGCTTCTACCTCGGAGAGCAGTGTGAAGCGCACCGCATCTCCACTCACGCCGGAAATCACCGCACGCCACACGCGATCCCCCGCCACCATGTCACATTCCATGCCGGCCTGCGCGCGCAGTACGCGAATCAGGTGAGCAGCCTGCTCGCCCTTGAGGGAAGCGCTGCGGTCGTCCCAATCGTCGGCGATCCACCGTCTTCTCGTCATCGCTTTACCCCCTCATCTAAAGGTGGCATGACCCAGTACCACTTTGGTAAGAGGGGCACTGCTTTCTCCGGCAGGAACCCCGGGTGCTCGCCTCCGGCCAAGCTCGCTTCCCATGCTTTTGCCTGCGCCCTCGGAGAGACGCCGCCCCTGACCCAGCCGCGAAATCGGGAAAAGGGAGAACACGGAATTCGCTGCGCATGGTTGCCATCGAGCGAAATCGCAGCCGGCGCCGCTGCGACACGCGCACCCTCCACAAACTTTCCGATCCGTCGCAATGTGCGCTGAAGCCGCATAAACACTGAGGAATTCGCCTTAACCAAAAACACTTCGGGGGACGCTTTTGGCGTCCCCCGATTGTGTTGCCTGTTACGTTGCCTGCTTACTTCTTCTTTGCAGTTTTCTTGGCTGCCTTCTTCGCTGGCTTCTTTGCTACTGCTTTCTTGGTTGCCATTGTTTCTATTCTCCCTTTGTCGAGTCGACATCGAACCTGCAAGAGATACTTTGCAGTTAACGAATGTATAGAATCCCAAAAAAATAGTGTCAAGAAAAAAATAGCATTTTATGAGAATCAATTCGCTGA
>JBAVQC010000287.1:0-2045 GCA_049693715.1 Acidobacteriaceae bacterium | reverse complement strand
GAGCCGACCCACTTCGACTCGTCCCGCGCCGCAGAACAGGCCTCCACAACAAAGCCGGCCCACTTCTGCCCCGAACCGGCCCCCGGCGCCGGGCCCGCAGACCCGGCCGCCGGGACCACAGAGGCCTAATGGAGGCGAGCGGCGGTAGAAACACCCTCTTTCTTGCCGTGTTTTTAGCGGCATAATGTCTCATTAAATATGCGGTATAGCGGTTTAATGTGTATAATATGAGACGTTATGAAGGAAAGAGCGGATACCATTCTGCCCGCGCTTGCCAGGATACTGGACGGCTTAGGAGCGAGGCTAAAAGCCGCGCGTTTGCGCCGCCGCTACTCGGCAGACATGGTGGCGCTGCGTGCCGGCATTGCCCGGGCTACGTTGTCCCGAATCGAACAGGGCGACCCTGGAGTTTCATTCGGCAACTATGCGCGTGTGATGCAGGTACTCCGGCTGGAACAGGATGTGAACCGTCTCGCCACTGACGACGAACTTGGACGCAAACTGCAGGACGCTGAGCTCGGAACGCGGGCACGGGCGCCGCGACGTAAATCCGGTCAAAAAGAATGAGCGGCCGGCAGAAATCGGTGCTGGTCTACGTCGACGCAGAGGGGATGGGTGGCCCCGCGCTGATGGGGACACTGCACGCCCAAAGCTCCGGCCGGCAGGAAGTGTTTTCCTTCGAGTATGCCCCGGAATGGCTGGCCAGTGAGTCAGCCTTCGCGTTCGATCCTGATCTGCAGTTGCTGAAGGGGGCACAGTACCCGGCACAGTCTCGCAGTAACTTTGGGGTTTTCCTCGACTCCGCTCCTGATCGATGGGGGCGTTTGTTGATGCAACGGAGGGAGAATCTTCGAGCCAGGCAAGAGGTGCGGACGGCGCGGCGGTTGACCGAGTGGGATTATCTGCTGGGAGTTCATGATGAAACCCGGCTGGGCGCCCTTCGCCTGCGATCCCTCGGCAGTGGCGAGTTTATTGATAGCGACGCCCGCATGGCTGCTCCTCCCATCACTTCGGTCCGTGAACTCCAGGCAGCGAGTGAAGGCCTGGAACAGCATATCGATGAGGAAGACAATCCGGAGTACGCACGATGGCTGAATCAGTTGCTGGCGCCCGGGTCTTCCCTCGGCGGCGCTCGTCCTAAAGCTTCGGTGCGCGACGAAGCGGGAGCTCTTTCCATTGCAAAATTTCCCAGCCGCGCGGATACACGGAATATGGCCGCGTGGGAGATGCTGGCGCACCGGCTGGCTGCGAAGTGCGGCATCTGTTTGCCGGCGGCGCGACTGCTGGATACTGGCGACCAATCGACATTTCTGGTCAAGCGATTCGATCGCGCTGCCGGCGCAGGCAGGAGGGCTTTTGTATCCGCGATGACGCTTACCCAGCGGCGTGACGGCGAACCAGGGGCAAGCTACCTGGAGTTGGTGGAGTTGTTGCAGCGGCAAGGTGCGGATACGCTGGGCGATACGCATCAGCTGTTTCGCCGGATTGTGTTCAGTATCCTGATCCACAATACCGACGACCATCTGCGGAACCACGGGTTCTTTATCGAGGATCGCGGAGTTCGCCTCTCGCCTGCGTATGACATCAATCCCTCGATCGAGCGGGACGACCTGACGCTGGCAATTAATGAAACAGAGACTGCGTGCGATGTAGAGATCGCGCGCGCTGCTCACAAGATGTACGCGCTCAGTCTGAAGGCCGCGGATGGCTTGATCGCGGAGGTGGCCGCGGCGGTAAAGACCTGGCGTGGCGAGGCGGATGCTCTGCGCATCCGGCGGTCGGAGCAGGACCAGATGGCGGCTGCGTTTGAATGAGCAGGTTTGCCGGGTGGTGTAATTAAACGATGTACCGCAGGGCCTGAAGAGCGTGTGTGAGAACGCAAAAACAAATCGCAGAACGGAAACAGGCCCGTAGGGCCGGGGCCAAACGTATAGGGGTAGGGAGAACCGGAGTTCCCCCTCCCTCCGAACCGGACGTGCGGATCTCCCGCATCCGGCTCTCCAGTTAGTGGGTCACCTTGCTTAAGGATTGACGTACGGAGACAT
>JBAVQC010000286.1:0-2872 GCA_049693715.1 Acidobacteriaceae bacterium | reverse complement strand
ATTAGATCCAGGGGGCTGGAGTTAAGTGTTGGCGCCGGGACTTTTTTTTCGTCGCCGGTGATTCAACCAGCGGGGGCCGCAAGTAGTTTCTTGAATAGTGCGATCAACCTGACGGAGTAGCCCAGGGACGCAGCAAGCTCTAAGTGTAGTCGCTTCTCTCTATACCCAGTTTTCTAAGTTTGGAGTTCAATGTCGTCCGCTTGAGTCCGAGCTTCTCCGCTGCCCCGCCAGTTCCGCCGATCATTCCCTTTGTCTCCTTCAGGACACGAAGAATGTGTTCCCGCTCCGCCGCGTTAAAGTTCGGGTCAGATGTCGGTGACGTTTCCTCGTCAAGCTCTTCCAGCTCGGCTAAGGGAGCACGCAGAGTTGATCCGGGCGTAAGAATCACGGCCCTCTCAATGAAGTTTTCCAGCTCTCTTACGTTGCCAGGCCATCGCCAGGCACAGAGAGCGGCCATCGTCTCCTGAGGAATAGCCGCAATATGCTTATTCATGCGTCTGGCGTGCTTGTTGAGGAAATACTGGACGAGCAGGGGGATGTCGGTATGTCTTTCGCGTAGCGGCGGAATCGTGATCGGGAAAACCCTAAGGCGGTAGTAGAGATCGGCGCGGAACTCACCAGCCTTGACCATTTTGGCAAGGTCGCGATTGGTAGCGGCGATGAGGCGAACATCGACGGAGATCGTTCTTCGCCCACCAAGCCTTTCGATCTCCTTCTCCTGCAGAGCGCGCAAGAGCTTGGGCTGCAGTTCCAAAGGCAGATCCCCAATCTCGTCGAGGAATAGGGTGCCCATATGAGCCAATTCCAGTCGTCCGATTCGCTGTGAAATCGCGCCGGTGAAGGCGCCCTTTTCATGCCCAAAGAGTTCGCTTTCCAATAGCCCCAAAGGGATCGCCGAGCAATTCAGCTTGACGAAAGTCCGGTCGCAGCGCGGACTGATGGTATGAATCGACCTCGCGATCAGCTCCTTGCCGGTCCCCGTCTCACCCAGGATCAGTACGGTTGCGGCGGTTGAAGCGACGGTTTCCGCTTGCTTCAACACGGTCTTCAGGCCGGAGCTTTCGCCGACAATTTCCTCGAAGTTGTATTCTGTGCGCAGCTCCTCCTCAAGATAGCGTTTTTCCTCTTTTAGCTTGCCGCTGAGCTCGACGATTCGGCGGAAACCGTGGTCGATTTTAATTATCCCGGCGATCTGGCTGGCCGATTGGAGAAGCGTCTCGGCATGGCGTTGGTCAAAAGCAGCCTCGTGCCGGCTCCCGATGAACAGAGTGCCCATCACTTCACCACGACTGTTTAGAGGAACCCAACAACCCGACTTGATTCCCGCCCTAAGTTGGTAGGCGGGTTGACCAGCTTTCCTATCGTCGATTTGGGTCATCAGAAGCGGTTCCTGGTTAACGAAGACCCAGCCTTCCGGTGTTCCTTCAATGGGCAGGATTGCCTCCAGAGCCGGGCTTTGTCCTTGCGCTGAAAACAGCTGCCGCATTTGCAGCTGATCGGGGCTGCTAAGGTCATGGAGTGCAATGCTCGCATACTCGTGAGGGATCAACCGCTGAATACTGGCCTCAATCGCAGCCAAAATCTGCTGAATGTCCGGGTTGGCCAGTACGGCTTTGCTGAGTTCAAGAACCAGCGATTCTTCGGCACTCTTGCGCTCGGTGAAATCGCGCGTGACCTTGGAAAATCCGACGAGCTCACCGTTTTTCCCGCGCAAGGCGGTGATGATCACATTGGCCCAGAAACGTGAGCCGTCCTTGCGAATCCTCCATCCTTCGTCTTCGAATCTACCTTCGGCGGCGGCTACGTCCAATTCGTGCTGTGGCTTTCCCCGTTCGATACTTTCCTGTGGATAGAAAATCGAGAAATGCTCGCCAAGAATCTCTTCCGCCCCGTACCCCTTGATACGTTCCGCGCCAGAATTCCAGGTAGCCACCCTTCCTTCAGGATCGAGCATGAAGATCGCATAATCCCTGGCGCCTTCCACCAGCAGGCGAAAACGCTCTTCACTCCGGCGAAGGGCAACCTCCGCCTGCTTGCGCTCCGTAATGTCCCTGATGACCGTCAAGATGGAGGTTTCGCCAGTTTCCTCGACCGGGCTAAGCATGATGTCGACCGGAAACTCAGTTCCATCTTTGCGACGCCCAAATAGTTCGAGACCGGTTCCCATCGGGCGCACGCTGGGCGCGGCGGCATAGGTACCGCGGTGCTGCGGATGACGCCCGCGAAGCCTTTCGGGTATGAGAATTTCTACAAGGTTCCCTATCAGCTCTGTCTCGGGGTAGCCGAACAGCCGTTCTGCTGCAGGATTGACTGCAGAGATATGGCCATCGATGGCGGTTACGACAATTGCATCCGGGGAGGCCAGGAAAAGCTTCTTGAACAGCGCCCGGGTATGTTCGGATGCGTCTCTGTTGGTCAACTCCGCGGTCACTGGCCGCCCCTTTTGCTGGACGTTCCACCAGGAGACCACTGGTTGTTTGGGGCGTCATTGGAAAGCTTGCTTTGGAGGATCATTCGTCCAAGGTTTCCCGTTGCAGGATGAACCGCACGTTTACCACCTCATCGTATGAGCCCGTGGGATTAGCAAGATTATTGTAAATGGCAAGCTGGATTGTAAAAGAAGCGTGGGTTGGCGCGGAAAACTGCGCGATCCCGGAGAGGAACTCCGGACATCATCGCACTCAGACCAATGACCTCGCCTGGCTTCTCAATTTGAAGGATGAGAGTCTTGCTACCACCAATCAAGCAATCACCGAGATCGCCGAGGCTTAAGAGCGTGTGTGAGAACCAGGGTTTAGGAGTTTAGTCCCGCAGGGACGGCTGAAGGTTGTCCAGGATTACGTCGTTGCCTATTTTCAGCCGTCCCTGCGGG